>CAKTPR010000029.1 GCA_934591725.1 uncultured Oscillospiraceae bacterium
ACAGGCAGCAAGCCCTTTCGGTAGCTTGAATAATTTACTTCTTGGCTTTTTTCTCTAACTTTTTGGGGTCACTTCACCGGTTCGGACAGGGTGCCTGTGCGTTTACAGGAACTTCCGTATATCCTCGGTTAGCTTTTGTTCGAGGTTGATGAGCCGCTTTGTGATATCCTTTGAGACTTCATCTGCGGCCTTGTACTGATTCAGGTACATGTTCAGGGACTTGACGCCCATGTTGCAGCCGTCCGTCATAAGGTCGGCCACTGTCTGGTCAGAGTCGTCCATGCCCATTTTCGCGTTGGTCTTTATCCATGACATGCCCTTTGCGACCGGGCTCGGCTCCTTGCCCTTGTCATGGTATTCTGCCAGCAGCGTCTGAATTTCACCGGCAAGCTTTTCATGCTCGTTCCTGCATTTTATCAGGCACTGCCTTAGCTCGCTGCCGCGCACCTGACCGAGGACTTCGTCTATCGAGCCTACGCCCATTTTGATACCGGCGTCGCACTCGCGCAGCAGCTTTATCGTATCCTGTTCTATCATAGAAGATCCCGCTCCTTGATGGTAAAGATACATTTAGTCTGTGGCGCCGGAGCCTTTTTATGCGCATCAGAGATAGTATTCCTCTTACACAAATTTCAGCTTGGTTAAACTCTTATACAGTTTTCATTTTTCAGAATGCTGGCGGTCTTTTGATTATATGGGAGCAGCACCTGCGTTTTTTCTTTGTTGATTTTATTGCACAGTGTTGCCAGACCGCTTATGCTCAGAATCAGATCGACATCTATTGTGTCGTTGGAAAGCAGAATAAACTGCTGCGTACTTCCGACCGCCACAACAAGAGTTACCACGATACAGTAGAAAGGCTTATCAAGACAAACCTGGCACACAGTTTTCCCAGTTGCCGTATGCGTCACTGCATAGCCGCTGCCAATAATCACATACTGCATCACATTTCTCATCCTGAACAGTAAAAATGCAGCCAAGGCCACAGCACCCAAACCGTATGCAAGAGATATGATATCGATTCTGCCTTCTTTTAAGTCTGGAATACACATGGAACTTATTCCGATAATGCCCATGCATTCCAAGATAATAAAAACAAGTATGTTGATCTGCCAATACTTTGATACGAAAATTTTCATTTTACTATATCCCCAATATATAAAACCCGTTATGCGCTTTTGCTTGGCTCAGCCACGCCGCCAGCGCTTCATACTCCTCCGGTTTCTCTTCGCTGAGCTTTTCTGAAATAGAATCGATCAAAGCAGGAGAATAATAATTGATGCCGTATAGATCGAATACTCCGGTCTTCATGTTATTGTAAGTGCCGCAGTCAAAAATGCGGCTATATTTCTGATAGAAAGCGTCAATATCGTCAGCATGGACATATAAAGAATCATTCCTCCAATGCTGTATATGCCTGCCTGCCGCCAGATTTTTCACGGGTGTTTTGAACGGCATATCGCAGAACTGTATTTCTATGAACGCAGAACCGCTGCGGGCGCGGCGCTCTTCCTGAGTTTTGAAAGAATGAAACATCGGCTTTATCACCTCTATTAATTTTATTATACCATTAGATACGACCCTGCACAATGAAAAGCCCATCGCAATTCTATTGGAAATTACGGTGGGCATTTGGAGAGAATTCACAGGAGGGATTCGACCTGCGCTGCGTGAGTGAGCGCGAGATGACTTTTGATGCGAAGCATAAAAAGTCGTCGCAAGCGATACAAAGCTTGCGACGACGTGGTGGAGACGGAGGGATTCGAACCCTTGACCTTACGGATGCGAACCGTACGCTCTCCCAACTGAGCTACGCCCCCATATTAAATTACTCAATGTACCCTCAAGTGACAGCTCATACATTATAACACATTTTTTTCGTTTGTAAAGGAAAAATTTTGATTGATTAAATTTCAGTTTTGTAGTATAGTATGACCGTGGCTTTTGACAAGGCTGCACTAGTCGGGGAGCCAGCGGTGCCCTGTAACCTGCAATCCGCTACAGCAGGGGCGAATTCCCGATTGAGGATATGTTCTGTGTCGTCTGACTCCGGTAAGCAGCGTTGACGATCCGGTCTCGCGCAACGGAAACCCGCGAACCATGTCAGGCGGGGAACCGAGCAGCATTAAGCGGTGCTTTTCGTGTGCCGCGAGTTTGCCGGGTCTGAGCCGGCTGCCGGGGTAACGGACATAGTTCATTGTTCGATGTCGGGTGTGCAGTCTTGTCAAGAGCCATAACTGCATTATGTGCCGGAGAGGTGGGAGAGCATGTATCAGGCTCTGTATCGCAAGTGGCGTCCGCAGACCTTTGATCAGGTCGTCGGGCAGCAGCATATTACCGAGACGCTGAAAAACCAGGTCAGAACAGGCAGACTTTCCCATGCCTATCTCTTCATCGGCACGCGCGGCACCGGCAAGACGACCTGCGCGAGGATACTTGCCAAGGCCGTAAACTGCGAGCATCCGGTGGACGGCAACCCCTGCGGAGCGTGTCCCGCCTGCCGCGGGATAAGCGACGGCTCGGTGCTCGATGTCGTGGAGCTGGACGCTGCGTCCAACAACGGTGTTGACAATGTGCGCGCACTCAGGGAAGAGGCGGTGTTCACCCCGGCCTCCGTGCGCAAGAGAGTGTATATTATCGACGAAGTCCATATGCTGTCGGCCTCAGCGTTCAATGCACTGCTGAAAATTCTTGAGGAGCCGCCGGAGCATCTGATGTTCATCCTCGCGACGACGGAGCTGCAGAAGGTCCCGGCGACGATTCTTTCGCGCTGCCAGCGGCACAGCTTCCGCCGTATCGACACTCCGGACATTGCCGAGTACCTTGAATACATCGCAAAGCAGGAAAGCTTCAAACTCAGCCACGAGGCGGCGGAGCTAATCGCCCGGCTTGCAGACGGCGGCGTGCGCGATGCGCTGAGCCTGCTCGACCAGTGCTCGGCGAGCGAGACGATAGACCTTGAAGTCGTTTACAACGCGATGGGGCTTGCCGGCAACCGGCGCACGGCGCAGCTGATGGGCGGCATACTTGACCATGATACCGACAAAACGCTGCGGGATTTCAACTCCATGTGGATGGACGGCAAAGACCCGGCCACGCTCCTAACGGAGCTGTCCGGCCTGCTGCGCGACACACTTATGACGCACGTCGCCCCCAAGGGCGCGCGCAGCCTTATCTCAGGCGGCTATGACGATACGACGCTCGGTGAGCTTTCGGGACGCATGACGACCGAGGAGATAATCTGCGCGATGGAGACTGTGCAGAAGTATACCGCGTCCATGCGCGAGAGCACCAGCCCCAAGACGACCGCGGAGCTGTGTCTCGTCTCACTGTGCGACAATACAATGGGCGAGAGCATAGCGGAGCTGCGGGCGAGAATATCGCGGCTGGAGCTGCAATTGAGCAGCGGAAGCTTTACCCCCGTGCGTGAGGACACACGCCCGGCACCCGTGCACGCCGAAGAGGAACCGGAACGCTATGAGCCGGAGCCCCCGCGGCGGAGAGAAGAAGCATACATCCCGGAGGAGGATGACCTCGACCCGGAGATGTTTGCGGAGGAGCAGCCTGAGGACAGCTTCGTTCAGCGTACCGGGCAAACTCAGCCCGCGCCCGAACCGGAAGCCCAGCCCAAAGCGGACGCACCGGCAGGGGAGCCGACATGGAAGGATATCTGCGCAAAGGCTGCGGGTGTGCTCCCGATGGATATAAAGCTGAGATTGGACGACAGCGCTTCCGTGAGGGGAAAGATAGAAAACGGCACACTGCGTATAGAGGTCGTTCCCGGCTTTCTCTACGGACGCTTCAACAGGCAGGACGTGCTCGCAAAGTTTTCGGAGGCGGCGACGGCGCTCGCGGGGAGGGAGATACACGCTCTGCTCTCGGAGCTGCACGACGAGCCGCGTCCCCAGCGCAGTCTGGATGAGCTGAAACAGTTCAAGGAAGTAAAATTCATATAAGAATATAAATAGTAAATAATAAAAACGGAGGATATAAAAATGGCAAAAGGCGGATTTCGCGGCGGATATCCCGGCGGCGGCAACCAGATGAACATGATGAGACAGGCTCAGAAGATGCAGCAGGATTTCCTGAAAATGCAGCAGGAGCTTGAGACCAAGGAGTTTGAGTTTACGGCAGGCGGCGGCGCAGTAAAGGCGACGATGATCGGCACCCGCCAGCTCCACAGCATAGAAATAAGCCCCGATGTTGTCGACAGCGACGATGTCGAGATGCTTCAGGATCTGATCCTTGCGGCGGTCAACGGCGCTATCAAGCTTGCTGACGATGAGACCAACAAGGCCATGAGCAAGCTTCAGAGCGGCATGGGCGGCTTCCCCGGCCTGTTCTGAGATGAAGACCCCTTGGACAGACAGCGTTGATATCAACGCTCCGCTTCCCGAATACCCGCGCCCGCAGCTGGCGAGACGCAGCTGGCTGAACCTGAACGGCCCGTGGCTCTATGCCTTTACGGACAGCAGCAGGAGACCGGCTGAGTATGACGGCGAGATAACCGTGCCGTTCTCACCGGAGACGGAGCTGTCCGGCGTCGGCAGAGCGCTGAAGAGCGGGGAATACCTGTGGTATTGCAGAGAGGTCGAGATACCGGCGGAGTTTTCCGGTAAGCGCCTGCTGCTGCACTTCGGTGCGGTCGATCAGTGTGCGGCGGTGTGGGTGAACTCCACGCAGGTCGCGCGGCACACCGGCGGCTATCTGCCATTCGAGGCGGATATCACCGACGCTGTTGAGGACGGCTATGCCCAGATCACCGTCAGAGTGACCGACGATACCGACAGAAGCTTCCAGTCCCGCGGCAAGCAGAGCTCAAAGCGCGGAGGTATATGGTACACTCCGCAGAGCGGTATATGGCAGACGGTGTGGCTCGAAGCCGTACCGGAGACGTACATTCGCTCACTGCGCATCACCCCGGATATTGACAAGGCTTCGGTCACGGTCGAGACCGACGTCAGGGGAGACGAGCAGGCATACGCGCATTTTGACGGGCAGGACTATCCGCTCCCGGCGGAGATCCCCGTGCCGGGCTTTGAGCCGTGGTGCCCGGAGAACCCAAAGCTCTACGGCTTCAGCGTAAGCTGCGGGGAGGACGAGGTGTTCAGCTATTTTGCGATGCGCAAGATAGCCGTCGCAAAGGACAAAAACGGAGTGCCGCGGCTGTTCCTGAATAACGAGCCATACTTCCAGAACGGTCTGCTCGATCAGGGCTACTGGCCTGACGGACTCTATACCGCACCGACGGATGAGGCGCTTATCTACGATATCAGCACCGCCAAGGCGATGGGCTTCAATATGCTGCGCAAGCATATCAAGGTCGAGCCGCTGCGCTGGTACTACCATTGCGACAGGCTCGGTATGCTCGTCTGGCAGGATATGCCGAACGGCGGACGGCGCTATAACCCGGTCATCATCTCCGCGCCGCTCGTGACGGGCATACATCTGAACGACTCGGCACACGCCCTCTTTGCCCGGAGCGACAGCGAGGGGCGCGCACAGTTCAAGTCGGAGCTCGGCGAGCTTGTGAACCATCTGTACAACTGCCCGTGCATCTGTATGTGGGTCATCTTCAACGAGGGCTGGGGTCAGTTCGACGCAAGGAAGATGTACGACTTTGTCCGCTCCATGGACAAGACCCGCGTTATCGACCACGCCTCAGGCTGGCATGATCAGGGTATCGGCAATGTGCAGAGCCTGCACGTGTACTTCAGGAAGTACCGCTTCAAGCCTGATAAGAAGGGCCGCGCGGTGCTGCTGAGCGAGTTCGGCGGATACAGCCATCAGGTGCCGGGACACTGCTACAATAATAAATACTTCGGCTATAAGAAGTTCGAGATGCCGTTCCAGCTTGAGGCGGCGCTTGAGGACTTGTATCAGACGGAGATCGGCCCGGCAAAGCTGCAGGGGCTTTCGGCGGCGGTGTATACGCAGCTGAGTGACGTTGAGGATGAGCTCAACGGCCTGCTGACATACGACAGAAAGGTCGTAAAGATCGCGCCCGAACCGATGCGCAAGATAATAAATGTAGGTAAATAAACACCGCGTCCGTGTTCGGCCATGCCGGATACGGACGCGTGAGCTTTCAGGTGAGTGTATGCTGAAAAAAGCCTATCTTGAAATTACGAACATCTGCAATCTCTCGTGCAGCTTTTGCCCCGGCACGCGCCGCGAAAGGCGCTTCATGACCCCTGAGGAGTTTGAAACGCTCTCCCGGAAGCTGCGCGGACACGTGGAGTATCTCTACCTGCACCTTATGGGCGAGCCGCTGCTGCACCCGCAGCTTGAGGAAATACTTAATATAGCCGCGCGGCAGGGCTTCCGCGTCATAATAACGACGAACGGAACGCTGCTCGATAGACGCGGTGAACTGCTCATCTCCTCAACGGCGGTGTACAAGGTGAATGTTTCGCTGCAATCCTTTGAGGGGAACAGCGCCGAGGAACCGGATGAATATATCGGGCTGTGCGCGGATTTTGCGGCGAAGATGTCCGCAGCGGGGAAGCAGTGTGTACTGCGCCTCTGGAACAAAAACGGACTCGACAGTCTGAACCCGCGGATCGAAGCAGTGCTTGAAGCGCGCTTTCCGAAGCCGTGGCGAGACAGCCGCGGCAGCCGGTACATCGCGGAGCGCGTACTGCTCCAGCCGGGCGAGCGCTTCGACTGGCCGGACATGAGCGCGGAGGACACAGGCGCGCAGCGCTTCTGCCGCGGGCTGCGCGATCAGATAGGCGTGCTGTGCGACGGGACTGTTGTGCCGTGCTGCCTTGATCACGAGGGCGACATAGAGCTTGGCAATCTGTTTGAGGACGAGCTTTCTTGTATTATGTCAACCGAAAGAGCGCGCAGAATATACGACGGCTTCTCGCAAAGGCAGGCGGCAGAGGAGCTTTGCCGCCGCTGCGGATACTCAACAAGATTTACATAATATTGTTTACATAATATACAAAGGATTATAAGAAGCTGCGGCGTGGTAAAAGAGCATAGATTTTTGCCGCAGCGGGTAGAAAAGTTTATGTAATTGGCATAGGGCAACGGGGCTTGTATTTCATGTCGACTTGTGCTACACTGTCGCTGCTAGAAAAACATGTGTCTGCGAAAAACGGACATGGAGGATAAAGAAATGAAAGTTGCAGTTTTAGGATTTGGTACTGTCGGTCAGGGCGTTTATGGTATGCTCGCCCACAGCAAGGGACTTGAACCGGGGCCTGTGCTTGTCAGACCCGGAAAGGATAACGAGCCTTGGAAGGTCGCGGATATGAACGCGATAGTGTCCGACGCATCTGTCGGCGCGGTCGCGGAGGTCATGGGCGGGGTAGAGCCCGCGTTCAGCTACTGCGCGATGGCGCTCAAGGCGGGCAAGCACGTTGTTACATCGAACAAGGCGCTCGTTGCGGCCAAGGGCATAGAGCTTGCGGAGATCGCGAGAGAGCACGGCGCGGCGTTCCTGTTCAGCGCGGCCTGCGGCGGCGGCGTGCCGTTCCTGCATAACCTCTCGCTCGCGGTGCTCAGCGACAGGATAGAGAGCCTTGGCGGCATCCTCAACGGCACGACGAACTATATGCTCGACGCCATGCAGCGCCGCGGCCTTGATTACGGCGCAGCGCTCTCGGACGCGCAGAAGCTCGGCTATGCCGAGGCTGATCCGACGGCGGATGTTTCCGGGCTTGACGCACTGAGAAAGATCATGCTCGGCTGCGCGGTAGGCTTTGATGCGCTCCCCGATGAGGGGCTTGACCGCGAGGGTATTGAGAGCTTCACCGCGGCGGACGTCGCGGATATCAAAAAGCGCGGCCTTACCTGCCGTCTCCTTGCACGCGGCGGCAGAACGGACGGCGGAGTGTACGCTTATGTCGAGCCTGTGCTGTTCACAGCGGCGGCGCCTGAGTGCTCCGTGCTCGATAACTTTAACCTCGCAAGGTACCACGGCGAGGACTCCGGCGATATAGTCATGATCGGTCAGGGCGCAGGGCGCTGGCCGACGGCGTCGGCTGTGCTGCGCGATCTGAGCTGCGTCCTGCGCGGCGAGCGCGAAATGCTCGGCGCGGGCTGCGTCCGCTGTGCGGCGGACAACGAGGGCTGTGTGCATTCGTACTATGTGCGTCTGCCCGAAAAGCTTGCAGCGGAGCTTCCGGTCAAATCGGCGTCGGCTGAAAACGGCGTCGCGAGAGTTATCACGGAGCCGGTCAGCGTCGCATCCATGCACGCGTTCGCCGCAAAGCAGAGAGAAAACGGCGCGGAGATATTCTTTTCCGCAGTGGAGGAATAAGAATGAAAGTCGCAAAATTCGGCGGCTCGTCCGTCGCGGGAGCCGAGCAATTCAAAAAGGTCAGGGCGATAGTCGAAGCCGACCCGGAGCGACGGGTAGTTGTCGTCTCGGCGGCGGGCAAGAGAAATGCCGACGACCATAAGCTGACCGACCTGCTGTACCTGTGTCATGCGCACCTCAATTACGGCGTTTCATGCAGCGATATCTTCAGCACCATCGAGCAGCGCCTTACCGAGATACGCGATGAGCTGGGACTGAGCTATGACGTCGAGGCAGAGCTCAAGGAGCTTGAGCGCACGCTGAGCAAGGACACGCCTGTCGACCTGCTCGTGTCGCGCGGGGAGTATTTCACCTCAAGGCTCATGGCCGAGTATCTGGGCTACACCTTTGTCGACGCTGCTGACTGCGTGATTTTTTCCTTTGACGGCAGCATAGACTATGAACGCAGCTATGCCCTTATCGCCGAAGCTGCGGAGAAGTACGGCAGGATAGTCATCCCCGGCTTTTACGGGCGCGTGAGCACAGGCAAGATAAAGGTCATGACCCGCGGCGGCAGCGACATAACCGGCTCACTTGCGGCAGTTGCCGTAAATGCCGATGTGTACGAAAACTGGACGGATGTATCCGGTATACTTATGGCTGATCCCCGCATCGTCGATAACCCCGAGCCTATCAAAAAGATAACCTACGCCGAGCTTCGCGAGCTTGCCTTCATGGGTGCGACGGTGCTGCATGAGGAGTCTGTGCAGCCGGTGCGCGAAAAGGGGATACCCCTCAATATCAGGAACACCAACCGCCCGCAGGATCCCGGAACGATGATAGTCGGGAACATCGACCGCGAGAACAGCGACGACCGTTTCATAACCGGTATCGCGGGCAGGAAGAACTTCACGATAATCACGCTCCAGAAGCATGATATGCACACCAGCCACACGCTCCGTCAGGCACTGGAGGTCTTTGAACGCTACCATGCGCCGATAGAGCACATCGCGCTGGGGCTGGATTCCTTCGCGCTCGTGACTTCGAGCGCCGGGCTTGGCGAGAGCATATATCAGCTCATGGGCGACCTTCAGAAGGCCTGCCACCCTGACGATATCAGCCAGCAGGACGATATCGCGCTTGTCGCGGCGGTCGGACGCAAGATGCCGTTCAGACCCGGCACATCCGGCAAGCTGTTCAAGGCGCTCGGCGACGCGGGCGTCAACATCCGCACCATCGCTCAGGGAACGGATGAGCTTTCGATAATCGTTGGTATAGACAATAAGGACTATGAGACGGCCATCCGCGTGCTGTATGACGGATTTGCCGGTTAAGGAGGAAATGAAATGGAAAAGATCAATGTAGCGATACTCGGAGCAAGCGGCGCCGTCGGCAGAGAGATGCTGAAAATTCTTGAGGAATACGATATCCCGGTCGCAAAGCTCCTTCCGCTTGCAAGCGCGCGCAGCGCGGGCGGCTATGTAAAGTTCCACGGTGAGGACGTTCTTATCGAGGAAGCGACAGACGAGAGCTTCGCGGGCATGGACTATGTCCTCGGCGCGGTGAAGAACGGTATGTCCAAGCGCTTTGCCCCGGCGATCGTCAAGAGCGGCGCAGTGTATATCGACAACAGCTCAGCTTTCAGGCTCGATGAAAACGTACCGCTGGTCGTCCCTGAGATAAACGGCGCGGACGCCTTTGAGAACAAGGGCATTATCGCAAACCCAAACTGCTCTACGATCATCACCCTTATGGCTGTGGCGGGGCTTGCTAAGCTCTCGCCGATCAAGGCCATGGTCGCAAGCACCTATCAGGCTGTCTCCGGTGCTGGGCAGGCGGGCTTCTCCGAGCTTCAGGGGCAGATGGAAGCCATTGTTGCCGGCAAGCCGACCGAGCACTCCACCTTCCCGACGCAGATCTGCCTGAATGTTATTCCCCACATCGGCGACGAGCTTGAAAACGGCTATACCGATGAGGAGATGAAGATGCAGAACGAGGGGCGCAGGATATTCCACCGCCCGGAGCTCAAGGTCACCTGCACCTGTGTGCGCGTGCCGGTCATGCGCTCGCACTCGATATCCGTCACGGTCAAGACCGAGCGCCGCATAGAGCTGGACGAGGCCAGAGCTGCCATCGCGGCATATCCCGGCGTGCGCCTTATCGACGATTATCAGGGACGCAATTACCCGACACCGCTCGACACCAGCGATCAGGATCTCGTATGGGTCGGCAGAGTGCGCCGCGACCTCGTGGATGAGGACGCGATAACCCTTTGGTGCTGCGGCGACCAGATACGCAAGGGCGCTGCCGCGAACGCCGTGCAGATACTCAAGCTGCTCGCAAAAGGTAAAAAGTAAGTTAACATAATTCGGATAACATAACACAACACCCGAACGAAACAAATCGTTCGGGTGTTGTGTGCGTTTGCATGAAAGAATATATGCAGATTGCTCAAAAAGCCCGACGGGTTTTCTTGACATCTACTGCACATTGCGATATCATCATGATACATATCAAGGGCTTACACGACAACAATTGCGGAGGTGCATATATGAAACGCAGTGAGATAAACAAGGCGCTGAAAGAGCTGGAGGCAATGTGCGCAGAGTACAAGTGCTATCTGCCGCCGTTCTGCGGCTTCACGCCGGAACAGTGGAAGCACATCGGCCATGAGTATGACGAGGTGCGCGACTGCATGCTCGGCTGGGATATTACTGATTACGGTCTCGGTGATTTTGACAAGGTCGGCTTTTCACTCATCACAATCAGGAACGGCAGCCGCAAGATGGCGGACAAGTACCCCAAGGTGTACGCCGAGAAGCTGCTGTATCTCAGAGAGAGCCAGTATTCTCCGAACCATTTCCACTGGTATAAGACCGAGGATATAATAAACCGCGGCGGCGGCAATGTGCTGATCCGCGTGTATAATTCTCTGCCGGATGAGGAGATCGACTATGAATCGGACGTGACTGTGCACACCGACGGGAGGACGTACACCGTCCCTGCCGGGACGCAGATACGGCTC
Organism: uncultured Oscillospiraceae bacterium; assembly: GCA_934591725.1. Lineage (GTDB taxonomy): Bacteria > Bacillota > Clostridia > Oscillospirales > Oscillospiraceae > Limivicinus. The sequence goes on from CAKTPR010000029.1 coordinate 11,277, forward strand.
ACCCCCGGCGAGAGCATCCATATCCAGCAGTATCTGTACCATGATTTCACCGTCGAGCCCGGCACCGGCCCTGTGCTCCTCGGCGAGGTCAGCCAGTGCAATGACGATAACACCGATAACCGCTTCAATCCGCCGGTTGGACGCTTCCCTGAGATCGAAGAGGATGAGCCGCCGTACAGGCTGCTGTGCAATGAATACCCGGAGGCTGAGTAAATGATAGTCACGATACATAACGACCAGCTGACGCTGACCGCCGATACTCTCGGCGCTCAGATGCAGAGCATCACCTCATATAAGGGCACGGAGTATCTTTGGAACGGCGACGAAAGATACTGGAAGGGACGCGCCCCTGTGCTCTTTCCGTTTGTGGCAAGGCTCAAGGACAAGACCTATACCGTGAACGGCGGTACGTACCAGATGAAGATACACGGCTTTGCCTCAGCCTGCGAGTTTGAAGTTGCCGAGCAGACGGAGAGCAGCGTTACCTTTGCCCTGCGCGATAACGAGGTCACGCGCGCTCAGTTTCCCTTTGCGTTCCTGTTTAAGGTGAGATACGCTCTCAAGGAAAACACTGTTGAGGTGACGTATACCGTGGATAACCCGGCGGATGAAATGCTGCACTTCGGCCTCGGCGGACATCCCGGCTTCAATGTTCCGCTCAAGGAGGGGACTGCCTTTGAGGATTACTATCTGCGCTTCTCGCAGCCCTGCGAGCCTGACAGAGTCGGCTTCTCATCCGAGCTTCTTGTGAGCGGAACCGATAAGCGCTATGAGCTTGAGGACGGGCAGGTCATCAGGCTTCACCATGACCTGTTCGACCATGACGCCATAGTCCTTAAAAACATGGCGAAGAGCGTCACCATCGCCTCGGATAAGACCAAGCGCTATGTGACCGTCAGCTATCCGCAGATGCCTTATGTCGGCTTCTGGCATGCAGAGCGCAAGGCTGCGCCTTATGTCTGCGTCGAGCCGTGGGTGTCCCTGCCCGCGCGTGACGGTGTGATCGAGGATTTTGCCTGCAAGGGCGACCTGATACATCTCCCCGGACACGGCAGCTATGAGAACACGTGGTATATTACGATAGGGGAAGAATGAGCTATGTATGATGTTGCGGCGCTCGGCGAGCTGCTTATTGATTTTACCTGTCTTACGACGGATGCGGACGGCTACCCGACTATGGCGGCGCACCCCGGCGGCGCGCCGGCAAATTATCTTGCCGCGCTGACGAAGTTCGGCGCAAAGACCGCTATGATCGGCAAGGTCGGCAATGACGCTTTCGGCAGACTGCTTATCAAGACGCTGAAAGGCGCGGGGATAGGCACGCGCGGTATGCTCGTGTCAGACGATGTGTTCACGACGCTTGCGTTTGTGACGCTGGACGACAGCGGCGACCGTGAGTTTTCCTTCGCGCGCAAGCCCGGAGCCGATACGCAGCTCCGCTTTGATGAGATCGACCTCGGTGTGATAGACGCTTCAAAGGCGCTGCACTTCGGCACCCTGTCCATGACGGATGAGCCTGCGCGGGACGCAACGTACAGAACAGTTGAGTACGCTGCCGGGCATGGAAAGCTCATCAGCTTCGACCCAAATCTCAGAAAACCCCTGTGGGACGATCTGGAGGAAGCGAAGCGTCAGATGCTGTGGGGACTCCAGCACGCGGACATAGTCAAGATCAGTGATGAGGAGACGGAGTTCCTGTTCGGTCTTGCCACGGAAGCGGCGGCAAAGCATATCATAGACAGCTTCGGCGTCAGGCTCGTCTATGTCACCTGCGGGGCGGAAGGCTGTTATTACAGTACGAAGACGGCCTCCGGGTTTGTCAAGGCGCTCAGCGGCATAGCCGTGAAGGACACGACTGGAGCGGGCGATATCTTCGGCGGCTCTGCGATGTATGGGCTGCTGAAAGCGGGCGGCGTACCGGAGAAGCTGACCGCAGGGGAGCTTGAAAAAATCGTTTCCTTCGCGTGTACATCGGCGGGACTTTCGACCACCAGAGCCGGCGGCATTTCAAGCGTACCGGAGCGCAGTGAAGTCGAAGCGGCAATGAAGTGATTGGCGGCCGCGGACGATAAAGCCTGAAGCGGAATATAAAGCACAAAGCACGGAAGAGGAATCATCATAGTTCCACTTTCGTGCTTTGCTTCTGTTATACGCTTTTGAGGGGATTGGTCTGCGCGTGACCGGGTTCAGCTCGCCCCAAGTGCCGCGGCGGGAATTGTCAAGCTCACGCTTTTTCTTTTTGGAGAGCTTTTCATAAGGAATAAAATTGTTCATACCGTACCTCCGATTTCAATGTGTCAGTATTATAGCAGAAAAGAGAAATAGTGCAAGACGGAAAGCAGACTTATTAAGGTCAGGCTGTATAGAATTAGGACATTCAGTGTCGGAATAAGCTTATCAGGGGTGATGAAATGCTTGAATGCGCGTTTGTGCTTCTGATGAAAACGCTTTTGCTGATGCTGCGCCTGTCACCGGCGGACTCCTTCCCGAAGCCGCTGAGCAAGGAAGAGGAGCGCGAGTACCTTGAACGCTGGCAGGCCGGGGACATAGATGCGAGGAACACGCTTGTAGAACACAACCTGCGTCTCGTCGCGCACATAATCAAGAAGTACTATCAGAACGAGGACATTGACGATCTTATCTCCATCGGCACAATCGGGCTGATAAAGGGCATCAATACCTATAAACCGGATAAGGGCGTCCGCCTTGCAACTTATGCCAGCAGGTGCATTGAAAATGAGATCCTGATGCACTTTCGCAGCCAGAAGAAGACCGCGGCGGACGTCAGCCTGTCGGAAGCACTGGACGTTGACGGCGAGGGCAACGGCCTGTATCTTATGGACGTTGTGGCGCAGGATGACGACATGGCCGAGCGCGTCGGGAGCATGGAGCTGTGCAGGAGCCTCAGGGAATATATAGATAAGGCGCTCGACGAGCGCGAGGCGGAGATCATACGCCTGCGCTACGGCATAGGCGGAGGGGCGCCCAAGACTCAGCGCGAGACGGCGCAGCTATGCGGGATATCCCGCTCGTATGTGTCGCGCATTGAAAAGAAAGCTCTTGAAAAGCTGCGCGATGCATTGGAAGACGAGAGCGGGAAATAGCACAGAGATGTGTGCGGCAGAAGATAACAACTCAGGCTGACAAAAAGCCTCGCAGAGTTTTTTGCCCGCAGGCAAAAAATAAATCAAATCCATTTTTGCCGGGGGCGTGTACCTCGGCAAAAATACTTCTCGCGAAGTGAGTGTCGAGCTCGCGAGGCGCGAGCGGAGCGCAATCTTTTTTGTCAAAGAACCAAAGGTTCTTTGACAGCCTGAAAAACTGTTGCCCGTTTGTGCGTTCTGGTGTATAATATAATGAATCTTTATGGAAATGGAGATCGTCATGAGCAGAAAGAAAAGAAAAGCACAGACTGCCGAGGTGCCGGATATCGAAGCCTCCGGCAAGGATATGTATGACTGGGTGCAGTGCCTCATAGTGGCGCTTATAATATGCGTTGTTTTTTTTGCGTTCTTTGTGCGCATTATCGATGTCGTCGGCACATCGATGAACCCGACGCTCAATAACAGCGACAAGATGCTTGTCTCTGGGCTGTTCTATAAGCCGAAGGTCGGGGATGTGGTCGTGTTCAAAAAGGACGAGTATAACCCCAATAAGGCTCTGGTGAAGCGTGTGATCGCTGTTGCGGGGCAGGAGATCAATATAGATTTCGACAGGGGCATCGTCTACATTGACGGTCAGCCTATTCAGGAGGACTATATCGCGGAGCTCACCAAGACCAAGGAAGACTTCATCGGCCCCAAGACTGTCCCGGAGGGCTGCGTGTTCGTGATGGGCGATAACCGCAATATGTCCACCGACAGCAGAAAAACCGAAATAGGCATGGTAGATACACGGTTGATCCTCGGCAAGGCGTATATGGTCATATACCCGCTCTCCGAGTTCAGAGTTATAAAATGATGGAAAACGGCTACGAAAAAATGAACATCCAGTGGTTCCCCGGCCACATGACGAAGGCGCAGCGGATGATCGAGGACAACGTCAAGCTTGTTGACGCCGTGTGCGAGATACTTGACGCGCGTATCCCGTTCTCCAGCCGGAACCCTGATATAGACCGGCTCGCCGCAGGCAAGCCGCGCCTTGTCATCCTCAACCGCAGCGACCTTGCGGATCCGGAATTGACCGCGCGATGGAAGAAGAGCTTCCAGAAGCAGGGGCTTGCTATCCTTGAGACCGACGCGAAGAGCGGCAGGGGAGTGAACGGCTTTGTCCCGGCGATACGGGAGCTCCTCCGCGATAAGCTGAAGGAGTACGAAGCGAAAGGACAGGTCGGCCGCCCGCTGAGAGTGATGATCCTCGGTATACCGAACGTCGGCAAGTCGACGTTTATCAATAAGGTCGCAAAGCGCAAGGCTGCGATAGCCGGGGATAAACCTGGCGTAACGCGCGGCCGTCAGTGGATAAGCATCGACACCGGGCTTGACCTGCTCGATACTCCGGGCATACTCTGGCCGAAGTTTGACAGTCAGGAGGTCGGCGAGATGCTGGCTATCACGAACGCCATCAAGGCGGACGTGCTCGATAAGGAGACGCTCGGCGCAAACTTCATGCTCCGCCTGCACGATATGTACCCGGACGCTCTGCGTGAGCGCTATAAGATAGAGCCTGACCCTGAGCTCAACGGCTATGAGCTGCTTGAGCAGGCGGCGAAAAAGCGCGGCTTTCTCGTTTCACGCGGCGAGTATGACATTGAGAGAATGGCTAACACTCTGCTCAAGGAATACCATGAGGGCAAGCTTGGCCGCCTGACCCTGGAGGCACCGAATGACTGAGCTTTGGGAACTGGAAAACGAAATTTACGCCGAGGGCTTCAGCCTTATCTGCGGCGTTGACGAGGCCGGACGCGGGCCGCTGGCGGGGCCGGTGTATGCCGCAGCTGTTATTCTCCCGCGGGACGCTGTCATTGACGGCCTTAACGACTCCAAGAAGCTGACCGAGAAAAAGCGCGAAGAGCTCTTTGACGTTATCACTGAGCGTGCGCTGAGCTGCGGCATTGCTTCGGCCACGGTCGAAGAAATAGAAGAGCTCAATATTCTGAACGCGACCTTTCTCGCGATGAACCGCGCTATCGCAAAGCTCGACCCCGCGCCGGAGCTCGCTCTTATCGACGGCAACCGCAGCACCGGCATAGCTATGCCGAGCCGCTGCATTGTAAAGGGGGACTCACGCTGCGCAGACATCGCCGCCGCGTCGATCCTCGCGAAGGTCAGCCGTGACAGATACATGCTCACCCTTGCGGAGAAGTACCCGCAGTATCATTTCGAGCAGCACAAGGGCTACGGTACAAAGCTGCACTATGAAGCGCTCAGAGAATACGGCCCGTCGCCTGAGCACCGCCCAAGCTTTCTGAGGAAAATGCACTGATGGAAAGACGGGAGCTTGGCGCATGGGGAGAGGAGCGCGCTGCGAAATATCTGCGCGGCAAAGGGTATGCTATCCTTGAGCGCAACTTCCGCTGCCGTTCGGGGGAGATAGACATCATCGCGCGGCGCGGCATCATCATTGCCTTTGTTGAGGTGAAGCTGCGCCGGGACGCGGACTTTGCCGAAGCGCGCGAATTTGTGACACCGGCAAAGCAGCGGCGTGTGATCCTGACCGCCGAATATTGGCTCGCCTCGCACCGGACGGAGCTTCAGCCGCGCTTTGACGTGATCGAGATATACGCACCGTTCGGGGAGAGAACGCTCTTCCCGAAGATAAACCATCTTGAGGACGCTTTTCAATAAGAGAATATGTACGCGGCCATGCCGCGGGGTGGAGCTTTCCACCCCGCGGAGCGCAGGCCTGACGCTGCTCAGCAGCAGCCGCGCGGGCAGAAGGTGGAGCAGTAGGTCTCGCCCTTGGTGCTTGCCTTCTCGTTCTGGACGCTGATCTTTTCTGCGCTGCATCTGCAGTCAACGGTGTTGTACTTGCAGCCTGTGACGTCGCAGCCGACGCCGGGGATGACATTCTTGGTTTTCTTATCGCTCATGTTCATAACCTCCGTTCCTTGTTGGAAACGGTATTATTATCTGCACCCAAGCCCTGTTTATTCGGAGGACATTTTCTGCCTATGGCGCTTTACACAATAGGAGACACGCATCTTTCCCTTGCCAAGGACAAGCCCATGGACATCTTTGGAGAAAAGTGGAAGAACCACGCGCAAAAATTGAAGGACGGTTTTTCGATAGTCGGGGATGACGACCTCACTGTTATATGCGGCGATATAAGCTGGGGTATGGGTATCGAAGAGACGAAGGAGGATTTCCTTTTTATCGACGCTCTGCCCGGAAAAAAGATAATCCTGAAGGGCAATCACGACTATTGGTGGAGCACTGCCGCAAAGGCGAAGAGGTTCTTTGCACAGAACGGGATAACCACCATAGACATCCTTTATAATAACAGCTTTGACTATGGCGAGTACGCGATCTGCGGTACGCGCGGCTGGTTTTATGAGGAGGAGAAGGGCGGCGAACATGACGCGAAGATCATGCGCCGTGAAATCATGCGCCTTGAAGCCTCGCTCAAGGCGGCGGGGGATAAGAAAAAGCTTGTGTTCCTGCATTATCCGCCGCTGTTTCAGAGCTACCGCTGCGAGGAGATACTCGAGCTGCTCAAAAGCTATGAAGTCCGCCTGTGCTGCTACGGCCATATCCACGGCAAAGGCTGCGCATACGCTTTCAACGGCTGGCGCGACGGGACTGAGTTTAAGCTCGTGTCGGCAGATTTCGTGGATTTTACCCCTGTGAAGCTGCCATATTAGGCTTTATTAAATAATTTGTCATTGATTTTACTGTAAGTTTCTGCTATCATAGACGAGTGCGTGCAGACACATAAAGAGGAGGAAATCAACCATGATTCTGAAGAACGTAGAAAACAAAGAAAATAAGACCGCCACTTTTCAGGTAGAGTCCGACGCTGCCGAGTTTGAATCCGCAGTCAACGGCGCATACCTCAAGAACAAGGCTTCAATAAATATTCCCGGCTTCCGCAAGGGCAAGGCTCCGCGCGCTGTCGTTGAGGGCATGTACGGCGCAGAGGTCTTCTATCAGGACGCTATGGACGAGCTCGCCCCCAAGGCATTCGAGTTCGGCCTTGATGAGTCCAAGCTGCGCATGGTCGGCACCCCGTCCATCGTAGATGTGAACGTGACCGATGACCGCACCGCTTCCTATACCTTTGAAGTTACCCTTTACCCTGAGGTCACTCTCGGCCAGTACAAGGGTCTCGAAGCAGAACGCAAGGATGAGAGCGTTTCCGATGAGGATGTTGACAATGAGCTCAACTCCGTCCGCAAGCGCAACGCCCGCATGATCGACATTGATGACCGCGCCGCCGAACTGGGCGACACTGTCGACATCGACTTTGACGGTTACCTTGACGGTGAGCGTTTCGACGGCGGCAAGGCCGAGGGCTACTCTCTTGAGCTTGGCTCCAACTCCTTCGTCCCCGGCTTTGAGGATCAGATCGTCGGCATGAAGATCGGCGAGGAGAAGGATATCGACATCACCTTCCCTGAGAACTACACTCCTGAGCTTGCCGGAAAGGCCGTCGTTTTCAAGATAAAGCTCAACGGCATTACCACTCCTGAGCTTCCTGAGCTGGACGATGAGTTCGCAAAGGATGTTTCCGAGTTCGATACTCTTGACGAGTACAAGACCAGCCTGCGCGAGGATCTTGAGAAGCGCAGGAAGGACGAGGCCGAGAACGATTTCCGTGCCAACGTCCTCAAGCAGGCCGTCAACAACCTCAAGGCTGAGATCCCTGAGTGCATGATCCTCGAAAAGGTCGAGCAGACCATCCGTGACTATGCCTCCAACTTCGGCATGACCGACCTCAGCGTTCCCCTTGAGAACCTCAAGGAGATGATGGGTCTGTCTGATGAGGTCGTCGAGAACAACATCCGTCCCGCAGCCGAGTTCCAGGTCAAGACCGACCTGCTGCTCGACAAGATCAAGGACGAGGAGAAGCTCGAAGTCACCGAGGAAGCCTTCAATGAATATCTCAACAAAGTCTCCGAGGACGTCAAGGCCACTGCCGACCAGCTCAAGAACTACTTTGGCGAAGCCTTCATAAAGGCAGAGCAGCTCAAGGAAATGGCGACCAACCTCATCGTTGACAGCGCCAAGGTCAAGGCTGCCGAGGCCGAGACCGAAGAGAAGCCCAAGAAGGCCAGAAAGCCCAGAGCTCCCAAGGCTGAGAAGGCTGCCGAGGAGACCGAGAATGCCGAAGCCGCTGAACCCGCAGCAGAAGAGCCCAAGGCAGAATAATTCTCAGGGAATAAGGATATGCTCTCTTGGATGCTGATATTTTGAAGGAGAGTTTAATACAATGAGTTTAGTACCTTATGTTGTAGAACAGACCAGCCGCGGCGAGCGTTCGTATGACATCTTTTCCAGACTGCTTAATGACCGCATCATTATGCTTTCCGAGGAAGTGAACGACACTACCGCCAGCCTGATCGTAGCGCAGCTTCTGTATCTTGAAGCGCAGGATCCCGATAAGGACATACAGTTTTATATCAACAGCCCCGGCGGCAGCGTTACCGCAGGCCTTGCGATATATGACACTATGCAGTATATCAAGCCCGATGTGTCCACGATATGTGTCGGCCTTGCAGCCTCGATGGGCGCGTTCCTCCTCTCATCCGGTGCAAAGGGCAAGCGTATTGCCCTGCCGAATGCGGAGATCATGATCCACCAGCCCTCCGGCGGCAGTCAGGGTCAGTGCACTGATATACAGATCCAGGCAGAGCAGATACTTAAGATCAAGAAGCGCCTCAATAAGATCCTTGCCGAGAACACCGGCAAGAGCGTTGAGACCATCGAAGCCGACTGCGAGCGCGACCATTTCATGACCGCCGAGGAAGCAAAGGAATACGGCCTTATCGATCAGGTAATCTACAAGCGCTGATTTTACCGTTATGGGGGGACAATAGCTGTTCCCCCATACTTTATACTGCGCCGTATGCTGTGCATACGGATGCAGGGACAGGAGTTTTTATGGCAAAGAATGAAGACAGACGGAGCATCCGCTGCTCCTTTTGCGGCAAGCCGCAGTCGCTGGTCAATCGCCTGATCGCCGGCAATAACAACTGCTATATCTGCGATGACTGTGTGCGTATGTGCATGAGCATAGTCGGTGAGTATGACGAGACCGAGACCGTGCCCGGCTATGACGGGCTTCCCCTCGCTCTCGAAAGGCTGCCGAAGCCGAAAGAGATCAAGGAAAATCTGGATCAGTATGTTATCGGTCAGGAACGCGCGAAGATAGTTCTGGCCGTTGCGGTATATAACCACTATAAGCGTATCCTCCATTCCGCGAAGAGCGATGTCGAGCTTCAGAAGAGCAACATCCTGCTCATCGGCCCCACCGGCAGCGGCAAGACCCTTTTTGCCCAGACGATGGCGAAGATGCTCGACGTGCCCTTTGCGATAGCCGACGCCACGACCCTTACCGAGGCCGGCTACGTCGGCGAGGATGTCGAGAACGTGATCCTCAAGCTGCTTCAGGCGGCGGACTTTGACGTTGCGCGCGCCGAGAAGGGCATCATCTATATCGACGAGATAGACAAGATCGCCCGCAAGAGCGAGAACACCTCTATAACCAGAGACGTTTCCGGCGAGGGCGTGCAGCAGGCGCTGCTCAAGCTGCTTGAAGGCACGATCGCAAACGTTCCCCCTCAGGGCGGGCGCAAGCACCCGCATCAGGAGTTCATACAGGTGGACACCACCAATATACTCTTCATATGCGGCGGCGCGTTCGACGGGCTTGATAAGATCATCGAGAAGCGCACCAATAAGAAGACTATGGGCTTCGGCGCGGATATCACCAGCAGCACCGAACGCGACGTCGGTGAGATCATGGCGCAGGTGCAGCAGCACGATCTGCTCCAGTTCGGCATTATCCCGGAGCTTATCGGCCGTCTGCCTGTCATCGCAACGCTCCAGAGCCTCAGGCGCGACGACCTTGTGCGCATACTCACCGAGCCGAAGAACGCCATGACCCGCCAGTACAAGGCGCTCATGTCCTATGACGGGGTAGACCTTGAGTATGAGCCTGCGGCGCTTGAAGCGATCGCCGATAAGGCGATGGAGATGAAGATCGGCGCGCGCGGCCTGCGCAGCGTCATGGAGGGAGTTATGACCGATATCATGTACTCCGTCCCCTCGGATAAATCGGCAGAGAAAGTCCTCATCACCGAAAAGTGCGTCAAGGACGGCACGAGTCCTGAGGTCATCCACAGCGAAAAATAAGCACATACAGAACTCCGGAAAGGAGAAAAACATGACAGATCAAGAATTACTTGCACAAGGCTATGTCGCCCTGCCCATGCTGCCCCTGCGCGGGCTGCACGTTTTTCCGGGCATGATGCTGACCTTTGACGTTGAGCGCCCGGCTTCTGTCACGGCGCTTGAGAGAGCGGTCAAGAATAATCAGGTCATCTTTCTGACTGCGCAGAAGGATCTCACCGCGGATATGCCGCATGAGGACGAACTGTACCGTATCGGCACGGTCTGCCGCATCAGGCAGCAGCTGCGTCAGCCGAGGGGCAATGTCTGCCGCGTCATGGTCGAGGGAATTTTCCGCGCCGTCGCCGGCAGTCTCAATACCGACCCCAAGGGCTATACCGCGATAGTCACGCCGCTTGAGGACAAGAAGGAGCGCGTCAGTCCCGCACGCCGCGAGGCGCTGCTGAGAAGCTGCCTTGCCCAGTATGACGAGTATATCAAGTATGAGCCTGATGTGCCCAATGAGCAGATACTCAACCTGCTTGCAAATCCTGAGCCGGTATATGTTTCAAGCTATATCGCGCAGAACGTTCACTTTTCGATTGAAGACAAGCAGGCCATCCTTGAAGAGCTTTACCCCACGCGCCGCCTTGTGCTCATCAACAAGCTCCTCAATCATGAGCTGGATATCCTCAGCATCGAGAAGGAGCTCAACGACAGCGCGCTTGAGTCGATGGCGCGCAATCAGCGGGAGTATTACCTGCGCGAGGAGATGAAGGCCATCCAGTCCGAGCTCGGCGAGGATGACGATATCGAGCAGTACCGCGCGAAAATTCAGGCGCTCCCGGTGAGCGA
>CAKTPR010000030.1 GCA_934591725.1 uncultured Oscillospiraceae bacterium
ACAAAATCCGGAATATCCCCGCTTAAAATATACGGCAGCGCGCCGAGGAGCGACATGAGCATCCACGCAAGGCCGACTGCAAGGAAGCCGTCGCGCGCGAACAGGTCGGTCGAATCGGGCTTTATCGAGGCGAGCGTCAGACCGAGCGCAAGGCTCAGCGCGATGCACAGCACGAACGGGCGCACGTTCTCCCCGTATATTATACCGGCCAGCAGCGGCACCAGCATCAGCCCGGCCAGGCACAGCAGCACCATACCCAGCACACGGCCTACCATCTTGTAGTTCATTACTTCACCCTATATATCTCTATTTCTTCCAGAACGAGGGGGCAAAAAGCGCCAGCAGCGGGTAAAACTCAAGTCTGCCCGCAAGCATGATAAACGTGAAAATGAGTTTTGACACCGGCGAGAATATCGCAAAGCTCCCGGCGGGGCCGACAAGGCCAAGGCCGGGGCCGATGTTCGACAGGCACGATATGACCGCCGTGAAATTCGTCGTCATGTCATAGCCGTCAAAAGAGACGAGCAGCGTCCCCGTCACGAGCATGAGCGCATAGAGCGCGCAGAAAACGTAGACAGCGCGGACAGTATCGCGGTCTATGCGCTGCCCGTTTATGGCAACGCGCTTCACCGTGCGGGGGCTTACGATCTTCATAAAGTCGCAGGCCGTGGTCTTTATAAATATCATCACGCGCGAGAGCTTTATGCCGCCGCCCGTGCTGCCGGCCATCGCGCCTATCAGCATAAGGACAACGATAAGGCTCTGCGAACACTGCGGCCAGAGCGTGAAGTCCGCCGTGCCGAAGCCGGAGGAGCTGGATATCGTCAGGACATTGAAGAACGAATATCGCAGCGCCTTTATAAAGCCGCCGTACTGATCGGCGATGTTGATGCCTATCGTCACCGTTGCAAAGGCGACGATGCCGAGATAGCAGCGCAGCTCCTCATCGCGCAGCACGTCGCGTATCCTGCCAAGCAGGATGAGGTAATAGAGGTTGAAGTTCACGCTGAAGATCAGCATGAACACAGCTATGACCATCTCGATATAGACGCTGTCAAAGGCTGCGATGCTCGCCGCGCGCGTCGAAAAGCCTCCGGTACCGGCTGTCGCGAAGGCGTGTAGCAGCGCGTCATAATTGCTCATGCCGCCGAAGCGGAGCAGCACAGCTTCGATGATGGTCAGCGCGAAATATATAAGGTAAAGTATCCTCGCCGTCTGCCGCACGCGCGGGACAAGCTTGCCGACCGTCGGCCCCGGAACCTCCGCGCGCATCAGGTGCATGGAGTGCGCGCCGTTCATCGGCATGACCGCCATGATGAACACCAGCACGCCCATGCCGCCTATCCAGTGCGTGAACATACGCCAGAACATGCCGCCGCGCGACATGGACTCGACGTCGGTCATGATAGTCGCGCCGGTCGTCGTAAGGCCGGAGGCCGTCTCAAACAGCGCGTCTATGAAATTCGGGATATCCCCGCTTATCACGAAGGGCAGAGCGCCGATAACGCTCAGCAGTATCCAGCCCATGCCGACGATGACAAAGCCCTCGCGCGCGGAAATGTCCGTGCTCTGCGGCTTAAAGCGCGTGAGCACAAGGGCCGCCGCGGCGGATAGGGCGATCGTGACAATGAAGCCGAGGACGCTCTCGCCATAGTACAGCCCCGCGATCAGCGGCAGGAGCAGCAGCACGGCAAGGCACAGCAGAATAAGCCCCAGCGAACGGGCTATCATCCTTGTGTTCATCAGCGGCCCTCGACGATAGAGTCAAGCTCCTTGAGCCGGCCGGCGCGCGTGACGATGACAGCGTGATCGCCGGGTCTTATCACGGTTTCGCCGTCGGGGATGATGGTGCTGCTGCCGCGCACGAGAGCGCTTATGATTATGTTCGGCTTGAGGCGCAGCGTTTTCAGCGGGATGCCGACGCAGGCCGAGCCTTCCGCCACCTTGAACTCGAGCGCTTCGACCTTGCCGTCGGCAAGGCGGTAGAGCGTCTCCATGCTGCTGCCGACGGAGTTGCTCATCGCGCGCACGTACCGGGCAAGCTGCTGGCTTATCAGGGTCTTGGGCGTCACGACGCAGTCGATCCCCGAACTTTCGAGTATATCGGAATAATACTCGCGGTTCACCTTTACGACGATCTTGCCGACACCGCTCTGCTTGGCATAGATGGAGGTGATGATGTTATCGCCGTCGTCACCGGTGAGCGCGACGAACGCATCGGAGGATCTGATGCCCTCCTCAAGCAGGATATCGCCGCGCGTGGCGTCCCCGCAGATGATGCGCGCACCGGGGACAAGGTCGCACAGCTCCTCGCAGCGGGCTCTGTCGGCTTCGACTATCGTGACGGCGATGCCCGACTCCATCAGGAGCCGCGTCAGGTGAACGGCGATCCTGCCGCCGCCCATTATCATCGTGTTCTTGACCCGCTTGCGGTACTGCCCCGCCGCGACGAAGAACTTCCTCAGCTCCTGCGACGCGCCGGTGACGCTGATGAGGTCGCCCGCTTTGAGGGTGAAATTGCCGTTGGGTATGATGGCTTCGCCGCCGCGCTCGACGACGCCGACAAGGACTTTGGCGCTGAAGCTGCCGACCATATCCTTGAGCTGCATCCCGTCAAGCTTGCTGTCCGGCAGTATGCGGTGCTCGATTATCTCGGCGCTGCCCTTGGAAAAGGCGTCGACCCTTATCGCGCTCGGAAAGCGGAGGATGCGGGATATCTCCTTTGCGCACTCAAGCTCAGGGTTCACGATGACGGAAAGACCCAGCGCCTCGCGCAGGAACTCCGTCTGCTTCATGTACCCGGTGTCGCGGATACGGGCGATGACGTGCTTCGTGCCGAGCTTGCGCGCGGAAATGCCGCAGACCATGTTCATCTCATCGCTGCGCATGGCGGCCATGATGAGGTCGGCATCCGCCGCGCCGGCTTCGGTCAGCGTTTCGGGGTTCGCGGCGCTGCCCTCGACGCAGATAACGTCGAGGTTATTTGAAAGGTTATTTATCACGGCGGGGTTGTTGTCAATAACGGTGATGTCATGCCCCTCGTCGGAAAGGATGCTCGCAACAGAGTAGCCGATCTTGCCCGCCCCAGCAATTATAATTTTCATTTCTTTTACCTCCACCGTAAAATGCCGATAATTAATTGGATTATATCATCTTTTATGGCTCTTGTACAGATACCCGTACTGTTGATATGACCGAAAAAGTGTGGTAAAATAAAGCGATTTAATATCTTAGAAAGACGGAATTACAGCATGTTTCAGGGCTTCAGCAAAAAGACCGGCGAGTTTCTCTGGGAGCTTGCCTTTAATAATGAGCGCCCGTGGTTTCTGGCGCATAAGGATGAATTTGAGAAGTACGTGAACGCTCCGTTCAAGGCGCTTGCCGGGGAGTGCTTCGCGCTCATGGAGCAGCGCTACCCCGCGCTTGACTGCCGGGTACACGTATCGCGCATCTACCGGGACGCGCGGCGGCTCTTCGGCCGCGGGCCGTATAAGGATCATCTCTGGTTTTCCATCAAGGCAAGTCAGGTGCTGCTTGAGGGGCCGATGTTCTGGTTCGAGGTGGGCGCTGCGGATTACAGCTACGGCATGGGCTTTTACAGCGCCACGCCCGCACAGATGGAGGCCTTCCGCCGCAGCATCGACGCGAACCCTGAGCGCTTCCGCCGCATCGCGGAGGGCGTGAAGCGCTGCGGCTACAAGTTAGACGGTGAGGAATACAAGCGCCCCAAAAAGCTGCGCGGCGACGCGCTCATAGACAGCTGGTATAACCGCAAGCGCATCGGCCTTGAAAAGAGCTTTGACCTAGGCGGGGATGCTTTCAGCCAGAAGCTGCCGGAGATACTCGTCTCCGCCTATGCGGAGCTTATGCCGATGTACGAATACTTCATGGAGATATACAGGGCCTGCCCGGAGTCCGGCCGGCCCGCGCCGAGGGGGACAGGCAATGCAGCAGAATAACACCATGCCGAAAACCGCCGTCATCATGCCGGCCTATAATTCCGGTGCGACGATCGAGGCGTCGGTGCGCAGCATCCTGAACCAGACGGTATCGAACCTTGTCCTCATCGTCGTGGACGACGGATCAACGGACGGCACCGCGGCGGTGCTTGAGCGGCTCCGCGCGGAGGATGCGCGGCTCATACCGATGACCGTTCCGAACGGCGGCCCTGCCAAGGCGCGAAACCTCGCCCTTGACGCTGTGCCTGAGGGGACAGAATATATAATGTTCGCCGACTCTGACGATCTGCTGGAGCGCGGCGCGCTGGAATACGCTCTCACCGAGGGGCAGGGAGCCGACCTTGTGCTGATGGGCTTCTCGATAAAGAACACCGACGGCAGCACCGCATCCTACCGCGAGCCGGAGCAGCACCTCGATCCCTCGACGCTGGGCGCGGAGCTTGGCCGGCTATACAAGGCGAACCTGCTCAACCAGGTCTGGGCAAAGCTATTCAGCGCCGAGATGATAAAGGCGGGACACATCAGGTTCCCCGACTACCGCTGGGGTGAGGACAGGCTGTTCATCTTCGACTGCCTTGAGCGCGCCGGGAGCGTCGCCGTGCTGCCGGAGTGCAAGTACAGCTACATCATGCACCCCGGTCAGAGCCTTATCAGCAGCTACTACGACAAGAAGTTTGAGGTCTGCCTTGAGGCCGACGCCCGCGCGCAGCAGCTCTGCCGCAGGTTCGGCGCAGAGGACGACGCGGACTTCCGATATATGTTCGTAAAAAGCGTGTTCTCCTGCCTGACGACGCTGTTTTCCCCCGGATGCAGACTCAGCCGCGATGAAAAGAGAGACGTTATCCGCGGCATAATCACCAATGAGCAGCTGCGTGAGCGCAGCCGCAAACCCTTCGGCGGCGCGGCGGTGAAGCTCCTCAGCACGGTGATGCGCAGCGGCAGCGTTACGCTCAACTATGCGGCTTTCCGCTTCGTCGCGTGGGCGGGTCAGGCGGCTCCGCGCGTTTTCACAAAACTAAAACACAGAAAGTAGGCGCATGATGAACAAGATCAAGTCCGAATCCTCACTGAGCTTCCTTGAAGCTACCAGCATCATCGTCGGCCACGGCGTCGGCGCGGGCATACTCTCCGTGCCGTACCTCGCAGCGCACAACAGCCTGCGCGAGATACTGCTGATAATCGGTTTCTGCTACCTTTTCAACATTCTGCTGCACCTGCTGATAGCGGAGCTTTCGCTCAACAACGGCGGGGCGCAGTTCGTGAGCTGCTTTGAGTCGGAGCTCTTCGCGGGCAAGCTCAAGACAGTGCTGACATGGACGGCGTTCGCGCTGCTCGGCGTATCCGTCATCGTGAACGTCAGCGCCTTTCTGACAGGTGCGGCGGCGGTGTTCCGCTCATGGTTCGGTCTGCCCGACTGGGCGGGGATACTCATCTTCTACGTGCTCGGCGCGGGCGTCGTGTTCGTGGGGATGAAGCTTGTGGGTATATGCGAGAAGTTCTCCGTCGGCGCGATGGTCGCGGTCGTCGGGGTGCTGTTCGTCGCAACGATAATGCGCGATACCTGCCCGCTGCCCTCCGGCTGGCGCGGCTTCAATAACGCTCTTGCGATGTTCGGGATGGTGTCCTTCTCGCTGTCGGCGGTCATGTCCACGCCGCAGGTCGTCAAGGGGCTGAACGGGGATGCGAAGCGCATCCGCGCCGCGATCATGACCGGACTTGCCGTGAACGCCGGGCTTATCCTCTTTATCACAATAACGACGCTTCTCGGTGCGGGGACAAATATATCCGAGGACGGCGCACTCGTCGACCTCGCGGCAAGCCTCGGCGGCTGGGTCAGCGTTGTGGGCTACGTGTTCACGCTGCTTGCGCTGGCGACCTCGTTCTGGGCGAACACCCTGAACCTGCGCGATATCGTCAGCGAGCAGACCGGCTGGCCGACCCGCCTGAGCTGGCTTGCGGCCTCCGCGCCCTGCCTGATACTCGCGTTCATGGGGCTTTCGAGCTTCGTCGGCTTCACGCGCTTTGCGAGCATCATTCAGGTCGTGACGGGGCTTGGCATCATCCTTGCCTATAACCTCTCGCGCAAGCGCACCGGCTCCTCGGCGCTGCTCGGGCGCTTCGGCGCGCTGCCGTTCCAGATACTCATTGCCTGCTGCTCGCTGCTTGCGACGGTCGGCGCCTTGCTCCCTGTGACATGAGGCGCGCGGGAAGGATCGCGGCGCTCACAGGCGCCGCCGCTGCCGCGTTCGCGGCAGGTGAGGTGTACCGTTATATCTTCTGCCGCAGCTCCGGGATCATCGGGCGGCTGCACGAGCCGCATGGGCACAAGGAGGACTATTACCTCCACCGCGACGGGGACGCTGAGCGGCTGCGCCGGTGCAGGTGCATCCGCCTTGAGCTGACGAACGACCGCGGTGACATGCTTGAGGGCTATTACTACCCCTGCTCGGACGCGCCCTGCGGGCGCATCGCCTTCATCGTCCACGGCTACCGCTCGGAGCATCTTGAGACGGCGGGGATGTACTACGACTACTACATGAGCCGCGGCTTTGACCTGTTCACCTGCGACCTCACCGCCGCCGGTGAGAGCGGCGGGCGGCGCTACGGCTACGATATCTTCGAGAGCCGGGATGTGAAGCTCTGGCTCGATGTGCTGATACGGCGCTTCGGCGCGGATATACAGATCATCCTCCACGGCTTTTCCATGGGCGGGGCGACGGTGCTGAAGGTCAGCGACAGCTGCCCGGAGCAGGTGAAGTTCATCGTCTCCGACAGCGGCTACACGAGCGGCGCGGAGATACTGCGCGGCAGGATCGGTGCGGCCTATCCCCTGTTCCGGCTTCTGAACCGCGTGATATCCGGCTATGACATGGACGACACCGACGTGCGCGAAAACCTTAAACGCACGGACAAGCCGGTGCTGTTCTTCCATGGAACTGAGGACAGAACGGTGCCGTTTTACATGGGCGAGGAGCTGTACAAGCTCTGCCCGACAGAGAAGGACTGCCTGTTCGTCCCCGGTGCGCGGCACGTGGAGAGCATGCACGTCGACCCTGAGGGCTACGCCGAAAAGCTCGACGGGTTCATAAAACGGTATATAAAGTAACATTGTTTCCAGCGGCGATTTTGTCAAATTGTCCTTTGACTTTTGGCGGCACGATCTGATACAATAAACACAACAACGAGTAGCTGACAGCGTAATTCCGGTTGTCAGCTGCCCGTTGTTTTTTGTTTTTATAAAAGGAGAAAGTCATGGAAAAAGCAAAATCGCACGGCAGTATGCCGGAGACAAAGGGAGAGAAGATACTCTTTGGAATACTGATGTCGGTACTGATGACCGGCGGGATGGAAGTCTACAACAACGCGATACAGATGGGCTATGCCACGCTCCCCGGCGGGCTGAGCAATATGCGAAACGGCGTGTTTCTTGCCGCGCTCGGAGAGGTGTGGTATATGTGCGTTATAGTGTTCGTCATATCGGAGCTGTTCGGCAACCGCATCGGGCACGCGCTGGCAGCGCGCATCGTCCGCCCGGAGAAGGATAACCCGTTCTTTATAACGCTGATGATATCCGGGTGCACGGTGCTCATAATGTGCCCGACGATGAGCCTTGTTGCCGGCATACTCTTCAATATCTGTCTCGGCGGCGCGCCGTTTACTCAGCTGCCGGCAATATGGGTCGGGACGGTGCTGAAGAACTTTCCGATGGCGCTGCTGTGGAACATCTTTGCCGCGGGGCCGCTGACGCGGCTGATATTCCGCGGGGTGTGCAGGAGAAATATACAGTTGAAATCCGCGGAAGATAGTATATAATAGTGTTTGCGGGTAAACCGTTTCACCACTATGATACATATACCGTCAGGAGGCTATTATGGTTAAAGTTGATCTCACCGGCGCTGCCGGATTCTTTACCGCAGCAGGCCCCGATTATGAGCTTGCCGCGCTCGCGCACAAGACGCTTGCCGACAAAAGCGGTCTCGGCAATGACTTCACCGGCTGGGTGGAGCTGCCCCGCCGCATAAAGGAGACTGAGCTTGACCGCATAGTCGCCGCCGCGGAGAAGATACGCAGCCGCTCAAAGGCGCTGGTCGTCATCGGCATAGGCGGCTCCTATCTCGGCGCGCGCGGCGCGATAGAGCTGCTCAAGCCCATGCCCGGCAAGGGCGATCCGAAGGTCTTCTTCATGGGCAACACCCTTTCCACCGACACGATATGCGACACGATCGCCGCGCTCGGCGACATGGACTTCGACGTGAACGTCATCTCCAAGTCCGGCACGACGCTTGAGCCGGCAGTCTCCTTCCGCATCTTCCGCGAAATACTCGCGAAGAAGTACGGCGACAAGGCGGACGAGCATATATTCGCCACCACCGACGAGCACAAGGGCGTGCTCCACGGCCTTGCAGAGCAGCACGGCTGGGAGAGCTTCGTCGTTCCCGACGACGTCGGCGGGCGCTTCAGCGTCCTGTCCGCAGTCGGTCTGCTGCCGATGGCGGTCGCGGGTATCGACGTACGCCGCGTGATAGACGCGGCTATCGCGGAGATGGAGGCGCTCGACCTGCGCTCTCCGGAGAACCCCGCATGGCAGTACGCCGCGGCGCGGCAGCTGCTCTACGGCAAGGGATACAGCATTGAGCTGCTGGCCTGCTACGAGCCGAGCTTCCGCTTCATGGCCGAATGGTGGAAGCAGCTCTACGGCGAGAGCGAGGGCAAGGACGGCAAGGGCATCTTCCCCGCCTCCGTCGAGTTCAACGCCGACCTGCACTCCATGGGTCAGTTCATCCAGGACGGCCCGCGCACGCTGATGGAATCCGTCGTGCGCTTTACCGAGAGCCGCAGCAGTCTCGTCTTCCCGTTTGAGGAGGACAACGCCGACTCTCTCAACTACCTCGCAGGACGCAAGCTCAGCGAGATAAGCCTTGTCGCGGCGGACGCGGTCAAGGAAGCGCACATCACCGGCGGCGTGCCGAACATCGTCATTGAGGTGCAGCGCCGCGACGAGGAGGGCTTTGCAGCGCTCGTCTGCTTCTTCGAGATGGCCTGCGCGATATCGGGGTACATGTCCCGCGTCAATCCCTTCAACCAGCCCGGCGTTGAGGAATACAAGAAGAATATGTTCCGCATGCTCGGCAAGCCCGGCGCGAAATAAGATATCAGAGGCTGCTGTGGAAACACAGCAGCCTCAATGAAATTCATGGTGCGCAGCAGCACGAGGGGGCTTTATCCCCTCAGGCGCTTGCGCGCCAGCTCCCCTTGAGAAACAAGGGGAGCCTTTGCGGGAGAAAAACCATGTACGAGGAACTGAAAGCGAAATTTGAGCGGGAGTATGGGCACAAAGCGGAGTACATTTTCTCTGCGCCGGGGCGCACGGAGCTCGGCGGCAACCACACGGATCACCAGCACGGGCTTGTCCTCGCCGCGGCGGTGACGCTCGACACGAAGGCAGCCGCGGCCGAAAACAATGATAACTGCATCCGCGTTATATCCGAGGGCTATGCGCCGGTCACGGTGCGGCTCGACGAGCTTGAAAAGCATTCCGAAGAGCGGAACACTACCGCCGCGCTGGTGCGCGGAGTCGCCGCGGGCTTTATGCGGCGCAGGTACAGCATCCGCGGCTTTGACGCATACGTCGTCTCGGACGTGCTGCCGGGCAGCGGGCTTTCGTCCTCGGCGGCCTTTGAGGTGCTGCTTGGAACGGTGATAAACGTCATGTCCGGCTGCGCGCTGAGTCCGGCTGAGGTCGCGCGCATTGGGCAGTACGCCGAGAACGAGTACTTCGGCAAGCCCAGCGGGCTTATGGATCAGACCGCTTCCGCCGTGGGCGGGATCGTTGCCATCGACTTTGCCGATCCCGGTGCGCCGGTGATAACGCCGGTGGAGTTCGACTTTGCCGGGTGCGGGTACGCGCTGTGCATCATTGACAGCGGGGCGGATCACGCGGAGCTGACCGAAGAATACGCCGCGATACCGGACGAGCTCAAGGCCGTGTGCCGTGTGTTCGGCAAGGAGCGCCTGCGCGAGGTGGACGAGCACGAGTTCTATGTGCGCATTGCCGAGGTGCGCCGCGCGGCGGGCGACCGGGCGGCACTGCGGGCGGCGCATGTGTTCAATGAGAACCGGCGCTGCGCGGAGGAGACGGCGGCGCTCGGCAGGGGCGACTTTGAGCGCTTTCTGCGCCTTGTGTCCGAGTCCGGGCGGTCGTCATGGATGTATCTGCAGAACGTGATACCCACGGGGAGCACGGCGCGGCAGGAGTTGGCTTTCGCGCTGCTGCTGTGTGAGCGGCTCCTCGGCGGGCGCGGGTCGTTCCGCGTCCACGGCGGGGGCTTTGCCGGGACGGTGCAGGCCTTTGTCCCGGAGGATATGCTTGAAGGCTTCCGCGCGGGGATAGACACCGTACTCGGCGCGGGCAGCTGCCGCGTGCTCTCGATACGGCGCGAGGGCGGGTGCATGATGGAGAAGATGTGAGATGTCCGGTATAACGGACTGCGGCAAAAGACGTGGGGCTTTATCCCCTCAGGCGCTGCGCGCCAGCTCCCCTTGAGAAACAAGGGGAGCCTTTTTTAAAGCTGAAAATGCCCTGCTGTCCAGATGAACAGCAGGGCATTTGTTTTGCTTTTATAGCTCAGATCACTTGGTGTTGACCTTGTCCTCGCCAAGCTCCTTGATGGCTTCCTTGCGGGAGATGTTCCAGCGGCCCTTTTCATCGATGCCGGTGAACTTGACCCAGGTCTTGTCGCCGATGTTGAGAACGTCCTCGACCTTTTCGGTGCGCTTGAACTCAAGATCCTTGATGTGGCACATCGCGTCCTTGCCGGGGGCAAGCTCGATGAATGCGCCGAGGTTCGAGATGATGCGCTTGACTTCGCCGAAGTACAGTGCGCCGACGATGGGTTCAAAGACGATGTCCTCAATGGTCTTGCGGGCAACACGGCAGGCGTCGATATCGGTGCTGGCGATGAAGATGGTGCCGTCGTCGTTGATGTCGATCTTGCAGCCGGTGTCAGCGGTGATCTTCTGGATGACCTTGCCGCCGGAGCCGATGACCTCACGGATCTTGTCGGGGTTGATCTTCATCTGGATCATCTTGGGAGCGGACTTTGCAAGCTCCTTGCGCGGTGCGGGGATGGCCTTGAGCATGACCTCGTCAAGGATCTGGTAACGTGCTTCCCTAGTGATCTCAAAGGCGTTCTTGACGATCTCGTGCTTGAGACCGTCGTTCTTGAGATCCATCTGGATGGCGGTGATACCGGCCTTGGTACCGGCGACCTTGAAGTCCATCTCGCCGTGGAAGTCCTCAACGCCCTGAATGTCGATGAAGGTGGTGAAATCATCGCCGTCCTGGATCAGGCCGCAGGAGATACCGGCAACGGGAGCCTTGAGGGGCACGCCCGCATCCATGAGAGCGAGGGTGGTGCCGCAGATGGAGCCCTGAGAGGTGGAGCCGTTGGAGGAGAGAACCTCGGAGACTACGCGGATGGCGTAGGGGAAATCCTCGACATCGGGGATGACGGCTTCGAGAGCCTTCTCGACCAGTGCGCCGTGGCCGTACTCACGTCTGTTGGTGGAGCGGCTGGCACGGGCTTCGCCGGTGGAGTAGGAGGGCATATTGTAATGGTGCATGAAGCGCTTGGTGTCCTCTTCCCAGATGGTGTCGAGCTTCTGGGCGTCGGTAAGCGTGGAGAGAGTGGCGATGGAGAGCACCTGAGTCTGGCCGCGGGTGAAGAGACCGGAGCCGTGGACAACGGGCAGGACGCCGACTTCGGCGGCAAGAGGACGGATCTCGTTCATCTTGCGTCCGTCAACGCGCTTGCCGGCGAGCAGCCACTTCTTGACGACCTTCTTCTGGAGCTTGTAGAGGATCTCGTCCATGTAGTTCATCATGTCGGGATGCTCTTCGCCGTACTTCTCCTCGACCATGGTGATCCAGTCGTTGACGCGGGCTTCGCGGACGTTCTTGTCCGGGGTGTCCATGCAGTATTCCATGGACTCGAACTCATTGTTGACGAGCTTATCGAAGAGAACATCGTCAAAGGAGGCGTGCTCATACTCGAACTTGGGCTTGCCGATCTCCTCGACCATCTTGTCGATGAGGTCGAGAACGGGCTGGAGGTGCTCATGAGCCTGAACGATGCCCTCGTACATTACGTCTTCGGGAACCTGATCGGCCTCGGACTCGATCATGACGATCTTCTTATGGGTGGCGGCGATGGTGGTGATCATGCGGTTGCCATTGTCGCGCTGCTCCTTGGTGGGGTTGAAGAGATACTTCTCACCGTCCCAGCCGAGGACGATGCCGGCGATGGGGCCGTTGAAAGGAACATCGGAGATGGAGACTGCAGCGGAGGCACCGATCATAGCGGTGATCTCGGGAGAGCAGTCACGGTCAACGCTCAGGACTTCGCAGGCGATGACGACGTCATTGCGCAGGTCGGTCGGGAAGAGCGGACGCATGGGGCGGTCGATCAGGCGGGAAGCCAGAACTGCGGGCAGGCTGGGCTTACCCTCGCGGCGCATGAAGCTGCCGGGGATGCGGCCGACGGCGTAGAGCTTCTCATTGAAGTCCACGGAGAGGGGGAAATAATCGATGCCGTCCTTCGGGCGGGCGGAGGCGGTGCAGGTGACGAGGACGGTGGTCTCGCCGTACTTTACGAGGACTGCGGAGTTGCAGAGCTCTGCGAGCTTGCCGACTTCCATGGACAGGGGGCGGCCTTCGTACATGATCTCGTACTTCTTGTAGTTCGGAAATTCCTTATGGGTGATTATCATTTGCTTTCTCCTTATATTTCCTGCACTTTCCGACACTTAGCACTTGAAGAAATGCCGCGCACGGCGGCGCTTCTTCAAATACTAAGCTACCGGAAAGCACATAGTTTACATTATGAACCGAGAATAAAAAGCAGAGAGACAATATTAACTTGTCTCTCTGCAAAAAACTTCATAAACCTCGGTGCGCAGAGCCGGAAATTACTTACGGATGCCCAGCTTTGCAATGATAGCGCGGTAGCGCTCGATATCCTTCTTGGCAAGGTAATCCAGCAGACGGCGGCGCTTACCGACCATCTTGTACATACCAAGACGGCTGTGGTCGTCATTGGGATGATTCTTGAGGTGCTCGGTCAGCTCGCGGATACGCTGGGAGAGGATAGCGATCTGGACTTCGGGAGAACCGGTGTCGCCCTCGTGGGTGGCGTTGTCAGCGATGACCTGGGTCTTGACTTCTTTGGTGATCATAGGTGTTATACCCCTTTCAAAATGTTACTATACCCTGTGTCCCGGCAGCGGGCGGAAAGGCTACCGCGATAGCGGCATGACCCCGGCGCTGAGAGCACGGGCGCATACTGGTGTATAATAACATCTGCGCGCGCAGGTGTCAAGTTTTTACTGTGTTTCCGACGAATTATTTTGCTTCGAGCTTGGCTGCAAACTCCGAGATCGCGGCAAGGCCGGATTTGAGCGTCTCGGTGTCGCTTGCATAGCCGATGCGCATGCTGTGGGGCTGCTCGAAGCAGTCGCCGGGCGTGACGAATGCGCCGGTCTCATGGTACATACGGGTGCAGAAATCATAGGAAGGGATATCGAAATCGTAATAGACAAGCGCGGTCGTGCCCGCCTGCGGTTTGGTATAGAAGAAGTGCTCGGTGGAATTGACCCAGTCGTCAAGAATGGCGAGGTTCGTGCGCACGATGCCGGTGTTGCGCGCGATGAGCTTGTCCTTATGGCCGAGCGCGATGGCGGCGACGGCCTCATCGAACATACCGCAGCTTATGAGGTCATAGTCCCTGTGGGAGCGGAAGGCGGCAAGCGCGGTCTCGTCGTGCGTGGCGATCCAGCCGAGACGCAGACCGGCAAGAGAGAACACCTTGGACATACTGCTGACGGAAATACCCTTCTCGTACAGGTCGGCGACAGATTCGCTCCAGACATCCTCCTGAGTGAGGTGGCGGTAGACCTCGTCGCAGAGGAGGTACGCCCCCACGCTGCGGGCGATCCTGACGATCTCCTCCAGAAGCTCCTTGCCCATGAGCGCGCCGGTGGGGTTATTGGGGTTGTTGATGCAGATCATCTTCGTGTCCGGGGTGACAAGGGCGCGCAGCTCGTCAAGGTCGACAAGGTAGCCGTTCTCCTGCCTGAGGTGCATGACGGCAAGGTCAGCGCCGATGGACTCAGGGATAGAATAAAGCTGCTGATAGGTCGGCATGATGCTGATGACGCGGTCGCCCTCGGAGACGAGAGAGCAGAACACGTGGTGGTTCGCGCCCGCCGCGCCGTGGGTGGTGATGATGTTCTCAGGCTTCACGGTCTTATACAGGCCGCAGATACCGTCAAGGAAATCCGGGCGGCTGTATATATCGCCGTAGGTCAGGCGCCTTGCGCAGAACTCGCGCAGGAAGGCTTTCTTATCCTCCCCGGTCAGCTCAAACAGCTCATCGAGCGACACGGAGTCGACACAGGTCTCGGCGATGTTGTACTTCGCGCCGACCTCATACTCGTTCATCCATTCCTCTACCGCAAAGGGCTTGATCTTCATTTGGGTTTCCTCCTTGATAAAATTGAAAAGGCATCCGCGACCGAACCTTATCCAGCTTGCGCCGGAATACCTACGGTTCAGTCACGGATGCCTTTGACCCTCCACCCGGTGGTGAAGGAAGCATATATATTCAGCTTGAGTGGATTGTACCGCGCAGGCATCAGTTTGTCAAGAGGAAAATATTACGCAGATTTTTTGTTTTCTTTCCCTGTGATCTATGGTATTATAGAATTATCCAATACGAAAAATTTTTTCACAAGGAGGAATCAGCATGTCCATAAGAGAGATCAGCTTCCCTTCCGCCAACGGGCGCGACACCATTAGGGCATGGGCCTATACCCCGCTCGGCAAGCCCAGAGCCGTCATCCAGCTCATCCACGGTTTCGGCGAGCACTCCCGCCGCTATCTGCACATGATAAGCAAATTCCAGGCCGCGGGCTTCGTCGTCTACGCTGACGACCACATCGGCCACGGCAAGACCGCCTACGACAGCGGCACCATGGGCGACCCGCACTCCGGCGGCTACATGACCTACCTCAAGGATGAGAAAGCGCTGCACGACATCGCCGTCAAGGACTACCCGGAGCTGCCGTACTTCGTGTTCGGCCACAGCTGGGGCTCGATGCTCGGCCGTGGCTATGCCGCGCTCTACGGCGACGGCCTCAAGGGGCTCATGCTCTGCGGCGTAGTGTCGCAGTTCAAGGGCTGCGAGACAGAGCTGCACGACCCGGAGATAAAAGCCGCCGTCGCTGCCGATCCGTATCAGCCGGTCGGCGACTGGTTCGGCAAGGTATTCCTAGACATGACCGCGAGGATCGAAAACCCCAACGGCCCGTCCGACTGGATCGCCTGCAATCCCGACATCGTCGCCGACCATGCGGGCGATATGTTCAACGGCTTCGATGTCACGCTGGAGCTGGTATGGGATCTGGTGGAGCTGTACGGCTTCATCGAGCGCCGCGAGTGGGCGGAGATGGTGCCGTCCTCACTGCCGGTGTATCTCATCTCCGGTGACTGCGACCCCTGCGGCAACTACGGCGAGGGGCTGTACCACGTGGCGAACCTGCTGGCCGAGAGCGGAAACAAGGTCAGCGTCAAGGCCTACAGCGGCTACCGCCACGAGATACACAACGAGCTTGAGCTGCGCGACGAGGTCGAGGCCGGGCTGGTGGACTTCGTGAACGGAGTCCTTGGGTGATATTCAATAGGGTACCTGCCCCGACTACGTCATTATCAGTGCTAGGCAGCCTGATGTTTTTCCAGCCGGTGACGTCGCATTGGCCGCTGTCATTGCGTCCCACGGCAACGACCGTGCCGTCTGATCTCAGGCCCAGGGTATTTTTAATTCCCGCGCAGATGGCGACGATGTCCGTCCAGTCGGTGACATCGCATTGGCCCCAGTCATTGCGCCCCACGGCAACCACTGTGCCGTCCGACCGCAAGCCGACGGTATGACTATCTCCGGCGCTCACGGCGACTATATCTGTCCAGTCTGAAACATCGCACCGGCCATCTGAGTACCACCCGACAGCAACGACTGTGCCGTCAGCCTTGAGCCCAACCGTGTGGATACCTTCAGTGCTGATGGAGATAATATTCTTCCAATAGGCAAAGGCTTGGAACTGACCATATGAATTCTCACCGGCCGCGATGATCGTCCCGTCTGCTTTCAGACCGACTGTTTGCTTGCATCCGGCGTCAACAGCTACGATATCCGTCCAATCCGAAACATCGCACTGCCCCTTAGAGTTATCCCCCGCGGCGGCTACAGTTCCATCAGACCTCAGGCCGACCAGATACTCGCTGCCCGCAGCGATGGCGGTAATGCCAGTCCAATCCGCGACATCGAAGTCACGCCCCTCGGTCATAACAGTGCCGTCCGCTCTCAGACCCACGGTGAAGGCGAAGTCTGTATCGACGGCGGTTATATTTTTCCAATCGGAATAGTCTCCCTCGGTACTTGTCACTGCAACAGTACCGTCCGCTCTTATGCCCGCAGTATGAGTACTGCTGGAGCTGAGCGTGGTTTCCAGATGCGGGGCAATGGCTTCGCGCGCGGCGGCAAGCTCCTCAGGGCTCAGCTGCGGTTCATCCGCTGTATCGTCCTCGATCGGCCGAAAGTCTTCCCGCGGCAGCTTGATGTTTCTCCAGTAGTAGACACTGCACTGGCTGCTGCCGTTATCGCCGACGGCGACGACCGTGCCATCCGGCTTCAGGCCAACAGCGGTAAAGAAGCCGCTGCTCACCGCAGCTATACCGCTCCAGTCCGTGACATCACACTGGCCGTACTCGTTATCACCGGCAGCAACGACCGTGCCGTCCGATTTAAGCCCCACCGTGAAAAGGCCGCTGGCGCTCACGGCAACTATATCGCTCCAGTCGGAAACATTACATTGACCGTCCAAGTTGTCGCCGACGGCAATGACCGTACCGTCAAGCTTCAAACCTACCGTGTGGCGGTCTCCGGCGCTTACTGCGATTATATCGCTCCAATCCGACACGTCGCATTCACCACTGCCGTTATCGCCGGCGGCGACAACGGTGCCGTCTGACTTCAAGCCTACCGCGTGATTCCCACCGGCGCTTACTGCGACTATATCGCTCCAGTCAGAAACGCCGTGCCAGATATCCTTGTTATATTTTGTGGCGATAACCGTACCGTCCGACCTCAGCCCAAGCGTGGCAACAGTCCCGTCGCTCACGGCCACTATCCCGCTCCATTCAGAAATGTTATACTCTTTGCTGTTTTCATACGTGGCAGCGACTGTGCCGTCTGACCTCAAACCCACCGTGCGGGAGATCCCGGCACTCACGGCGATGATATCAGTCCAGTCTGAAACATCGCACTCGCCGAAATAGTTCCCGCCGACAGCTTCGACCGTGCCGTCGGTTCTTACACCCACGGTATGAAAGTACCCGGCTCCGATCGTAGTCGCTGTGTGTGCGGCGGCTTCTTCGCGCGCGGCGGCAAGCTCGGCAAGGTGCTGCTCCTGCGCCCGCTCAAGCGATCTCTGCTTCGCCGAGTCTATCACTTTGGGCGCGGCAATGCAGGCGGCCAGAACGACAAGCGCCGCCGCGCCGATGGCGACCAGGCGCTTCTTTAAGCGCGAGGGGCTTGGGCTTTTCCCCGGCTGCGCCGCGTGGCCCCGGTGCTCCGTGACGATATACACGGTGCCGTTTTCCTTGAAAAAGTCCTTGACCGGTGCGCTCTCCCTTTTAAGGAAATGCTCCTTCCCCGCTTCAAAGGTGCTCCTGTACGCGTCTGCCGGGGACACCGACAGCTGCTTACGCCCGGCAGAGCCGCGCGGGTAATACTCCTTTATCGCAGCTACGATATTGAGTCTGAGGTCATAGGCAATATATGTGATGCTCTGCCTGTCCTCGCGCAGCGCCCTGCCGGTGACGTATCTGCCGTTGAGGATGGTGTTCACCGGCAGCTGGTGCGGCGCGTTTTCCACATTCACATCACAGCCGCAGACAGGGCATTTGCTGTCTATGGCAGCAGTCTTCGCCATGCAGTTCGGGCAAAAGAATATTTCTTCCATGCGGTTTCCCTCCGGATAGTTCAAATGGTACCTGCCGCGACTATGTCATCGTCCGCGTCACTGTCGGTTACTGGCAGTCTGATGTCTCTCCAATCGGAGACATTGCACTGGCCGAAGTCTTCTCTTCCGGTATATTCCGTCGCAGCGACAGTACCGTCAGCGCGCAGGCCGAGCGTATAGCCTTCACCTGCGCTTACGGCGACGATGCCTGTCCAATCCGAAACGCCGCACTCTCCGCTTTCGTTAAAGCCTGCCGCGACGACAGTGCCGTCCGATCTCAGACCGACAAGGTGGCTTGCACCGGCGCTGATGGCGACGATGTCAGTCCAATCGGAAACATCAAGCCCCTGAGGAACTGTGACAAGAACCGTGCCGTCGCGTCTCAGTCCGGCCAGGAACGCTCCTCCCGCGCTGATCGCGGCGATGTCTGTCCAGCCGCTGACGTTGAGGTACTGTCCGGTGACAACGACTGTGCCGTCCGCCCTGAGTCCCGCCGTGAAATCGCCGCCGGCGCTGACGGCAATGATATCCCGCCAGTCGGAGACGCTGCACTGGCCGTCGATCGTACTGCCCACGGCGACTACTGTACCGTCAGCGCGCAAGCCCACGGTATGCCATTGACCGGCGCTTACGGCGACAATATTTGTCCAGTCTGAAACTTCACACTGCTCGTCAAGGTTGTTCCCGATCGCGGTCACAGTTCCGTTCGCTTTCAGGCCGAAGATGCAGCCGCTGCCGGTGCTGACGGCGACGATATCACGCCAGTCCGAAATGTCGCACTCTCCGTCTTCGTTCGAGCCCACGGCAACGACTGTGCCGTCTGCTCTCAGGCCGACGGTGTTCGTGCGATAGGTGCTGAGCGTGGTCTCGTTGAGCAGTGCATTATCTATGCTGAGCGTCAGCGTGACCGGCTCAGGTTTTGTGTCATCAGGTTTTTTGCTTTCCGTTTTTCCGATGGCCTTCCGCTCGCCCAGCGGCAGGCGGATATCCTGCCAATCGGCAACATCACATTGGCCGTCATCATTATTTCCGGCAGCAACGACTGTGCCATCTGACTTTAGGCCGACGGTATTGTATGAACCCGCGCTCACGGCGACAATATCAGTCCAGTCCGAAACATCGCATGCGCCGTCAATATCGTAACCGGCAGTAACGACCGTACCGTCCGATTTCAGGCCAGCCGTGCAGTAAAGGCCTCCGCTCACTGCAACTATATCCGTCCAGTCCGACACTTCACATTGTTCATCCTTATTATCGCCGACAGCAACGACCGTGCCGTCAAGCTTCAGACCCACCGTGTGATACGACCCTGCACTGACAGCGACTATATCCCGCCAAGCTGATATGCCGCTCCAGTCTGATCCGTCGCGCTGGCCGTCTCCATTGAAGCCGACGGCAACGACTGTACCGTCTGACCTCAGGCCGACGGTGTGAAGAACTCCGGCGCTTACTGCGACTATGTCTCTCCATTCTGACACATCGCATTGGCCGCTGTCGTTATTGCCGACAGCAACAACTGTGCCGTCTGATCTCAGCCCTACCGTATGATAGACGCCCGCACTCACAGCAACAATGTCCGTCCAATCGGAAACGTCGCACTGACCGCAGTCGTTCAGCCCTACGGCAACGACTGTACCGTCAGCTTTCAGACCCACCGTGTGATAGATACGTGTACTTATAGCAGTTATGTTCTGCCAATCCAAGACTTTGCTTTTGTCGTTAAAATAGCTGCCTCCAGCAGTGACCGTGCCATCGGTGCGCAGCCCAAGAGTGTAAGAAATGCCGGAGGCGATAGTACTGCCGCTGTGCGCGGCGGCTTCTTCGCGCGCAGCGGCAAGCTCGGCAAGGTGTTGCTCCTGCGCCCGCTCAACCTCTCTCTGCTTCGCTGAGTCTGCCACTTTGGGCACGGCAATGCACAGAGCCAGGACGACGAGCGCCGATGCGGCGATGGCGATAAGGCTCTTCTTTAAGCGCGCGGGTCTTGGGCTTTTGTCCGGCTGCTTCGAGGGGGACAGGTTCTCAGTGACGATATACAAAGTGCCGTTTTCCTTGAAAGATTCCTTGACCGGTGCGCTCTCCCTTTTAAGGAACTGCTCCTTCCCCGCTTCAAAGGTGCTTCTGTCCGCGTCTGCCGGGGACACCGACAGCTGCTTACGCCCGGAAATGCTGCGCGGGTAATACTCCTTTATCGCGGCTACGGCATTGAGTCTGAGATCATAGGCGATATATGTGATGCTCTGCCTGTCCTCGCGCAGCGCCCTGCCGGTGACGTATCTGCCGTTGAGAATGGTATTCACCGGCAGCTGATGCGGCGCGTTTTCCACATTCACATCACAGCCGCAGACGGGGCACCTGCCGTTTATGGGCGCAGTCTTCGCCATGCAGCCCGGACAAAAAAATATCTCTTCCATGCGGTTTTACCTCCGGATGGTATTTGTGTTGGTATTATATTGCATATAATACCATGCTGTGCGGTCATAGGTCAACGGTCTCGGCCGATGGTGATCTGAGGATTTATCCATGTCAGCCTGGTACATGCTGCCGCAAACTCATCATTATGGTTTTCTTTATAATGCAGATGCAAGCCAAACAAGTATTCGCCAACAGTACCAATAGTGCCTATGATATATTCGTCCTGCCCCATGCTTTCCGCATTTTCAACGAGTTTGCATTCGAGCTTTGGTCTTCCATCCCCTCTATGTCTCCAATAAGCTTCGGCGATCTCGCTGTACCTGATGACTCTTGTGCAGCCACGGCCAAAAACATATTTCTTGCCAAGTCTGAGCGTGTCATTAAAATACCTGAAAGCCGTGTCAAAATCCTTAACTATCGCGTCGCTCTCCGGGCCGTTCAAAAGCCTGCTGTTATATTCTATCTCCACATTGAGTCTTTTGTTCCATCCTATAACGAGCTTCCACAGGAACAGATCAATTGCTGCACAGATGATCAATGTAACTACATTTATATCCGATATTATCCATCCTATCAGGGCAGCTGTATAAAAGAAAAGGCAAAATGCCCACCACAATTTTTTATTCATTCCATTACCCACATAAGACAGTACATCTTTCGGTGTGCTATTTGTCTGCATTTAGTTTTCTCTCCATTCTATGCCGAACAAAATAATTCGTTCTGTATTTGTGATATTTATGTTTGTAGGATACAGCATCATATCAGAAAATGTCAACCGTCAAAACAATATGCCGCGCAGAAATTGGGGCGCAGCAAGGGGCTGCCCAGAAATGATCGCTTCCGGTCATTCCTGGGCAGCCCCGTTATCACATATGTTCAGTTGGCATGGCGGGCATTTTTCATGCCGGCCTTTATTTTTTCCGCCGCGGCAAGGAGACTCTGCGCCTGCGGCAGCAGCGTCTCTCCGGCTTCCGTAAGGCGGAAGTCCCGGCTGGAGCGCTCAAACAGCCTGACGCCGAGCTCCTCCTCAAGCGCGGAGACGGAGCGGCAGATCGTAGAATGGCTGATGTACAGTGCTCTTGCCGCCGCAGAAAAGCTTCCGGCCTCCGCCGCGGCGATAAAGTGCCTGAGCTGCTCAAGCTCCATCTCAGTAATTGAAGGTGTAAGGCAGAAGCTCGGAGAGCTTATAGCTCACGTAACGGTCGCCGGCCTTAGCGCAGAGCACCTCCATCTCCGGCGAAAACTCCGCCAGAAACTGACGGCACGCGCCGCAGGGGGTACACCAGTTTTCACTGTCGGCATAGATGGCGATGCGCCTGAATTCCCTGTGTCCCTCGCTGACCGCCTTGCAGCAGGCGGTACGCTCGGCGCAGATGGTGCTGCCGAGGGCGGCGTTTTCGACATTGCAGCCGGTGAAGACAGTGCCGTCGGTGCATTCGATCGCGGCGCCAACCGCGAAGCGCGAATACGGAACGTAGGCGTTGAGCGACGCCTGCTTTGCCTTTGACATGAGTTCTCTGTCAGTCATAGATATTCCTCCT
>CAKTPR010000031.1 GCA_934591725.1 uncultured Oscillospiraceae bacterium
AGAATCGGGACAGAGCATTCATGCAGCTGGCGCGCCGCGCTGAGTATCGTCCCGTCGCCGCCTACAACAACGATAAGCGAGCAGCCCGCGGCGACGTCTGTCAGCTTCTTGGTCGTTATCCCCGCCGGGATAACGCTTTCTGACACATCGTCGAATACCGGGCATATGCAGCATTCATAGCCATGCTGCGTGAGAAGCTCCTCAGCTTTGAGACTGAGTCTGCATCCGGTGTCGCGAAATGGATTCGGACAAATTGCGATCATTGCATCACCTTATTTACAGCGCCTCATGCGAGGCGGTCACGACCGCTTCAACGTCGATCGGGACTGCTTCGCCGACGCGGTTTTTCATGTGGCAGATATATTCAATGTTCCCTTCGGGGCCTTTGATAGGGGAAAAGTCCAGCCCCATCACAGTAAGGCCTATTTCCGGGGCAAAGTCAAGTATGCTGTGTATAACATGCTCATGAACGGCGCGGTCACGCACGACGCCCTTCTTTCCGACCTCTTCCCTTCCGGCCTCAAACTGCGGCTTTATGAGACATATCAGGTCGGCGTCGGGCTTGAGTAGCGCTTTGACTGCCGGGAGCACGAGCTTGATTGATATGAACGAAACGTCCATAACGGCCAGATCCATAAACTCCGGGATCTGTTCGCTTGTCACATAGCGGAGATTCGTCCTCTCAAGGTTTATTACTCTTTCATCGTTGCGCAGCTTCCACGCGAGCTGACCGTAGCCGACGTCGACCGCGTATACCTTGGCCGCGCCGTGCTGAAGCAGCACATCCGTGAAGCCGCCGGTCGATGCGCCGCAGTCGATGCAGACCTCTCCGGAAGGATCGACCGGGAATACCTTCAGCGCCTTGTCAAGCTTGAAGCCGCCACGGCTCACGAACGGCAGCGCGTCACCGTGTACTTCTATCTTAGCGTCGGCCGCCACCGGCATACCGGGCTTATCCGCCCGCTGGCCGTTGACGAAGACAAGTCCGCTCATGACTGTGGTCTTCGCGCGCTCCCGGCTGTCCGTAAAGCCGAGTTCATATACGAGCTGATCCAGACGTACCTTTTTCATACACGCTCCGTATCTGTCCTGCACATTTCACAGCCTGCCGCCGCGATCGCCGCAGCATCGATGCCGGTTTCATGGCGAAGCTCGTCGACCGTGCCGTGCCTTACTATACCGCTGCCGAGGTTCAGAAGCTCCGCGGCCTTCAACTCGACACCGGCGACGGATATAGCCGCCAGCAAGGCAGAGCCTACACAGCCCACGCGGCATACCTCCTCTGGTACAAGCAGCCGCCCCGTTTTGCGCACGGAGCCGATGCACTGCTCAAAGCTGTTTGGTGCGATCATGCCGAGCTTTATTATCTCTGCCGAAATGCCCCGGCTCTGAAGCTCATCCGCAGCATTGAGCACCTCGTTTATCATCGTGCCATAACAGACGATCGTCACATCAGTGCCCTCACGGATCACGTTTTCCGCCTGCATGAGGGAGTCTGTATAGCGCCCCTCGCCGCCGCGCGGATAGCGCACCGCCGCGGGGCCTGTCACCTCATGTATCGCGTAGCCGAGCATGTCGTGCAGTTCCTGAAAGCTTGCCGGGCAAAGTATCGTCATTCCAGGCACAGCGGAAAGATAGCACACGTCAAACACGCCCTGATGCGTTTCGCCGTCGTTGCCGACAAGACCCGCGCGGTCAACGCAGAACACCGTGTGCAGTCCGAGCAGCGACACATCATGGATGAGCATATCAAAGCCCCTTTGCAGGAAGCTTGAATAAACGGCAAATACTGGGACAAGCCCCTGCTTTGCCATGCCCGCTGCCATAGTCACGCCGTGCCCTTCGGCAATGCCGACGTCAAAAAAGCGCTCCGGGAACTTTGAGGCAAAGCACTCGGTGCCCGTGCCTCCCGCCATTGCCGCGGTTATCGCGACGATGCGCGGGTCGTTCTCCGCGTACTGGCAGAGATACTCTCCGGCTTTATCGGAAAAGCTCACAGCGGTGGGAGAAAGCTCGCCTGTCTCCGGATCGAAGCGGCCTATCCCGTGATACTTGTCCGGGTGGCTCTCCGCGTATGCACAGCCCTTTCCCTTCTTGGTCAGGACGTGCAGCACCACGGTCTTTCTGACGTCTCTTGCCAGACGTATCGCCGTCTCAAGCTTATCGAGGTCATGTCCGTCCACCGGGCCGAGATAGTAAAGCCCCATCTCGCTGAACACATTTCCGGGCAGGAGCCGGGATTTCAGCCATTCCTTGATATTGTGAAAAGCTTTGTATAGTCCGGGGATGTTTTCCGATAACCCTTTCAGCCACTGCTTGAAGCTTATGTAGGCGGGCTTTATGCGCATATTCTGAAGCATCTGCGCCATGCCGCCGACATTTTCGCTTATCGACATATTGTTGTCGTTCAGGATTATCACCATGGGCTCACCGCTTGCCGCGGCGTCCGCAAGTCCCTCGTGCGACAGGCCGCCGGTAAGCGCGCCGTCTCCGATGACGGAGACAATGTCATAATCCCCGCCGGTGAGCGTCCTTGCCCTTGCCATACCGAGTGCGACGGAAACGGAGTTTGATGCGTGTCCTGCAATAAATGCGTCGTCGTCGCTCTCCGAAGGCTTCGGGAAGCCCGACAGTCCGCCGTACTGCCGCAGAGTATCAAACCGATCCCTGCGCCCGGTAATGATCTTGTGCGTGTAGCTTTGATGGCCTACGTCAAAAACGAGCCTGTCCTTTTCCGTGTCGTATACTCTATGGATCGCGACAGTCAGCTCTACCGTACCGAGGTTCGGCGAGAGATGACCGCCGGTCTTTGCGATATTCTCTATTTCAAATTTTCTCAGTTCATCGCACAGCTGCGGAAGCTGCTCTTTGTCAAGCTTCTTTATATCTGCGGATGAATTTATGTTTTCCAAAATACTCAAGCTTTACCCCTGAATAATTGCGCACGGCTGTGCGTTTTATTTCTCTCTTATGGAAAGCGCGTCGGCAAGCTCCTTCAGGAAAGCCGTGTCTTCAAAGGCTTCATCAAGCACGTTCTTTGCAAAATCCGTCAGCTTCGCGATGGTTTTCTCGCAGCCTTCCCTGCCCATGAGAACCATGTATGTGTTCTTGTTCTCCTCAAGATCGGAGCCGATAGGCTTGCCAAGCTCCTCAGCTGTACTGAGCACATCGAGCATATCGTCCCTTATCTGGAAAGCCATACCGATGGCCGAGCCGTAGTGACCCGCGGCGGCAAGCATAAGCTCGCTCCCGCCGGCGGCGGCAACGCCCATCTGGCAGGCGGCGACGAGCAGCGCACCCGTCTTGCGGCTGTTTATCTCGCTGAGCTCCTGCTCCGTAAGCGCTCTGCCTTCCCAGCTCATGTCGAGGAACTGTCCTCCGCACATGCCGTCGAGCCCGACAGCACCGGCAAGTATCTCCGCGCAGCTGGCCTTTACAGCCGGCGGCAGGTCGCAGCGCAGTATCGTGCCGAAGGCTTCGGCCTGAAGTGCGTCGCCAGCAAGCGTCGCCGTGCATTCGCCGTAAACCATGTGGTTCGTGGGCTTGCCGCGGCGCAGCTCGTCATTGTCCATGCACGGCAGATCGTCATGGATAAGGCTGTAGGTGTGCAGCATCTCGACCGCGCACGCGACCGGAAGCGCCTTTTCGACGTCCCCTCCGGCAATGCGGCAGAACTCCAGCACGAGCAGCGGGCGTATGCGCTTGCCGCCTGCAAGGAGACTGTAACGCATGGCTTCCGCAAGCCCCGCGAGCGCACCCTCGCGCACATTAAAATATCCCGCAAGGGCATCATCGATCTTAATTCTGTATTCTTCGGCTGTCATATCACTGTTCGTCCTCAAAGTCCAATTCTATCGGGGCTCTGTCCGGCCCCTTCTTGAGCTTGACGACCTTCTGCTCGGCCTCGTCAAGCATTTTGCTGCACGCGTTTATGAGGGCTGTGCCCTCTTCGTATAGATTCAGCGACTCGCTCAGCGGCATATCGCCCTTCTCAAGGTGCTTTACTATTTCGTCAAGTCTGGCAAGAGACTCCTCAAAGCTCGCGCTCTGCTTTTTTGCTGCCATCTGCACCGCTCCTTTTACCTGTTTTCTTTGCCTTTTCCGTTTTCTCAACAAGGCACCCCGCCCTGCCGTCAGAAAGAGAAAGGCTTATCCTGTCACCGACGGAAATGTCGTTTACACTCTTAACGCAACCGCCGCCCTCGGTGCTTGCGATAGCGTACCCGCGTGTCAGCACGCGCAGCGGACTCATCGCGTCAAGCGAGGCCGCAAGGCTTATAAAGCTCTGCCTGCATCCGTGCAGCTTACGTTCCTCGGCGGATATCATGCGCTCCCTTACCCGGTCAAGCTCAAGACGCCTGTTATCAAACTGCGCCGTGGGGTTTACGATGACCTGCCTTGTCCGGAAGCTCTCAAGCCTGTCGGCGAGCTGGGCAAGCTTTTTGCGCATTGCCTGATCCTCACGGATGCTGTATCCGGAGATAAGCTCCGATATCTCACGCTGATCAGGCACTGCGATCTCCGCTGCGTTTGACGGAGTCGACGCGCGCCTGTCCGCAACATAGTCGGATATCGTGACATCCGGTTCATGCCCGACCGCGGATATCACCGGTATGCGCGATTCGTATATCGCGCGCGCGACGCGCTCGTCATTGAACGCCCAGAGATCCTCGATAGACCCGCCGCCGCGCCCTGTGATTATCAGGTCGGCGACGTCAAACTCGTTTGCGTACCGTATCGCGCCGACGATCTCAGGCGGC
The DNA here is from genome assembly GCA_934591725.1 of uncultured Oscillospiraceae bacterium. Taxonomy (GTDB): domain Bacteria; phylum Bacillota; class Clostridia; order Oscillospirales; family Oscillospiraceae; genus Limivicinus. The sequence continues at coordinate 4,761 of CAKTPR010000031.1, forward strand.
GCCTCCACTCCCTGCACACGCACCGGCAGCAGCAGCACCTTCGTCATCGGCCAGCGGCGGCCAAGAATGCGGATCATGTCGTGCACCGCCGCGCCCGCGGAGGATGTTATGATCGCTATGCGCTCCGGAAACTCCGGCAGCGGCTTTTTATGCGCGCGGTCAAACAGCCCTTCTTCCGATAGCTTTGCCTTGAGCTGCTCGAAAGCTACCTGCAAGTCGCCAGTGCCTTCGGGCATGAGTGCCGTGCAGTACAGCTGATACGCGCCGTCTCTCGGATAAACAGCGACACGCCCCCAGGCAGTGACGCCCATTCCGCTCTCCGGGCGAAAGCGAAGCTTTGAAGCGCTGCTTTTGAACATGACGCAGCGCAGACTGCTTTCGCTGTCCTTCAGTGTGAAATAGTGGTGACCTGAGGGGTATATCTTATAATTTGAAAGCTCACCGCGGACGCATACATTTGCCAGCATTGCGTCCTGCTCGACCAAACCCTTTATGTAGTTGTTGAGCTCGGTTACGCTTATTGCCTGTCCGCTCATTGCTCTGCCGTGACATCGGAAGCCTCGGCCTCCGCCGCACCTACATCAGCAGCGTCGTCTATCGCTGCGCCGAACTCGCCGCGCATGAAGCCGCCAAGAACACCGTTCACGAATGAAACGATGTCCGGCTCGTCATAGCCCTTGTCGAGCTCGACCGCCTCGTTTATCGCCGCGGCGTTCGGGATATCTTCCATATACAGTATCTCGCAGATAGCGCAGCGCAGCACCGCAAGTGCCGTGCGGGAGATGCGCTCCAGCTTCCAGCCCTTGGCATAGCGCGTTATATGCGCGTCGATCTCGTCCCTGTGCTCATCGGTCAGCGCCGCGAGTGTGCGGATATACTCAAGCTGCTTTGCGTTCGGGTACTCACTGTACAGCTCGTCCTCCGCAGCAAGCGTGTCATAATGTCCGCGCTCGAAGAAGCTTTCAAACAGCTCCTGCGGCGCTTCCCCCGAAGCGGCCGCCGCAAAGCCGAGCTGTATCGCGATCTCGCGGGCAGTTGATCTGGTCATCGCCGTACCTCCGTTCTTACTTGTCCTTGTCAAAAGCTATGCCGGAAACGTGAACGTTCACCTCGGCGTTCTCAATGCCGGTCGTCGCCTGAACTACGGAGAGTATCTTGTCCTGCACGGCCTTTGCCACGTTTACGATGTTGCAGCCGTATACGACCGTGATGATAATGTCGACAACGACGCGACCGTCCTCGAACTGCACCTTGACGCCCTTGGAAACGGACTTGAGCCCGATAAGCTCCGCAAGCTCAGCGCCCGCGGTGTTTGACAGGCCGGCCACGCCTTCGACCTCGCTCAGTACAGATCTGACCATGCTAATAATGACATCTTCGGAAATATTGATGCTGCCCTTTTCTTCGCGGCAGGTAATATAATTCTCGCCCATGATGAACCTCCTAAATGAAATCACAGTATTCTACCACGGACAAAGCGAAAAATAAAGTACAATAATCGAAATTCTATCATAAAAATGAAAAAACATACAGGAGCGCCGCAAAAGCGCTCCCGCATCGTTTCCCCAAAGCTTTGAGTTTGCAGTGCTCAGGCCTTGACCTCTATTATATTCAGCTGGCTTGCGTCGTAGTCGGTAGAGGTGCATATCACATCCGTTATCCTCGCCACGGCCTCCTCGCTCAGTCCCTCCGCCGGAGCCGGGACTGCAACAGTGACGCAGTCGTTGCCTATGTATACGACGCAGTCGGCAAAGTCCTTGGCGATCAGAAGATTTTCTATCTGCGATTCCTGCATCGAGCACGCCGCCATAGCGGATATGGCGTTCATCGCGCTGTCTATCGTCTCCTGTGACGCCGCCTCCGAGGACGCCGCTGTCTGCAATAGCTCAAGTGCCTCATCTCTTGAGACCTGTCTCGTCAGCCTTGCTTCGGCAAAGTATTCCGTACCGGAGACGAGCAGACTGTCTGCGAAATCCGTATCAGCCTCAAGCATGGCCTGATCCTCTGCATAAACCATCTCTGCGTCGGGCTTTCCCCATCTGTTGTTATAGGTCCAGTTGAGTACCACGGCGGCGCAAACAAACATCAGCACCGCCAGCATCGTGAGATTTCTTTTCCTGTTCTTCATGACTGTCCGTTCTCCTCCTTATGCTTTGTCCGTCATTCTGAGAATTGTGATCTTATCCGAGCTGTAGCCAGTATATGATTCAACCGCGCGGATAATATCCAGTCTGACCTTCGGGTTCGCCGCGCCTTCACAGACGACGACCACGCCACTGTCCGAAATGAGCACGCGCGTATCGCCCACACCCTCGCTGCATGAGAGCACCTGCGCCAGAAGACCGCTGCTGTCGATCTCCGCGTTTTTCTGGGAGCTGCCGCTTGGGAGCAGCAGAAGCAGTACCCCGGCGATAAGGATCATGAACGGATAGCGAAACCGCCCCAGCAGCTCTGCCTTGCTTTTAAGCTTATCCGTCATCACATCCACATCTGCCTTTCAGCCGGAATACCAAGCTCGTTCTCTATCACGCCCTCAAGCGCGGCCTTGGCGCTGCCGGTATCCGGCGCGTTTATCTCCGCAGAGTACGGCACCCATAATCCGTCAAGGTTCCACTGCGCCTGGACTTTCACTCCGGAAACGTCCGCCCCAAGCTCTTTCGCTTTGTCCAATATATATTCCTCGCACTGCTCTTCTATGACTGCTCTGTTGAGCCTGTCATCTATTCTTTCCGCACTCTTGTTTATTGCCGCCTCCGCTTCGCGCAGCCGGGCTGTCTCAAGCGCGTAGATATCAAAGTCTATTTCCTTTATCGGGCTGAGTATCGCTATTGTCAGCGCAGCTGTACACAGCAGCTGCATGATGCGCCGCACGCCGCCCTCTGGGGTTATGTTTATCGCCGCGCCGCAGAATATGGACACTGCACAGAGCTGGCGTATGCTCTCCTGTATCATCCCGTCACCGCCTTCATTCCCGCCATCATCGATATGAAAAGCATTATCCCGCAGCAGCCGAGCAGCCCCAGCAGCAGCCCCATAGCGCTGCCGACTCCAGAGAACAGTGCGGACAGGCGCGGGCTCTGCATGGAGTCTGTCACGGCGGCGGCAGCCTTAAGAATAAGCATCTTTACGGACAGCACTGCAAACGGCCCCGCGCACAGGACGCAGACGGTGATGAGCCCGAACGCTCCCGCGCAGCTTCTTATCACTCCCGCCGCGGCGAGCACTGCGCCCGAAGCGTCGGATATCATCCCGCCGACGACCGGCAGTACAGTCGATATGACCGTGCGCACCGTCTTCACCGCCGCGGCGTCGGTGCTCGATGTGATAACGCCCGTCATGCTTATGTATGCCGTGAAGCTTATCGTCATCCCCGTCATTATTATCGTCGCTGCCCACTTTGTAAAACGCGCTGCAGCAGCCATCAAAGAATTCGGGAACACTCCGTTTGCCACCGTTACCGCAAGATACGCGTATACTAGCGGGACTACCAGCTTCTGCGCGATGCTCATGAGCACATCCAGCGCAAGACTCACCGCAGCGAATTTCGCCCCTGCCGACGTCAGCGCTCCCCCGGCTGCCGCTGCCGTGAATATGACCGGCAGCGCCGCCTTCGAGTAATCCGACAGCCGGAACATCGATTCCACCGTCTGCGATACTATGCCGTCAACGCCCTTGAGCATTATCATGGCCGCGCCGCAGCAGCCCGCGATCTCTATGTATTCGCTTATCCCCTTGCTGCTGCACAGTGAGCCGCCGAGGGCGCACAGCAGCGCTATCGTGATGAGCGTTGCGCCGAAGCTGAGGTTGTCCCTGAGCTCAGATACGACTTTGTTCAGAAAGCTTTTCCATACCCTTGCGATAGCGCCCCCGGCGTCATAGCTCCCGTCGAAGCTGAGCTTACCGGATATTTCCTTTTCCTCGTCAGTGAGCTGCTCCTCAAGCGAATATGCCCCCGCCTCATCGGCGGCTCTGTCGACAAGCTCCTCAGCATAAGCGCGCTTCGGCAGTGCGCACAGCAGCAGGAGCACCGCAAGCATGGCCGCGGCATATCTCATACCATGCCGCCTATCATGTTGAGCATGTTCATTATCACCGGCATGGCTACCGCGGTCGCGCACAGCGTTGCCGCTATTTCGACCGCTGCTGCTATCGCGCCCTGCGACGCATCCTTGCACAGCTCTGCGCACAGCTTGCTTATCGCCGCGATCCCCGCGCACTTCAGCATCGGCTGAAGGAGCGTACCCGACACGCCCATTGCGTCCCTCGCACGCTCGGCAAGCCCGGTAAGGCTCTGTATCATCCCCACTGTGCCGAGCAGCATTACCGCAACGGCGGCAGCCGCTGCCGCAAAGGATAGCTCCGGGTTTATCCGCTTTATGAGTATACATACCACTGTACTGAGCAGCGCCGTTCCCGCACATTTTGCAACTATCTCCATGTCTATAAATTAAAAAGGACTTTTATCATGTTGAACAGCTCGCTAATTTTCTGCACGACGATCATCAGCACAACTACCAGCGCGGTTATCGTCGTCATAAGCGCCTGCTCGTCACGTCCGGAGCGCTGAAGCAGTATGTTCAGAACGGCCACAAGTATCCCGACCGCGGCAATTTTGAAGATCAGATCAATATCCATTGCCACTCTCCTAAATAAGCGTAATAACTAGCAGCGCGCCCGATGTGAGAGCAAGTCCCATTCCGAGTCTGCGCGTCTGCGGCAGAGTCTCTGCGGCGGCGGTGCGCAGCTTTTCCATCGCCTCCCGGCAGCTTCGCAGTGCCTCCAGCTGGCTGTTGACATCGTATCTGCCGAGAAATGAACCGAGCGTGCATAAAAGCCGTGCCGCTTCCTCGGAATGCTTCACGCTCTCCGTGACGCTCTCCTCCCATATACTCTGAAAATCCCGGCTTCCAAGCTCCGGCATCCGGCGCAGCAGCCCGGAAAGCAAAATCTTGCCGGCGTCCTCCGTCCTCGCTTCCAGCTGTGCGGCAAGCTCCGGCAGCGGCAGCGCGCGCGTCTCAAGCTCGTCCTGCATGAGACGGAGCGTATGGCAGAGCGCTTCCAGCTCTGTGAGCTGTTCTCTTTTCAGCGCCGTATAGCTTGCCCCGCCGTATACCGCAGCGGCGGCAATGAGCATTATTCCGATGATCCTCATGTTTTCAGCCTTTCAAGCAAATAGCCGCGTCTGCCGTTACTCAGTGAAACGGTGAGCAGGTTCTCGAATACCCCCATTTCAAGCAGTTCCCTATATAATGGCCGCCTGAGCATTTCAGCCAGACTTCTCCCGTGCGCCGTCGCAAGGACGGCTACACCGCATCCGGCGATCTCACCTATTGCTCTGATGTCCTCTGGCTGTGTTATCTCGTCCATCGCGATCACCTGCGGGTTCATGCCGCGCAGCAGCATCATCGTCCCCTGCGCCTTTGGCACATCAATGAGCACGTCCGTACAGGAACCTAGTTCAAACTGCGCCCGCCCGTTTTCCGTTGCCGACAGCTCGTTGCGCTCGTCCACCACGGCGGTTCTGATGCCAGCCTCGGAGAATACCCGTACAAGCTCCCGCAGCGCCGTGGTCTTGCCGACGCCCGGCGGTGCGGCTATGAGTGTGCTCCCCCCGTCTGATATGATCTTATGAACCTCCGTACGGCATATATCACGGCACTCATGCGGAATGCGTATGACTGCGGAGCTGTAATTCCTGAAGCCTGTAAGCTCCCCGTGATTGTATATTGCCTGCCCGCACAAGCCTATGCGCAGCCCGTGCCAGCTTATGTACCCGTTCTTCATCGACTGCATAGAGCTGTGCAGTGAAGCGCCGGTCGCCTTTTCGAGCAAACGCATAAGCTCGTCTGGTTCAAAGCTCTTGTCCCTGATACGAATCTCAGCTCCGCCAATAAGCGCAGTCGGCGGCTGTCCGATACGCAGCCGTATTTCTTCGGCACGGGTGAAGCGACCGCAGCTTAATGCCTGTCCAAGCGACGTGGGCAGCAGCACACAGGCTTCTCTGAATGCATCCATTCTCTCACTTCCTTGGGACAGACTATGCTCAAAGAACCGTATATATTACGCAAAGCAGTAAACGCTGTGTAGTGAACACTCGTTCACTACACAGCGTTTACCAATTGTTTGTGTCTAGTATCAAATTTTGCGCAGGGTCATTTTTATAAAATTGAGATATTTCCCGGCTCCTGCTTCCATTGACCGTCTGTCTCTTTCGGCGTATGGATTGTCCTGCGTCAGCCAGTCTCTCCAAACCTCGCCTCGGCTGCGCATTTCTTCAATGCACAGCACTTCAACGCCGGGTGTTTTGGCTATGACACCGCGCCAGAATTCCACATCGTGCATAAAAGCAAGCTGCTCCGGCGTCCATGATAATAAAAGCTCCTCCGGAAGTGCATCATGGCAGTCCTTCACCATGCCGGGCACAGCAATGTAAATATAGCCGCCATGCTTCACATAGGGCAGTATTTCATCCCGAAGATAAGCACCGTCGCGCCCGTAATAATTAAAGGCACCCACATTTATGACCGCGTCGAAGAATTCTTTCTCGACAGGCGCATCTTTCAATTCCGCTTTCAGCGGCAGTACATGGCTGCTCAACAGTCCCTGAGAAGTGAAGAACCGTCTGTTCTCATCAGGATCGCTCAGCGGATCAACGGCATAGACCTTGAGTCCATACTCCTTTGCGAGGAACACCGATGTAAGCCCCTTGCCGCAGCCGAGGTCACATACGACGGAACTGGGGCGCAGCGCGCTGTTTTCAAGCAGCTCCTCTGTAAGCTTGATCGGGTTGGGGCCAGACAGCCTGCTCATGAATGCTGCTGTGCCGTATTTTCTGCTGCGCGGATATTCCTCCACGGCCGCGGACGGTTTTCTATAACCGCTTATTCCAAAGACAAAATGCTCAAAATGCTTTTGCAGCAGCTCAGATACCTTGCCTTTTGCAGCCATTCCGTCGTAAAGGTTCATAAGTGTAAACACCGGCCCGTAAAAATCCAGTGCAAGCTCAGCAACCGAACGGTACTTGCGGTCAAAGCCCGGCATTTCCCGCAGCAGATCCTCGGTATACTTGAGCGGCCCCGTTCCGAGATACTGCTGGAACAGTTCGTTCATCTCCGGTGAGCGGAACTGCTCCAGCGTGATCATCCGCCTGAAACGCGACGCGAACGGATCCTCCGTCCAGTATATGAACTGCGCCATGGTAAAGCCGACAAGCTGCTCTATCGCCGTGTTTTTGTAGCTCTCTGGCATTTCGTCAAATATCCCGACCGGCAGAGAAAACCGCTCCGCACCGCTGCGGTCGTTTTCCTCCATCCGCCGCAGGATACTGTCAAATATATCCCGCTTATTTGTATAGTGCTTATATAACGCGCCTTTGGTGATCCCAAGAGCTTCCGCAATCATGCTTACAGACACAGCCTCGTAGCCGTCCTTTGAAAACAGCTCCAGCGAGACCAGCAGTATTTTTTCTTTTGTATCCATAAATAATTCGCCTTTCTCGGCAGTAAACGCCAGTTTACTACATTATAGTAAACTGGCGTTTACGCGTCAAGCTTTATTTATCCGGCCACGGTGATATTACATATTTCTTGAGCATGAATGCCTTGTCGGAAATTTCCGCCATCGGCAGGTCGGACATGGAGTCTGAGTAGAATTCATCAGAATGCCCATCGGGATATCGTTCATAAAAGCGCCGCACCTTCTCCTTGTCGTGGCAGTTTTCGCCGTCTATCTTCCCGCTGTGCTTATCCATTTTTGTACCGATGAGGTCAACACCGAACTCGCGGCAGACCGGCTCAAGCAGAAACTCCGGTGACGCGGATATTATCACGTCGTCGTCTTTTTTCTGCCTGAGGTACCATTCGCCGATCCCGTCCCTGTGCTCTGCCCAGAAGCGCTCAACTTCGCCGTCGATATCCGGGATGTCCTTCAGAAACGCAAAAAGCTTTTCCTTCAGCTTTGTGGCGCTCCCGCCCTTTATCGCGTAAGCGACTGCCTGAGGTATTGCTCCGGGAAAGTTCTTCAGCATTATCCCCGGATGCCTTCTGAAGCAGTACTTTATAAATGTGACCGAGCTGTCGGGATAGAATATCGTCTTGTCAAAATCGTAGGTATTCAATATGCGTCACCGTACATAATAAAGGCGGTTTTCCTTTATCGGCTTCGCTGCCGGAGTCTCCGCGGGATAGCCGAGGATGCAGTTGCCGATGCCTATGTAATCTCCCTGCACGCCCCACTTTTCAAGCAGCGCTTTTCCCTCTTCCAAAGCGAAAACCTCCTGCGCGCGGTTTACCCAGCAGGAGCCGATACCGAGTGCGGACGCGGCGTTCATGAGGTTGCCGAGCACGAGGCTCCCGTCCTTGACCGCATTTTTGTTATCCGCCTCTGCCAGCACTACAAGCACGGTCGGCGCGCCGTAGAACGGGTCGCCGTTTGCCCCCATTACCTGTGCGTTGAGCTTTGACATATAAGCGATCGTGTCCTTATCCTGCACGGCGATTATAATTGCCGGCTGCCTGTTCATCGCGCTCGGCGCGCACAACCCCGCCTTGAGTATCTGCTCAAGCTCGCTGTCGCTTATCTGCTCGCTTTTATATTTTCTGACGCTGCGGCGCTCATACAGCGCATTCAATCCGTCCTTCATGTGTTTCGTCCTTTCATTTGAGTCTTAATGTGTTTACTAGCACAGCTGCCGAAACGGCAAAGCATACTATGACCGCTGCCGTGACCGAAAGTATACCGGCTGCGCCAAGTACGGCGGCAGCAAGGTTCACGCATATCCCGGCCGCTATGTTTTCCAGAGAAATGTGTGATGCAAGCTTCGAGATGCCTATCGCTTTTGGGAGCTTTCTTATGTCTCTGTCCATCACCAGCACGTCCGCCGACATGAACGCAGCCTCTGAGCCGAGCGCACCCATGGCGATTCCGACGTCTACCCTCTCCATAAGCGTCCGGTCATTATACCCGTCTCCGACAAAGGCGACGCTTGACTTGCTGCCCTTGTTCGACATAAGGTAGGCCAGCGCCGAGAGCTTATCCTCGGGTTTGAGTTCCGCGCGCAGCATATCAAAGTTGAGCTTCGACGCAAGCGGACGCGCTACGGAGAGCACGTCCCCGGTGAGCAGCACCATTTTCTTTATTCCCTGAACGCGCAGGCTCTCAAGCGCGTCGAAAGCCCCGCTGCGTATCCTGTCGGCAACAAGTATATGCCCGCAGTATTTTCCGTCGATGGCCACATGAATCGCCGCGCCGCTGCGGCTTGGCAGCTCACAGCTTATGCCGTGCTCCTCAAGCAGCGCCGTGTTCCCGACATAGACCAGTGCGTCCCCGACAATGGCGCTGACACCCCTTCCGGGTATCTCCTCGACCTGCGTCACCTTCATGTCCTTTGCGCTCCTGATGCCCACGGCCTCGCGCAGCGCATAAGCTATCGGGTGTCTTGAGAAGACCTCCGCGGAAGCGGCGGCCGTGAGAAGCTCACGCTCAGTCATGTTCACCGGGAAAACATCGGTTATGACATAGCGCCCCTCCGTTATGGTTCCGGTCTTGTCAAACACCATAGTCTCCGCCATGGCCATGGACTCTATGCAGTCCTCGCCCTTTACGAATATACCGAGCTTCGCAGCAGCACCTATGCTCTTTATGTACGCGAGCGAAACAGAAAGCACCGCCGCCGAAGGGCACGCGCAGATAAGAACTATTGCAGCTCTGCGCAGCATCTCCAGCCATTCGGCATTGAACATCGGCACGACAACCGCCAGCACCAGCGCGAGCGCAAGCATGGACGGCGTGTATATAGAGATAAACTTGCGTATAAAGTTCTCCTGACTCGAACTGAACTGCGCCGCTTTCTCTGACATACGCACGAGTCGTGCCGCGGTCGACTGCTCAAAGCTTTTTGTAACGCGTACCCTTATCGTAGCTGTGACGTTCGTGCACCCGGAATACACCTTGTACCCGACCGCGACGTCCCACGGGCGCGCCTGTCCGGATATCACGGAGGTGTCCACCGTAGTCACGCCATCGACGATGATACCGTCAAGCGGTATGCGCTCCCCCGCCGGAACCTGAATAATATCACCGACATTCACATAGTCCGGTTCGACGCTCAGTACCCCCTCGGCTGTTTCCACATTCGCCGTGTCTGGTTTTATTTCCGGCAGCGCCTTAAGCGCTGCGCCGCAGCGTTCGCTGACGAAGGTTTCCAGCAGGCGCACCGCGCGGAAAAGGATCAGCAGAAGCACAGCCTCCGTATAAAAGCCTATCGCAAATACCGCAATGGCTGCGATGAGCGTTATCTGCTCTGCTTCAAAGTATTTCCGTTCTATAAGCTTATCTATCGCGTCCATCAGTAATGCAAAGCCCGCAATGACAAACGGTATCAGGAACGCGACGCACTTCATCCAGCCCTCTGCCAGGAGAAACGACAGCGCTGCCAGCAGTACCGCCGCGAACACGACCGGAGCTATTCCGCCGAAGCTTATGGAGCCGCAGTCCGCAAAGCCGCGTTTTGCCTTTTTCGTCCCGCGGCTCTCCTCGTCGATCTCATCGATCTCCGGGAATTCCTGCGGTTCGTCTTTTATTTTCAGATGTCGGCTCTGCTCGGAAACATGCTTTCCCATAACGCGTCCGTCCTTGTCAATAGATGGTAATGCTAAACTAATTCTTCTCAAGCTACATGATACATCCTTGACCCGGTTTTGTCAACAAATTGCAACTTATTGAATATAACAAAATTGCGGAGCAGCAGAGCCGCTCCGCAATTCTGTATAAAGCCAAGCTTTTTCAAGCTTACTTCATGCCGTTCTCGTAAGCCTCAATCATCTTCTTGACCATCTGGCCGCCGACGGAACCGGCCTGACGGCTGGTGAGCTCGCCATTGTAGCCGTTCTTGAGGTTGACGCCGACTTCAGCAGCGGCTTCCATCTTGAACTTATCCATTGCCTCACGGGCTGCGGGGTTGACAAGATGATTACTGGTATTGGTAGACATAGTTTGCATCTCCTTTTTGATGTTTTGGGTTCGTTGCCCGTGCTTATCTTCTGCACTCAGGTTTTCTATATTCATAAAAAGGAGATGTAAATTTTTCATATTCGTGAAGGAACTGCCGCTTTCTCATATACTCGCTTTGAGCGCACCTTATTTTTCTTCAGCCACAAATTCAAACAAGTCCTCAACCGTCACATTGAACACCTTTGCAATATCCATCGCCAGCTTAAGCGACGGATTATACCTGCCGTTTTCAAGGTGAACGATCGTCTCCCGTCTTGCCCCGACAAGCTCGGCAAGCTCACTTTGCTTATACCCTGCCTTCTCTCGGTATTCTTTTATTTTAGTTACGAGCGCCATCTTAAATTCCTTTTGCATCCATGTAGCAGAATATAGCCGTTCTGACAATTGCCGTCAGCACCAGTACACCCATCAGCATATATCCTATTATTTCCGAGGATATCGTAAACCTTAAAATTGCCGATACGAACGCGATGCAGACGATCAATATCATGCTGATCTTATAGCAGATAGAATCGCACCTTTTCAGATTTGCAGCCGCCATTTCGTCCACAGTCTCTTTCTTGTATTTCCTCTCGCGCACAGCTAAAAGGCAAAAAAACATAAAAGCAAATATCGCAACGCACTGCTGGATAGAGCTGAAATAATCCTCCCAGCCATTTCTTGCCCAGCACCAGTAATATACCGCAATGCAAATTGCCAGCACGATACGTGCCCCAAGCAGTTCTCCTAATGTTACTTTCTTATTCATATGTTCGCCCTCAATGTTACATATTTCGCACTTGCGATGTTATAAATATATCACTTGTATTTGCGAATGTCAATAAGAAAAGTGAAATATTTTTAACTTTGATGCCCCACCACTGGAATGTAACACGCGCTGAGTTCCCCGCCGGTGTCCCTGATACAGTACAGATACGCACCCTCGGCGCTGCTGCATCTGTCGTCGATGATGTATCCCAAGCGGTAGCTGACGGTTTCGCCGGGTTCTATATGCACGTATGCGTATTGCCCCGCTATCGCTTCGTCCCCAGCGTACGCCGCACTGCCTGTATAGATATCCCTCATGGACACGTCACCGCTCTTGAGCACAAAAATATTGTTTGCGAAGTTATTCGCCCCGCCGTTTGAAGATCCGCCGTTGCCAGTCACGTCCCCTGTGTGCGGATTCTTCACCGTAAGGCTGACCGTCGCGAGTCTTGCGCCGTTAATAAGCTCTCCCGTATGCGCGTCGATATAGTCTGGGAACGGATGGTCTACCCCGCCGATATACGCGGACGATTCATGGAACTGCTCAAGCGTCCAGCCCGCGGAGTAGATGTTATCACTGATGCTTATCCCTGTCACGGTGCATTCAAGTCCGCTCCCATAGACCGTCACTGTCGTCCTGATCTCAGTCAGTCCCGCCGCGATCTCGCGGTCGTATTCCATCTGCTGCTCCGTCCGGCTTTCAGGCTGCGCAGTCTCCCCTATCGCTACGCTCAGATCGACCGTACTGCACTTTCCGAGCGCGGCAAAATCTATGTTGTCCGCAAAACGCTCCAACGTCGCTTCCGTGAGTTCTCCGCCAAGAATATGTTCCTCAGGAACATCTCCGGCATAGCTCGTCTCAGTATCGAAGCGCGTCAACTCCGCCGTGACAAAGGCAACCTCGCCGTTATAAAGCACCGCGCCGTTATATTCATCCATAATGATCGTTACCTCGGCTCCAAGCGCGGTCGTGTAGCTCCGTTCTGTGACAGCGCCTGCGTCAAAATGCGCATAGCCCTGGCCGAAATATCCTTTCATGCTGCGCCGGACGGTGCAGTCAAGCCCCTTTTCCGCACCGTACCACATTCCTTGCAGCACGAAGCTTCCGTCACCATAGCATATAAAGCCCACGTTCTCATCGTCAAAATCGCCGCCGCGCATAAAGCTGTCAACGCCGGTGACCATATACAGCTGTCCGATATCTGCGCTTCCCTCTTCATATACTCCGTCGCGCGTTTTGAGCCTGTACTTGCCGCACAGTTCAAATATTTTATCCCTCAGCCGCTGCGTGTAGCAGAAGTATATGCGGCTGTGCTCGCGCATCCATTCGTCCTGCTCCTGCGGCACGGCGTCGCCATAGTAACTGTTCGCCGTGTAATCATCATAGAAGTCCATAAACTCCTGATACGCCTGAAACTCCGCCGAGCTTTCAAGCCCCTGTATTGAGAGATATACCGTCTCCTCCGTCTGACGCAGCAGCGCATCCCTGATGCCGAACCAGTTGCCCGCATACGCCGCCGCGCCGAGAGCAAGCAGCAGCGATACTATCACCGCCGCGGCCAGCAGCGCTCTGACCGGCCTGTGCCTGCGCGCTCTGCGCGACCTGACCGGCATTTCCTCCAGCGCCATGTCGATATACTCCCTGCTTACATATCCAAACCCCAGCAAAAGCTTCATATTCCCGTTCACAGTACCGCCCCCTCTTTCTCAAGATAACTTCTCAGGCTTCGCCGCATGCGCACAAATTTCTGGCTCAGCGCGTTTGCACTAACTCCCCGGCTCGCCGCGATATCTGCCACGCTCTCGCCGCTCCAGTAGCGGCGCATGAAATCCGCGCAGTCCTGCCGTGGCAGACTGCCGAGCCATCCGTTAAGGATGCGGCCAAGCTCCCTCGCGTCCGTGATTTCCTCAAGCCCATGCGGCGATGGTACGCACTCCTCAAGCTCGCTGAGCAGCACCGTCACCGGGCCGCCGCGCCCATGTGTGCGTTCTCTGCGCCAGCAATCTATGGAGATGTTTCGCGTGATGCCCGCAAGCCACGCGCGCAGCCGCCCCGGACGCTCAGGCGGCATGGCGTTCCATGCACGGGCGTATGTATCGCTGACGCACTCCTCCGCATCCTCGCGCACACCGAGAATGTTCATCGACACCGCGCGGCAGTATGCCCCGTATTTGCTGTCCGTCTCCTCTATTGCCTGCTCGTCGCGCCGCCAGTATAGGTCAATTATCTTTGAATCGTCCATAGCTGTCCTCCTTCGCCTTTATAGTTGGTAAGCGCTCTCACCTATAAAGACGCGTTTTTTCGGATAATATGACAGTTTTTTCTGAGTGTTTATGCAAGAACCTCGCGGAACGATCCCCGCGAGGTTCTTCTATAAATGTTTCACCCTATACCGTGGTTCGTGCCGAGATTCACATATACGCCGCCCCCGTCTCCTATGAACCCATAAAGATCAATATACATCGGCACGCCGCTCTGGTCACCGTCGAAATATACAGTAAGATACGGCTCGTCCCCCAGCTCGAATACAAGCATATCCCCGGTCGGCACATCTGTGTCGTATCTGTAGAATCCGTCCTTCGTGCCGCTGAGCGTGTACCCGGTGAAGCCCCAGTATTCCCCGAGCAGTGTGCATAATTCATCTACCGTCATGTCTGCCGGAATAATGTCGTCATAGTTTGCAGGGTAGTACGCCTTCTCTCCGTTCCAGCCCGCTCTTTCAGCCAGCCCATCGTTTTCATCGGCTTTTGCACCCACTGAGAGATACGTAATCTTGCCTGTTTCCATATCGATGTAAAGGTTGACGCTATACTTCCCATCGCCGTATACCCTGATGTCGTATCTGCGCTTGAACAACCGCTCGAAATAAAATTCCGGATCCGTCTCTTCCCGGCGCTCGATTATCTGTTTAGCCTCACTGCCGATCTGCACTTCCTGTGATAGTATGCCCATGTCCTTCATTTTCTGTATTTCCCGCTGCGCTATCTTCCATGCCTGCTCCGGGCTGTTTACGTAAAGACCGGCGGCACAGGCGCTGCCTATTAGCAGCACGAATATTATCGCCGCAATAAGCGCGACTCTTGCCGCGCGGCGCGGCGCTCCCGTCCGCCTTGTTTTTTTGTTTGCTTCTGTCATTTTCAAGACCTCCGTAACCGTGTCCGCGGAGGCTCGAACGGGCGCAAATGCTCGCTCAAAGCGTTCTCTGTCAGTCATGCTCCACCTCCGTCAGTACCGTCCTCAGCCTTGCCCTCGCGCGCCGCAGTCTTGTGCTTACCGTGTTCACCGGCACACCGAGTATCTCCGCGATCTCCGCCGTTGAATAGCCTATGTAGTAGTATAGGAATATGACGCTGCGGTATTTCTGTTCAAGTCCCATCACGGCTCTGAACAGCTCGCGGTCGTTGTCGTCCTCGAAGCTCAGCGTCGCGGCGTAGTCGTCGATGTTCTCAAGCCTGCGCCACGGTGAGCGAAACTGTCTCCTGCACTGGTTTATCGTGACGCGGATGAGCCAGTTGCGGATATGCTCCTCCGATTCAAACTCTGTGTTCACGCTGTAAAGCTTCATGAACACCTCCTGCGTCACGTCATCCGCGTCCTCGCGGCTCTTCAGATAGCTGAACGCCACGCGGAACACGGTGTCTATGTACTTTTCCGCGAGATAGGCAAAGCGCTCATGTGTCAGCATTGTGTCTCTCCTTTTGTCTGCTGCGGAGTCACCGCGTCCGGTCGCCCCGCACCTGCCTGAAAAGCTTTTCACTTATAATATCCATAACACAGTTAAAATCTTTCACCTGCTCCGGAAATATTTTAAAAATGCCACCCGACCTAAGGCCGGATGGCATGATATTGAACTCTTATCCGAGCGTTGCGATCTCCGCCTCCCGCTCTCTCTTGAGCGCGAGGTCGGGGAAAATGTTGTCCGGGGAGTCGTACACGTAATTTGAAACGTATATGAAGCCGTTCTTCGTCTCCTCAACGGTAAGCTCGTGCGTGAACGCGCAGTCCGTGCCGTACCACGGATAGACTGCGTCGATCTTCATCGTCAGTGTCCCGTCGCTGTTGTACCAGTAGTCGGTGATCTCCGGCTCCGGCAGATGTACCGTCGTCGCGGTGTAGAAGCCGGGCTGTGCGCCAAGGATGAAGTACCCGCCGTAGCTGCCGCTGTTGTCCGCCATGGCGCGTATCGTCTCGTCCTTTATATCGAAGAAGTGACCGATCACCCGCTCGAACTGCTCATAAGGCACTATGTGCATGTTCGTGTCCTTGACCGTCGCGTAGCCTGTCAGTGCGTTAATGTTGCTGCTGACGAGCTGCTCTGTCCCATAGTACTGCCCATACAGTATCGGGTAAAGGCAGTTGAAATCGAGCTCCCCGAAGTTATTGGAGCTCCATGTGCAGGTAAACAGATTGTTCTCCGCATATGCGGAGCTGCCGAGGTAGCGTTCCGACAGGGCACGCTTGTCATCGGCATAAGGCACGAGCCTTATAAAGGTGTGCGGGTTTGTGCCGAGCTTGCCGTCCTTGTCAAAGCTGCCGGTATATCTGTTGCAGATGAGCCAGCCCTTTTCGGTGTACTTTATCTCAGAAAGCGAGAACTGCCCCGCCGAATATATCCTTGGGCTTCCGTCCCGCCACTCGACCGATATCGTGATGACTGAGCCCACGCCGTTACTGTAGACGAGGTTGTTCGCGTGTATGGAACCGTCGGTGTGGACGACATAGTACGCCGCCTCCGCGTCCTGCCCCACGTTTACGGCATTGCCGAAATCGATAAGCTGCTGCGGGTTCTGCATATCCATGTTCCCGAAATAGTCTATCGCCGAATAGCCGTTCTCCGCGAGCGTATATACGATCTGCGCCACCGCATCCTGCGAGAGCACCACATTGAGTGCTGTGCCCTTATCAAGGCTGTCGTAGGTGCCGCGCGTACTGAGCATTGCGGTCTCGGCCTCTTTTTTCAGCGCGTTCATGACCTTGTCCGGAACCTCGTTGACCGTGTCGTATTCCTTTTCCGGCGTCGGCACAGGAGTTGCCTCCGCCGTGTTTTCGCCGGTTACTGCCGGGGCAGATACCGGCGCGCTCTCAGTCTGCTTTTTGCCTTTGCCGAAAAGCCCTATGCCAAGCATCCCCAGCATAAGGATAAGCAGCAGCACCGAGAGCAAAACCACTTCATTTTTCTTCATAAAAACCTCCGCTCAAAATGCCGCGATCCTATCCATCGGCACTCCTCCGGAACCACATTGGATCATCGTCTTAACTGTGTACCTCAAACTCCGCTTTCAGCGCTGCTGTTTTCAAGCAGCGCCACGGTCTCGACAGATGCCCCGCATTCATCAAATTGCGTGAGCACCTTTTGCTCAATGGGAAACTTGTACGCAATCGCCTT
>CAKTPR010000032.1 GCA_934591725.1 uncultured Oscillospiraceae bacterium
GTCCTTTGCCGCAGCCGATACAGCAGCTTTGGCATTAGTTCAGATCGTGCGTTCGTATTTTACCGCGCAAAAAGACCTTCGGAGCTCTCCGAAGGTCTTTTTGTTAATTAAGTTTTCTAAGCTCAGATCCCGCCCTCGGCGCCGTAGATCAGATCGGGGACGATGTTGATCAGAGTCGGGCAGAAGGTGAGCAGGAGCAGGACGAGTATCAAGCAGACGATAAACGGCCAGACTTCCTTCAGGAAATCGCTTATCGGGCACTTGGTGATGCCGCAGGTGGTGAACATCATGGAGCCGAACGGAGGAGTGATACCGCCGATCATGATGTTGACGATCGCGACAAGGCCGAAGTGGTACACGCCGATGCCGAGGCTTCTTGCCACGGGCAGCAGCAGCGGGGTGATGATCATCAGAGCCGCGCCGCCTTCAAGGAACATACCCATGATGAGCAGGATGACATTCGTGAGCATCAGGAACGCATACTTGTTGGAGGTAAGGTTCAGAACGGCGGTGGTGACGATCTTGGGAAGGTTGATCCAGGTCATGTACTGTCCGAAAACGGAAGCGGAGACCATGATCAGAACGACGCTCGAGGTACCGGCAATGGTATCGAGGACGATGGGGATGAAGTGCTTGCGGAAGGACAAACGCTTATAGACGAGCTTGCCTATAACGAAGCAGTACAGAACTGCGACCGCGCCGCCCTCAGACGGGGTGAACATGCCGAAACGCATACCCAGAATGATACCGAACGGGAAGAACAGACCCCAGAAGGAATCGAGTGCCTGCTTGGCAACGACCTTTGCGGGAGGGAACTTCTCTCTCGTGGTGGGGTAATTGCGCTTCTTTGCAATGATCGCAACGGTGATCATCATCGACGCCGACATCAGGATGCCGGGGACATATCCGGCTGCGAATGTGCGGCCGAGGGATGCCTGAGCGATGAGGCAGTAGACGATGAGGTTAACTCCGGGAGGAATAACGGGTGTGGCAGCCGATGAGGCCGCGGTGATGGCCGCGGAGAAGGCCTTGGAGTAGCCGCGCTTTTCCATCTCGGGAACCAGCATCTTGGACTGCATTGCGCAGTCAGCGTTTGCGGAGCCGGAGCAGCCGCCCATCAGCATGGACAGCAGAACGTTGACCTGTGCAAGGCCGCCGCGCATATGACCGGTGACGCATTCGCAGAAGTCCATCATCTTGTCGCTTATGCCGCCGAAGTTCATAACGGAGCCGGACATGATGAAGAACGGGATAGCCAGCATGGAGAAGGACTGTGTGGAGTTCATGACCTTCTGCAGCAGCAGCCAGCACTGGGTACTGGGGTCAAGAACGAGGAAGTAGAAGAAGGTGGAGCCGAACAGTGCGTACACTATGGGCAGACCCGCAAAGTAGAGTATGAATACCAGAAAGACAGGGATCAACTGTGTAAATGTCAATGTCATCAGAAGTTCCCTCCTTCTACCTGATATTCGTCGAGGTCGTCGTTTTCTTTCTTCTTGATGATGTGCAGTCTCTCAGTCAGCATGAAGTAGATCGAGTAGATCGTAGACAGACCGAAGCCGAGGGGAACCGCGATGCCGGTGAATATCTTGGGCACACGCAGGATATCGGTAACTGCGGGCTTGAAAACACCTCTGACATAGAGGAGGTTATAGGCATACTGAGAGCAGATAACGGTAAGCATGATGAGGATGGCAAGCTCAATGATGCTGACGATGAACATAAGCGTTTTCTTTGTCTTGCCATGCAGCAGGTTGACGACGATGTCAACGCCGAGGTGGGCATGCTTGCGGTAAGCGTAGGCGCTGCCGATGAAAACCGTCCAGACAAACAGGCTCGTGACGATCTCCTCGCTCCACTGGAGCGGAGAGTTGAGCATGTAGCGCATGATGACGTTCAGGTTAACGATCATGACACAGGCCACGAGGGTAGTGCCGGTAATGACAGCGTCGAGGTTTTTCAGTATGTGCTTAAAGGTATTCTTTTTCTTCTTTAAGGTTACTTTTTTCTTCATTAACAGGATCCTTTAGTAGCAGATTTTGAATAACTTCAACTTATTTGGGCATTTCTCGCGTTTTGCATAAGCATTCTGTTAAAAAGCCATATACGGGTATAAAGATTTTTAACAAAGCTCTAAACATCCGACACGGACTGCCTGAAAGCTTTCAGGCAGTCCTGTCGTAAACAGTTATTGTGCTGATGCTAAAGTAATAACTTATGCGTTGTTTGCGCGGTACTCGGCAACGAGACCCTTCAGCTGGTCATATGCCTCGTAGGTGGAGCCGTACTCTTCAACGATCCAGTCGATGACCGGCTCGCAGGCCTTGGAGAAGGCGTCGAGGTCGACTTCGTTCCAGGTAACGCCCTGGCTCTTCAGGAACTCGATCTGGGTAGCTTCATCGTCCTCGCAGGAGGTCTGCTCCCACATGCCGCACTCATAAGCGCAGTCCTCAATGATCTTCTGGTACTTCTCAGGGATGGTGTTCCAGCAATCCTCGGAGATGAACAGCCAACGGGTAGCGATCAGGTGGTTGGTCTCAGCGACCTTCTTGACCAGCTCGTAGGGGTTGCCTGCGCCGGCGAGGGTGGAGACGGAGCCTTCGAAGCCTTCAACAACGCCGGAAGAGATGGCGGAAAGGCACTCGGTGAAGCTCATGGGGTTAGCGGTTGCGCCAAGGCACTCAAGGGTCTTGGTGAACAGAGCGGAGGAAGTGGCACGGAGAACGTGGCCCTTCAGATCCTCAGGAGTCTTAACGTCGAGGTTGGTGACGACGGAGCGGAAGCCGAAGGAGTAGTGGGTGTCAAGGACATGGATGCCCTGAGCTGCCAGTTCCTTCTCAAGGTTTGCAACGAAGTCGGAGTCCATAACGTAGTTGTACTCTTCATTGCTGCTGTAGAGCATCGGAGCGAGGACCATAGCGGCGTCGCCTGCGTAGTCAGCGAACAGGGAGGGCTCTTCAAGACCCATCCAGTTTTCGCCATTGACGGCACGGGTGACGGAGTCGCCGTAGCAGTCAAGCTCATTCTGGCCGTAGTAGGTAACGGTGATGTGGCCTTCGGTCTTCTCGGTGATCATCTGAGCGAGCTTCTCGGAAGCCTTGTAGTTCCACTCGGTGGGCTGGAAGACGTTGGAGAACTTGATATCCAGATGGAAATCATCTGCGGGATCTGCCGCTGCAGCGTCAGCTGCGGGAGCCGCATCGGTCTTGGCGGTGTCGGCTGCGGGAGCTGCGGTGTTGCTGCTGCCGCATGCGCACAGTGCGAAGACCATGACTACTGCCAGAAGCATTGCAATAATTTTTTTCATTTGTCTCTCCTTAGTTCAAAAATTTTTCGTATTCAACTCTCTGCTTCGAGCCTGCATATCTCCGGCCGTGCCTGCGCGCCCCGCCGCTCAGGCAAGCCGCCCGTCAGCTTTCATCCATGAAAGCTGAAAACAGGGCGCCCTGTTTTCGCGTTTTGGTTTGTGCAGATGCCCGTCCGGTGCATAGGCAAGCTGTTAACAGATTGTTAACGCTCATGTAGCATACACCATCCTTTCAGTGGATGTCAATCCGCTTTCTTGTGATTTTTGTCAAAAACCGCAAAGATTGGCGTTTTGCTATAAAATGCCTTTGTACTTTTGTCATAAACAATATTTTAACAATTGTTTCAATTTCTTTTCCAATGTTGTAAACTTGTTCCGGCAGGTTCTGCCTATATCTCTATTTCACAGGAGCCGCAATGGTATTATACGAAGCACATATCAAGCACACCGAGGAGACTCTCACCGCCCTCGCGCATATGCAGTATGACCTTTTCTGCACCGGCAACCGCATCGGCAGGACGGCCATTGCAGCTGGTCTGTTCGTCTTCGGCGCGCTGAACTATACCCAGTGGTGGGGTCTGCTGCTCATCGCCTACGGCAGCTATCTCATCTCCAGCAAATACGCCGCCGCGAACCGCACCGCGAAGAAGCTCGCCCAGCAGATACGGGAGTCCGGCGGGGAGTACCCCTCCTCCAGATATATTTTTGAAGAGAACCGTATGCGTGTCATTACTCTTCCTAATAATTCCGAGCTCGATCCCCTCCCCTATTCCGAGATCGTCGGGCTTGGGGCTGACCTGTATAACTACTATATCTTCCGCACGGAGTTCGGCGGGTACATGATCCCGAAGTCCGAGCTCGGCGACAAGAGCGATGAGTTTCAACGCTTTATCGAGAAAAAGTCCGGTAAGATTTTTGTGAGCAAACGCAGCCGTTTTGTGCGTCTGCGCGAATGGATGCACCGCCGTGATAACGAGCCGTATCATCTTTGATGTATAGCGCCGTCTCTCTCGTCGTTTGCTACTATTATAAAATAGTACTTCAAAACATGGAACCAACGCAAACCGGGCAGGGATGTTCCCTGCCCGGTTTACTTATGCCAAAGTTTGAGGATATCTATAAATTTTCTTCATGCTTATACCCATCCCGTTAAAAAACTTTTTACATCCGCTTCAGGATTTGTTAAGCAATGTGTGGTAATCTATGAGCGTCGACAAGTCGTTAGCCAAGCGACCCGTCCCGCCGGAGCTGTCCGGGCGCAGCGGTGATGTCCGGGTGCAACCCGGAATAAAGCCTACGCCGCCGCGTCATTGGCAAAGGCAGCTTCGACGCCTAAAATATTACTTGAGCGCAGTCCAAAATGGCGGATTGCGCTCAAGACAATTTTATGTGGTTTTTCCTGCCGTGCCGTATATGGGCATCGGCAGCTTTTTATCCGTCAGCACCCTGCCGAGGCAGCGGCACTGCCCGCGCTCTTTTCGGCCGATGCTGATATTCTCGCTCTCCCGCCGCGGATTTGCGCACAGAAGATACAGCGCGCCCGTATAATCCTCGCACCACTGGCGGCAGTACACTTCGCCGCGGTAGAGAAACAGCCCGGCTTCCCCCTCTGCCGGTGTCTGCCTGCGGCTCACGCATATGCGCTCTCCCCTTTTTATGTACGGCTCCATGCAGTCGCTCTCCGCGATGACGCAGAAATCCGTGCCCTCCGGCAGACCGGCTGCGTCCTCAAGGCAGTAATCCTCCCGCACAGCGCTCACTCTCCTTTATATAAATCATATATAAATTAAGCCATTTGCGCCGTGCAGTCAATGCTTTCCGCCCATAAAATGTAAAATTTTAATCAAGAAATTTGAAATACTCTTGGCAAAATCAAAAGCCGTGATAAAATAATTCTTAATGAAATTTAAATTTTAGTTTTCAAAAGGCGGTGCTTTAGCTTTGATCCTTCTGTTTCTCCTGCTGTCGCTCGCGGCGGTAATTATATATGTACACTTTGCGGGCTTTGTGATGTGGAAGACCCTGCTGCTGTTCGCGGGCTGCTTCATCGCGCTGAACGTTCTGTTCCTGCTGTTCTGGGCAGTCGTCGCGATCTTTGTCTCGACC
The DNA here is from genome assembly GCA_934591725.1 of uncultured Oscillospiraceae bacterium. GTDB lineage: Bacteria > Bacillota > Clostridia > Oscillospirales > Oscillospiraceae > Limivicinus. Next base: position 5,414 of record CAKTPR010000032.1, read on the forward strand.
GCGAAGCCCATCACAAAGCAGAGCGGTATCTGCCGCCTCGGCTGCATCTCGGTCAGCTCCGTCATGTGCGGCTACGCATGGGTGCGCACGCACATCCACGGCATGGATAAGCTGCCCATGGGCGAGCGCTTCCTGTTTGTGTGCAACCACCGCTCGATGTTCGACCCGCTCATCGTTATGAGCAAGCTCCGGGAGTATAACATCTCCTTTATCTCCAAGCCCTCGAATATGCGCATCCCCATCGTTGGGCGCGTGTCCTACGGCGCGGGCTTCCTGCCCATCGACCGTGAGAATAACCGCAACGCCCTCAAGACCATTCTCACCGCCGCGGACTATCTGGAAAAGGATATCTGCTCCGTCGGCATCTACCCCGAAGGTACACGCAGCAAGACCCCGTCGCTGCTGCCCTTCCATTCCGGCTCCTTCAAGATCGCGCAGAAAGCCGGCGTCCCGCTGGTCATCGCCTCGATAAGCGGCAGCGAGAAGATCAAGAGAAATCTCTTCCTCCGCCCCACCAACGTTGACCTCAACATCCTCGAAGTCGTTCCTGCGGATAAGGTCAAGGAAATGAGCACGAATGAGCTTGCGGACTACAGCCGCGGCCTTATCGAGCGCAGTCTCCCGCAGCCTGCGAAGGAGGCGGTATGATGCGCGTCGCACTTGTTACGGGCTCCTCCCGCGGCATCGGCGCGCAGTGCGCTCGTGCGCTTGCAAAAGAGGGCTACGCCGTGTGCATAAACTGCGTTGAGCGCACCGATAAGGCCGAGGCTCTCGCGGAAGAGCTCAAGGCCAACGGCGCGAACGCCATCTGGCAGCAGGCGGATGTGGCCGACGCACAGGCGGTTCGCGAAATGGTCGCGCGCACGGAGCGCGAGCTGGGGCACATCTCCCTGCTCGTCAACAACGCCGGCATCGCAAAGCAGCAGCAGTTTCAGGACATCGAGCCTGAGACGTGGAAGCGCATCTTTGACGTTAATCTCGGCGGCTGCTTCAATACCATTCAGGCCGTCCTGCCGCATATGCTGCATGAGCACTCCGGCTGCATCATCAACATGTCCTCCATCTGGGGCGTACATGGCGCTTCCTGCGAGGTCGCCTATTCGTCCACGAAGCACGCCATCGTCGGGCTGACGCGCTCCCTCGCCGCAGAGCTTGCGCCCTCCGGCATCCGCGTCAACTGCATCGCTCCCGGCGTCATCAATACCGACATGGTTCAGGTGCTCGGCCGCGAGACTCTGGATATGCTCGCCGATGAGATACCGCTGCGTAAGCTCGGACGCCCTGAGGACATTGCCGAGGCCATGCTGTTTCTCGCAAGGAGCGAGTATACTACCGGTCAGGTCATCTCTGTCGACGGCGGGTTTATCATTTGAGATCATAGTTTGAAACTGCCCCACCTGACACGCTGTCTGCGTCAGGCGGGGCAGTTTATCATTTTTAAGTATAATTTCCATCGTATCTGGTGAGACTAATTTCAGCACCCGGTATATTATTTTACATATTATGTATTGGGCGACTATTCAGGCGGCGGCAATTCCCCGCCGCAAAGTCGGAGTGTGAATCAGTCATGGTCAGACGAGGAGATATCTATTACGCCGACCTCAGCCCTGTAGTGGGCAGCGAGCAGGGCGGCATGCGCCCGGTGCTTATCGTCCAGAACGACACCGGCAACAAGCACAGTCCCACTGTGATCGCCGCAGCCATAACCAGCCAGATAGGCAAGGCACGGCTGCCGACGCACATAGAGCTTCACGCCCAGAGCGTGGGACTGAACCGCGACAGTGTAATTCTTTTGGAGCAGATACGCACGCTCGACAAGTCCCGTCTGCGCGAGCGGATGGGTAAACTTGACGACGGAACCATGACCGCCGTTGACAACGCTCTGGCCGTCAGCTTCGGCCTGCTCAACTGAGTCGGCTTCATACGGATCAGCCTGAATCTAATAAATCTCCCGCCCATATAATTGGACGGGAGACTTTATTTTGGGGGCGACGCTATGGACTATCCGCTTATAATAGACGGCATTGACGCCGGTACTCTCTCTGTGAGCGAGGAGGGACTCTACACCTGCTTTGAAGCGCGCGCCGGTGAGCGCGACGGACTTGTGCGGCTCTGGGTCTGCGGCGGCGGTGAGTGCGCATACCTCGGCGTCATGCAGCCATGGAGCGGCGGACTGTATCTGCGCCGCCGCCTGAGCCGCAGCGAGCTGAAGGGCTTTCCCGCGCAGATAGAGTATGCCGCGGATCAAGGCGGTGAGAGTTTACATAATTCAGAAAGTTCTGCTGCAAAGTCAGATACTGAGTCTGTTGTTCCTGCATCGAGTTTACATAACGCAGAAAGTTCTTCAAGCACTTCCTGCCCGTTCCCGGCTGATATCCCGGTGGATGCACCGTCACTGCAATGGTTCTCCCGGCGCGACGGAACTCTCGTCTCCTTCGACGGGATAAGCTGCCTTGTCGCGCTGCCGGCGCAGCTGCGCCATGCCGACCGGCGCGCCGTCATCCGCGAGATCGCCGGTCGGAAATACATGGTATTCCGCTATTGAGTATTTCGCGTTTTTGTTATATAATACCATCAGTTGGCAAGGACACGCACGGTTTTGACGGGCAGAAATACGCCCATGCTTCCTCAAAGCCCTTGCCAATACACAAAGTATTGCCTGCGGGCTTTTCATCGCTTGAACGCATTTCTGCTCCGGCAAAACTGCTGCGCACCTGACAGCTTTGGATTTTGGAGTGATTTTTGTTTTTTGAGACGCAGACGGGCTGACGCCCGTCAAGGCGAAAAGGGCAAAAAGCACCGAAAAGACATGCTGTCAGGCGTGTGTGCTCTTGTCAATTGATGGTACAAAAATTACTTAGAGATAACTCGGAGGTACATAACATGTTGATGAATGATCTCATCGTAAAGAAACGCGACGGCGGCGAACTGAGCACCGAAGAAATAGATTTTATGATACAGGGCTACACCCGCGGCGAAATTCCTGATTACCAGATGTCCGCGATGTGCATGGCCATCGTTTTCCGCGGCATGAGCGATAGAGAAACGCTCGACCTCACCATGTCCATGATGAATTCGGGCGAGACTCTCGACCTCAGCCCCATCAACGGCATCAAGGCCGATAAGCACTCCACCGGCGGCGTCGGCGATAAGACGAGCCTTATCCTCTGCCCGATGGTCTCGGCCTGCGGCGTGAAGATCGCGAAGATGTCCGGCCGCGGCCTCGGCCACACCGGCGGCACGCTGGATAAGCTTGAGAGCTTCCCCGGCTTCAACATCAGCATCGGTGAGCAGCGCTTCTTCGATAACGTCAACAAGCACGGCATCGCCATCATCGGCCAGACCGCCGACCTCGACCCGGCGGACAAAAAGCTCTACGCCCTGCGCGACGTGACCGGCACCGTGCCGAGCATCCCGCTGATCGTCAGCTCCATCATGTCAAAGAAGCTGGCCTCCGGGGCGGACGTTATCGTCCTCGACGTCAAGTGCGGCGACGGCGCTTTCATGAAGACCGTCGACGAAGCCAAGGAGCTTGCCCGCGGTCTGACGCGCATCGGCAGGCTCGCCGGGCGCAAGTGCGCCGCTGTCATCACCGATATGGATCAGCCCCTCGGCTGCGCCGTCGGCAACTCCGTCGAGGTCAAGGAAGCTATCTCCGTCCTCAAGGGCGAGACGAAGGGCGACCTGCTTGAGCTGTGCCTGACGCTCGGCAGCTGCATCCTCACCGAAGGCGGCATCGCCGAAAGCATCGAGGACGCGCGCGCCCGGCTCACCCATGCTGTCGAGAGCGGCGCTGCGCTCAAGAAGCTTGCCGAAATGGTCTCCGCTCAGGACGGCGACGGCCGCGACGTCTATGACACCTCGCGTCTGCCGGACGCGAAGGTGAAGCTTGAAGTCCCGTCCGAGGTCTCCGGTTATGTTGGGCGCATCCTTGCCGAGCATGTCGGCCTTGTGTCGATGCACCTCGGCGGCGGCAGAGCCACGAAGGACAGCGAGATCGATCTCTCCGTCGGCTTTATCCTGCACAAGAAGGTCGGCGATAAGGTCGAAAAGGGCGAGAGCCTTGCGACCATCCACGCTTCATCCGAGGAGAAAGCGCAGGAGGCAGCAAAGCTTCTGCGTGACTGCTATCAGTTCTCCGACGCTCCCGTCGAGCGCCCCGCCTTTATAAAGGCGATCGTCCGTTAAATCCGGAGGGCACAGCATGAAAAGAGCACTGATCGGCGGCTTTATTTCGCTGCTTGGCACCATTTGGGGGCTCGCCATAGCAGTGGCGGCGTCAAATAACCTTGTCTCCGGCTGGACTACCCCGCCGGGACGCTTCCTCAGCACCGTGGCGGAAATGGGCTTTGTCTCTCTGTTCGTCATGGCGATCGTCCTCGTCGTCCTCGGCCTTGTCATAATGGCGATAGAGTATTTCAAAAAAGGCGAATAATATAAATGAAGGAAACCATTATCCAGCTTATCATGCTGGCGCTGGCGGCTGTCTCGTGCTACGGCTATTTCAGGCGCGCGGAGAAGCTGTTTGATCTGCGGGCGGAGTTTGCGGTGTTCATAAGCTTCACGGCCTTGGGGCTCACGATGCTGCTGGCCGGGGTGCTCGGCATCCTCGTCCCCGCCGCGTACACGCTCTTTGCGCTCGGCCTTGTGCTGGCGGTCTGGTCGATAGTCCGCCGCGAAGGGCTTAAGGACTTTCTGAAACCGGGCGTGGTTTTCATGCTGCTGTGCTGCGGCTTCTTTTTCGTCCTGCTGTACGGCTCCAAGCTTACGCATATCGATAATTACAGCCACTGGGGCGCTATACTGAAAATGATAATCCAGCGCGATGCGCTCCCCGCGAACGAGCCTCTGGTCTATTTCCCGGCCTACCCCACCGGCAGTTCGCTGCTTATCTATTACTTTGTGCGCATCACCGGCATACAGGCGGAGTGGTTCTGGAGCTATATACAGGCGGTGTACCTCGCCTCCTGCGCGGCGACGCTGTTCTGTTTTGCTGATTATGATGGCAGAGCGGAGAGATGGGCTGCAAGGATATTGGCGGCGTTTGTCGGGATATCTCTCCTGTGCGCGGACATTGACCCTGCCGATCTTCTGGTCGATACGCTGATACCGATGATAGCGCTTGCCGGAACGGCAATGTGCGTGTACTGCCGGGATAAGCTCTCCTCCAAAGCCATACCGATAATCATTACCGTCTGTTTTCTGCCGATGGTAAAGAACAGCGGCTATCTGTTTTCAGCGTTCATTATTGTTATGTCCCTCTGCTTAAGCAGAGGGACAGCAAGGCGTAGGCTTGCTGCCGCCGCGGCGCTCAGCCTTTTGGGTATAAACAGAATTTGGGCATGGCACGTGAAGGCCGCCTTTTCCGGAGGTATGGCTTCTTACCACGCTCTGTCCGCCGAGAGCTTTCAGAGCAGCTTTGCCGAGAAAACAGCGGCTGACCTGCTCAATATAACGCGGGCGTATCTGGACGCTGTGGCGAGCCGGGGAAGGCTGCCGTGGCTTTTCCTGTGCATCGCCGCTGTCGTGTTCATAATATGCAGAAGCGGCAAATGGCGGCAGCTGCGCGGCTTCGTCTTCGCCGGGGCGGGAGTCTGGCTTGCATGGGTGCTGGGCATCCTTGGGATGTATTTCTTCTCGATGGGCCTCGGCGAGGCTCTGGGGCTTGCGGCCTTTGAGCGCTACTATGCTTCCGCGCTTATTTTCTGCGGCGGGTATTTCTTCATCCTGTGCATGCTCGCGCTTGATGAAAAGGCCTCCGCGCTGATGAAAGCGGCAGCGCTCCTGTGCTGCGCCCTGTGCATCGTCACAGCGAAGCCGAATTATACATATCTCGAACGCCAGAGTCTCCGCGATTTCAAAGACCTTGAAATGCGCAGCCGCGTCGACGCGCTCATTGAGGAAAACAGCATCCCCTCAGGGCTTGCATACCTTGTGTTTTCCGGGGACTATGACGATATCACCCTGCGGGTGATGGTCACATATCTGCTCCAACCGACGACTACACGCGTCTGCACGGACGATGAAATTGGGCAGCTGGGCGATGAGTGGTGCTCGTATGACTATTACATCGTCGCCGATGAAACGGCGGCGAACACGTCCTTCGTCAGAGGCGCCATGGACAAGGACGCGCCCGCCGGATATACATGAATTCAAAACAAAATGTTCACCCCTGCCGGGTCTTAACTCGGCAGGGGTGATTTTATGGAGAAAAATCAGAAATCGTTTATTTATCTGCTCAGCAGTACCTCGTCGCTCTCAAGCGGGCTGCTGGCTATCTGCGCGAACATCTCTATAAGCTCATGCTTTGAGAGGTGCTGCTTTTCCTCGCCGCGGATATCGAGGATGATCTTGCCCTGGTTCATCATGATAAGGCGGTTGCCGTGGCGTATCGCGTCCTTCATGTTGTGAGTTATCATCATCGTGGTCAGCTGGTTTTCCTCAACTATTTTGTCGGAAATTTCCAGCACCTTTGACGCCGTCGCAGGGTCGAGCGCTGCGGTGTGCTCATCGAGCAGCAGGAGCTTCGGCTTCTTGAGCGAGGACATCAGCAGCGTCAGCGCCTGACGCTGGCCGCCGGAGAGCAGGCCGACCTTTGCGGTCATTCTGTCCTCAAGGCCGAGACCGAGAGTGCTGAGCTGCTCGCGGAACTGCTCACGCTCGGCGTTGGTCACGGCCCAGCGCAGCCCGCGCTTTTCGCCGCGGCGCATGGCGAGCGCCATGTTCTCTTCGATCTGCATATTGGGCGCCGTGCCCATCATCGGATCCTGGAACACGCGGCCTATATACCCGGCGCGCTTATGCTCCGGCAGAGCGGTGACGTCCACCCCGTCAAGGATGATGCGCCCGCTGTCGACCGGCCACACGCCCGCGACGGCGTTGAGCATCGTGGACTTGCCGGCTCCATTTCCGCCGATGACGGTGACGAAGTCGCCCGGTTCAAGGTGGAGGGAGAGCCCCGCGAGGGCTTTCTTTTCATTTATCGTGCCCTTATTGAAGGTCTTGTAAATGTTATCGAGCTTAAGCATGGCTGTCCTCCTTTGCGCGCAGGCGCTTGAAAGATGTCTTGCGCTGTTCGCGCAGGTACGGTACTGCGAGGAAGAGCGCGACGATCACTGCGGTGATGAGCTTGAGGTCGTTGGAGTTGAGCCTGAGCCACAGCACCAGCACGACCACGAGGTAGTACACGACGCCGCCGATGACGACGAAGGACATCGTGCCGAAGAAGTTGAGATGCTTGCCGAGTATCGCCTTGCCGAGCACCTCGCCGATGATGACGGCTGCAAGGCCGATGACGATCGCGCCGCGCCCCATGTTGATATCGGCGAAGCCCTGATACTGGCTCATAAGCCCGCCGGAGAGCGCCACAACGCCGTTGGATATCGCAAGGCCGAGAACCTTCATCGCGCCTATGTCGATGCCGAGGGCGCGGCTCATCGCGGGGTTCGAGCCGGTCGCGCGCAGGGCGGAACCCTGCTCGGTGCCGAAGTACCAGTAGAACACGCACACCAGCACGAACGCTATCACGAGGCTCGTGAGGATGGAGGAGGTAATGTTGCGCGAGGAGAGAATGAGGTTATACTTGTCGACGCTCAGCGCCTTGTTCGCAGCCATGCCCATGATGCGCAGGTTAATGGAGTAGAGTGAGAACTGCGTCAGGATACCGGCAAGGATAACGGGGATGCCGAGCTTGACATGCAGCAGACCCGTGCAGAGCCCCGCGAGTATACCGGCGATAACGGCCACGAGCATTGCCAGCCACGCAGGCCAGCCCGCGATAATGAGCATTACCGTCACGGCGGCGCCGAGGGTAAAGGAGCCGTCGACTGTCAGGTCGGCAACGTCGAGCAGACGGAACGTGATGAGCACTCCGAGTGCCATAAGACCCCATATAAGTCCCTGAGCAATGCCGCCGGGAAGGTTTTTTGCCAGCTTCAGCAGGCTGAGTGATGCAATGTAGGCGCTGATCGTCATGATTACACTTCCTTAATTATTTTGCAATTGCAACGTAGTCTTCGGGAACGGTGATGTTGAGAGCTTCGCAGATATCTGCGTTGTACTCCTTGGTGAATGCGGGAGCGAAGCGGACTTCCATGGTGGAGACGTCTGCGCCCTCGGTGAGGATCTCAGCTGCCATCTCGCCGGTCGCACGGCCGAGGTCGTAGTAGGAGATGGAGAGGGTGGCCACGCCGCAGCCGGAGGCGAGGCCTTCTTCACCGGCGACGATGGGGATACCGGCGCTCAGAGCGACGTTGTTGATAGCCTCGGTGCAGGAAGCGGCGGTGTTGTCGGTCGGGATGTAGAGCACGTCGGAATTGGAGCAGGCGTTTGTGGTGACGGCGGAAACATCGTTGGAGTCTGCGAAGGTGTAGCGCTCAACGCTGTAACCCATGTCGGTGAGGAGAGCTTCCATGCTGTCGGCCTGGAAGATGGAGTTGGGCTCGCCGGAGCAGTAGAGAAGGCCGATGGTCTTTGCCTCGGGGAAGAGCTCCTGGATCATTGCGGCCTGACCGTCGAGCGGGGCGAGGTCGGAGGTGCCGGAGATGTTGGTGCCGGAAACGCCGGTCCAGTTGTCAACACCGAGAGCCACGCCGTAGTCGGTGATCGAGGTGCCGAGGATGGGGATGGTGTTCGTTGCGGAGGCAGCCGCCTGTATAGAGGCGGTGGCGTTAGCCATGATGAGGTCGACCTCGTCGCTCACGAACTGGTTGCAGATCAGCGAGCAGGTGGCGGAGTCGCCGGAAGCGTTCTGCTCCTGGAAGGTGACCTTGTCGCCGAGCGCTTCGGTCAGAGCATCCTTGAAGCCCTGAGTCGCAGCGTCGAGCGCGGGGTGCTGGACGAGCTGGCAGATGCCGACGACGAAGGTCTTGTCGGCGGAAACGTCCTCGGCCGGAGCCTCGGTGGAAGCTGCGGGAGCTTCGGTTGCCGCTGCGGGAGCGGAGCTGCCGCAGGCTGCGAGTGCGAGCACCATTGCAAGCACACAGATGAGAGAAATAAGCTTTTTCATTTTGTCATATCTCCTTTTGGAAATTTAACGGGGAAACAAAAAAGCTGCACAGACAGAAGTCCGTGCAGCTTTGAATGATCGAATCAAGATTCAAATCATGAATTCCGTTCTAATTGCAGCACAAACTTCTATTACTTGACATAAAAAAGTAATAGTAAAAGCCATATGCAACTGCAAAGACGAACTTTATCATGACTTTGCCTCCCTGTTTGATGGTGCAGACTTTAGCACTTTTAGCTGCTGAAGTCAATACCTTTTTTGCAAAGAATTTTTCTTTTGGTCTTTTGCACTATTGTCACCGGCTGCCGCCGCAAAAACTTTGTCGCATTTTTATGCAGACAAGTTATAAAACCTGCCTGTTGCGGAAACAATTCCATATGACAATAACGCGCCGCGCGGCTCTCTCCGGCGGCGCAGACCGCACAGACAGGTCGGAAAGGCGAAAACATGGATAAGAAACGCAGAGCCGTCAGGATAGTTTTGACTGCGCTCGGTGCGGCGGCGGTACTTGCGATCACCGCGGTGAGCGTGTATATGCTTTGGGAGAAGCCCCCGGCAACAGCGGCGGAGCCGGAAAAGCTCGGCGGCGCGCTGCACACGCCCGATGAGCAGACGAGCGCGCCGCAATCGGGTTCGGCACAGAGCCCGTCGCCCTCAGGCAGCGGAATGGAGCGCGGCACTGCCTTCAGCACGAGCCGTCAGGACGGGGTGTATACCATCCTCCTCGTCGGCAATGACGACGGCACCGGCAATACCGACACCATCATGGTCGCAAAGCTCGATACCGTGAGCCACACTCTCAACGCCGTGAGCATCCCGCGCGACACGCTCATAAATGTCGACACGCCCGTGAGGAAGATAAACAGCGTCTATTGGGGAGCGCGCAACAACGGCAATGACGGCATCGAAGCGCTGCGCCGCCATGTGCGCAAGCTGACGGGCTTTGACGTCGACTGCTACGCCGTGCTCGACCTGACCGCCTTTATAGAGGCGGTCGACGCGATGGGCGGGATATGGTACGATGTCCCGGAGCGGCTGTATTATGACGGCGGCCCTGTCATCGACCTTGAGCCGGGCTATCAGCTCCTTGACGGTGAGCAGGCCATGGGGCTTGTGCGCTTCCGCTACGGCTATATGAACGGCGACCTTGACAGGATAAACGTGCAGCACGATTTCCTCAAGGCCGCGGCGGAGCAGTTTCTCAGTCAGGGCAGCATACCGAACGCATCAAAGGTGATAAGCATCCTCGCCGGGAGCATGGACACGAACCTTACCGCGGCGAACATGGCGTATTTCGCGCGCCAGCTCATGATGTGCTCAGGCGAGGATATCAATTTCTACACCGCGCCGAACACGCCCATGACCGTGCAGAACCTGAGCTATACCTTCCTCGACCTCTATGACTGGCTCGCCATGGTGAACGAGTGCATCAATCCCTATTCCACGCCCGTCACCGAGGGTATGCTCGACCTTGTGTATCTCTATAACGGCAGCGTCTGCTGCACGGGCGTGCTCAACGGTGTCGGCTACTTCAGCATGGGCGGCGGCAGCGCCCCGGCAGATGACTACGAGGAGGAGTACACCGAAGAGGACTACTACGAGGAGCCGGAGGAGGAACCGGCGGAAGAGCCGGAAGAAGAACCTGAACCCGACCCGACGCTCCCGCCGCTGCCCTCGTCCACGCCCTCGAACGACGATTGGCTCATAACCACATGAAACAAAAGCTCCCCTTGTTTACTCAAGGGGAGCCGGCGTGAAGCGCCTGAGGGGATAAATACCCTCATTCTTCGCCGGGGCTGCTGCAATATATTATTGCAGCAGCCCATTGTGCGCAGCTTCCGCAAAAAGCCGCGTCTATTATGGCTGAATTATATATTGTTATTTGTGAAATATCAATAGTTATTTTAGAAATAATTTAACGTCAGTGCCGCCCCGCATAAAATATACTCAGGAAAAGGAGTGGCTCTGTATGTCGGAAAAGGAAATGACAAAGGCTGATAACAGGCAGCGTTACATTGAGCTTGGGTACAACATTGCCTATTACCGCAAGCACGCGGGGCTCACGCAGGAACAGCTTGCGGAAAAGGCCGGGATAAGCCGCCCGCACATGGGCGCGATAGAAGCGCCGAAGCTCTGCCGCCCCATCTCGCTGGAGCTGCTTTTCAATCTCGCCGACGCGCTGGGTGTTGAACCGCATAAGCTGCTTGAGTTCAGGGAGGGCAAATAAATGAGCCGCCCCGCGGAGTTCCCGTGGGGCGGCCTATATTTTGTCTGCTTCTCTTACAGCTCTTCTACCGCGAGCACGTCCTCAATGCCGTTGAGCTCCTTGATGACGTCCTCGTCCATCTGCTTCTTGTTCGCGCGCAGGGTGATAACAGCGCAGTAGTGGTGCTCGTCGTCCTTGCCCGCGATGCGGTTTATCTCAAGCCCGCCGAGCTTTATGCCCTTGTCGCGTATGGCACGCAGAATGCTCTCAATGACCTCCGCGTGGGCATATTCGACGTAGAGGTTCACGTCATTTATCTTCCCTGCGAAGCGGTACTCTATCTTTATCAGCAGCAGCTCCGCGACCAGCACCATCGCCGTCGCGAATATCGCGCACTCTACATAGCCCGCCCCGCAGACAAGGCCGATTATCGCGGCCGTCCAGAGCCCGGCGGCAGTCGTCAGACCCTTGACGCGCTGGCGCTTTGTGACGATTATCGTCCCCGCGCCGATGAAGCCGATACCGGCGATGACCTGCGCGCCGAGACGCGCAACGTCCGTATACAAGCGCATCGTCAGAAACATGTACTGGCTCGTCAGCGTCGTCATCGCCGCACCGAGACAGATCAGTATATGCGTGCGGAAGCCCGCCGGGCGGCGCTTGTATTCGCGCTCGATGCCTATGAGCCCTCCGCACAGCACAGCGAGGACAAGGCGGAACGCGACCGCGAGAGTATTCATTTCTCGTGCAAAATCAAAAATATGAAGCATGTCCTTCGCCTCCTCAGACCTCTTCTATGGATATCACGCCCTCAAGCGTGGACAGTGCAGCCAGAAGCTCAGTGTGCTTGCAGCGCATCGGCAGGCGGATCGACAGCAGGGAGTTTATCTGCGAAACGTGCTCGTTCTGCTGCTTGTCCAGCTCCACCTCGTAGATCCGCACCTCCTCGCGCTTGAGGAAACCCAGAACGCTGCCGAGGTTTTCTATGTTGTCGACCTCGATATATACCGTCATGTTCACGGCCTTTGACATGATGAGGTTCTCGATGTACGGCAGGAACTTCATGCTCATCACTATCAGCAGGAAGCTTATCAGCATGCACTCGTAGAAGCCCGCGCCGATGGCAAGACCCATGCAGGCCGAGGCCCACAGTCCCGCGGCGGTCGTCAGACCCTTGACCTCGCGGCGGCCTGTGACGATTATCGTACCCGCACCGAGGAAGCCCACGCCGTTGATGACCTGCGCGCCGAGACGGGACACATCCGTCCTTATCCCAAGGCTGTCGCACATCTCTTTCCACGGCCCTTCAAACATGAGGTTGAAGTACTGGCTGAGCATGATTGTCAGCGCCGCGCCGAGCGCCACCAGCATATACGTGCGGAAGCCCGCCGGACGCCCCTTTCTCTCGCGCTCGAAGCCCACAAGTCCTCCCGCAGCCATTGCGCAGAGCACCCGCAGCATCATCGACCAGATATTCAGTTGTCTCAGATAATCAAGCCAGTCAAGCATCAGACGGTTCCCCATTCATTGGTAATGAAAAACACGCAGAGCGCTGATGCTTTCAACGCTCTGCTGAAATCGCCCTCTACTGAGGGTGTGGTAATTATATCACTTAAAAGTTTTTTTTCAAGCGGTATAAGCGCCAAAAAGCGCCCCGCTTTTTTATTGATTCTTAACAGAAAACCCGCTCAACAAGCTCCGGAATCTGTTGAAGTCGGCGTATCTCGTAGTCTGGCTTCAAATCGCTCCGGTTCTCCTCGTTTTTGGGGTTGAACCAACAGGTCTTTATCCCCGCGTTTACTCCCCCGCGGATGTCCGAAGTGAGGCTGTCGCCTATCATTATCGCCCGCTCCTTTGTAAAATCCGGTATGCGCGCAAAGCACGCGTCGAAGTACCGCGCATCGGGCTTATCGTAGCCGATGCGCTCGGATATGAATATCCCCTCGAAGTATTTTTCTATCCCGGAGCTTGCAAGCCGCCCGTCCTGCACCTGCGCGTTGCCGTTTGAGCAGATGAACAGCCGGCACTTTCCGCAGAGCGCTTCGAGCATATCCTCCGCCCCCGGCATAAACCAGTGCCCGGTCGAGAGCACTTCCTCATAACGATCCTGCACCTCGGCCGCGGGGACTTTGCAGCCTATCTCGTCAAACAGCTCCTGAAAGCGCCCGACGAGAATGCGCTCCCGGCTCATCTCCCCGCGCTCCAGCATCTCCCAGTAGCGCTTGTTTATGACGCTGTAGCGCCGCAGCAGCTCCTCCGTCGGCTCAATGCCGTATTCGAGGAACGCCGCGGTGAGCGCGTTGCGCTCGGCGATGTCGAAATTCAATATCGTGTTGTCAAGGTCGATGAGCACTATCGGCCTGTCTTTGTATTTCTCGGTCATTCTTTATTCTTCTCCCGTCATCGCCTTTATCGCGTCCGCCGCGGGCTCAAGGTGCATTCCGAGCGATGCCTTTACAAGCACGCTGTCGCCCTTTTTTATGTATTCCGGCAGCGCCGCGATGAGCGCGTCCTTCGTCTCAAAGTACACCGCGCGGCTGCCCATCGCCTCCGTCAGGTGCTTCGACATCGGCCCGTAGGCCATGACGAGGTCGACGCCTTTATGAAGCGCGTACTCGCCGAGCTCCCGGTGCATCTGCGCCGAGCCCTCGCCCATCTCGCGCATATCGGACAGCACGCACACATGCCGCCCCGGCAGCTTCATGAGCGAATCCACCGCGCAGCGCATGGAGTCCGGGTTTGCGTTGTAGCAGTCGTCCACCAGCGTCACAAAGCCCGTGTCCGTGACCACTCCGCGCCGCCCCACGGTCTTGTACGCCGCAATGCCGCGCTCTATTTCCTCGTCGCCCAGCCCCATCACGAAGCCGGCCGCCGCGCCTTCGAGCGCCGCGTAGACCATGTGCTGCCCATAGGCCGGGATCTCCGCCCTGATGCTGCGCCCGTTATAGCTTATTTTGCAGCGTATGCGCCCGTCGGGCAGCTGCTCGATATCCGCGGCTCTCACCGCGCAGTCCTCTCCGAGGCCGTAGCTCACGAGCTTCTGCGGGCAGGAGAGCTTGCGGAGCATCGCGTCGTCTCCGTTATATATGACCGTCCCGTCCTCCGGCATGAGCGCGAGCATCTCCGTCTTTGCGCGGGACACACCTTCAAGGTCGTGCAGGAACTCAAGGTGCGCGTGGCCTATCACCGTGAACACCGCTACCGTCGGCTGCGCTATCCGCGCAAGCGCCGTCATCTCGCCGAAGCCCGATATGCCCATCTCAATGACCGCGGCCTCATGCTCCCGCTCGATGCACGATACAGTCATCGGTACGCCGATCTGATTGTTGAGGTTTCCCTCCGTCTTGAGCACGTTCATGCGCTGTTCGAGGACGGACGATATCATTTCCTTCGCCGTCGTCTTGCCGACGCTTCCGGTTATCCCTATCACCGGTATGCTGAGTTCCCGCCGGTACTCGGTGCATATCTTCTCAAGCGCCGCCTGAACGTCGTCCACCAGTATGACCGGCCCCGACACGCCCTCCGGCAAATGCTCCGCAAGGCAGCAGGCCGCGCCCGCCTCCAGCGCCTTTGCGATGAAGCGGTGCCCGTCCACGTTCTCGCCCCGGTAGGCGACGAACATATCCCCCTTCTGCACCTGACGGCTGTCGATGATCGCGCGGCCTATCGGCGCGTCGCTGTATTGAGTAAGGCGGCCGCCGCATATCGCCGCCGCGCGCGAAACTGTCATTGTCCTCATAAGTTCTTCCCCCTTTTTTTACCATCAATTAACAAGGACACACACGGTTTTGACGGGCAGAAAAACGCCCATGCTGCTTCAAAGCCCTTGCCAATACACAAAGTATTGCCTGCGGGCTTTTCATTGCCTGAACGCTTTTCTGCTCCGGCAAAACTGCTGCGCACCTCTGACAGCGTGTGTGCTCTTGTCAATTGATGGTGCCTGTTAAGTATATCATACGCGGCGGAAATAGGCAAAAGTATTTGAGGCAGTGTCCGAAAAAAGTCGTGCATATGTGCGGCGGATATGTTATAATGATTGTTGAATTATTTTGTACAGAGGTTTTTGCTATGAATTATGTTGTGGTGGATTTGGAATGGAACCAGGCGATGAGCTCCAAATCCTCCGTGTTCAATAAGCTGCCGATCCACCTCGGCGGCGAGATAATCGAAATAGGCGCGGTCAAGCTCAAGGAGGACATGACCCCCGGCGAGGAGTTCACCATCGATGTCAAGCCCGTGTACTTCCGCCGTATGCACTATAAGGTCAAGAAGATCACCGGCTTTGATAAGGAGCGTCTGGCTCACGGCATCGCCTTTGCCGACGCGCTTGAGCAGTTCCGTGCATGGTGCGGGGACGGCGTGATCTTCATCACCTGGGGCAATGACGACCAGCGCATCATGGAGCAGAACATCATCATCCACGATCTTGACTGGGACTGGATCGGCGGCTGGATAAACCTCCAGCTCATCTATAATCTCCAGACCGGCGGGGACAAGAACCAGAAGTCGCTCGCCAGCGCCATGGAGCATTTCGAGATAGAGCAGACCCGCGTCGCGCATGACGCTTTGGGCGACGCGTACAACACCGCGCTCGTCGCCTCCCGGCTCGATATGGCCGAGGGACTCCGCCTGTACCCGGACGCCGCGCGCATCCTCGCCTCGCGTATGCCGAACTTCAAGCCCCCTGTTGAAAACGAAGGGCCGGACACGCTCTGTCATGAGAGCTTCGAGGGCTTTGAGAGCAAGGCCGTCGCCTTTGCGGATGAGCGCGTCACGAGGCTTGCCTGCCCGCACTGCGGCGGGGAGACCGCCTGCCTCAAGTGGGTCAATCAGGGCGACCAGCGCTATATGAATATCTACACCTGCCCTGAGCACGGCGCTTTCCTCGTGCGTGCGAAGTTCCGCAAGAATACCGAGGATAACACCTGGTCTGCAAACAAGCTCGTCTACGAAGCCGATGAGGACATGCAGGGCTTCTACAAGACCAAGGCCGCACAGGCTCGCCGCCGCAGCCGCGGCCACTCCCACCGCAAGAACCGCCCGGCATCCAAACAGTGATAAAAAGACCTTCTCCGCGCGGAGAAGGTCTTTTATTATATTCTATTCTGCTTATTCAAAATCGAGCACGCGGAGCATGCGGATAAGCGTCAGGCGGTTGCGGATAGCCGCCGATATTTCCAGCATCTCATCCGC
>CAKTPR010000033.1 GCA_934591725.1 uncultured Oscillospiraceae bacterium
TCCAGCGCGTCATAGACGAACGCGCCGTTTGCCGTGACATAGTAGCGGACAAACGGCAGCTCGCGTATCTGCTGCGGAACACCGCCTATTATCCGTCCCGTTGCCGGGACTATGACGACGCCCTTTGCCGCGGCCGCTTCCAGCGCCTTTATATTATCCGGAGGGATATTCTTCTTCGGGTCAAGAAAGGTTCCGTCAAGATCAAATGCGATAAGCTTTATGCCCATGTTATGCTCAACCTCGTTTCTTTACCGGTATTATCCACTATTCCGAAGCTTTTGGCAAGAGCTTTCTGCGGCAGGAAAAGATAGTTCTTTTCCTGCCGCAGGGGCATGAGCTGAAATTGCCGTTATTCAGGGAGCTTGATGTCTGTCCAAGAGGAGACGTCGCACTGGTGGTAATAGTCGCTGCCGACAGCAACGACTGAGCCATTTGACCGCAGCCCCATTGTGGTTTCGTCAGCAGTGCTTATGGCGACAATATCGTGCCAGCCGTCCACGTCGCACACGCCGGAACTGTTATAACCCACAGCGACAACAGTGCCGTCTGCCTTAAGGCCGATCATATGATTAACATCTACACTGACGGCAACAATGTCTGTCCACAAGGAAACATCGCTCCAGTCGGGGCTGATATAACCAGCGACGACTACCGTGCCGTCCGCTCTCAGGCCTATGGTATGGGAGAAGTCCGCGCTCACTGCCACGATATCCGTCCAGCCGGTCATGTCGTCGGCATAGTCTAATTCCCCGGCGGTGAGCACCGTGCCGTCCGCCTTAAGGCCGTTCGTATGAGTACTGGCTGCGCTGACGGCAACAATATCCGTCCATTCAGAGACATCGCACTGTCCACAATCGTTGCTGCCTGCGGCAACAACAGTGCCGTCTTTTTTCAGACCTACGACATGGGAGAAGCCCGTGCTCACTGCAACGATATCCGTCCAGCCGGTCATGTCGCTGGCGTAGCTGATACTCCCGGCGGCGAGCACTGTGCCGTCCGATTTCAGACCTACGGTATAAAAAGAACCCGCACTTATTGCAGCAACGTTTGTCCAGCCGGAGACGTTACATTGACTTTCATCATTACGCCCGATGGCGACGACCGTGCCGTTCGATCTCAGCGCGACCGTATGGTCGCTCGCCGCACTTATCACAGGTTGGTTATACGGGGCTATGGCTTCACGCGCGGCAGCAAGCTCTTCCGCGCTAAGTGACGGCTCCTGCTCTGCTAGTATCGGCTCAGTGCTGCTGCCCTCCGGCAGCGCGATGTCTGTCCAGTCGGAGACGCTGCGCTGACCGTAATAATTGCTGCCTACGGCAACGACAGTGCCGTCCGCTTTAAGCCCTACCGTATGGTCGCTGCCAGCACTTACGGCGACAATATCCGTCCAATCGCCGACGTCACACTGGCCAGATGCGTTATCGCCTACGGCAACGACAGTGCCGTCCGCTTTAAGCCCCACGGTGTGACTGCTGCCTGCGCTGACAGCAACGATGTCTTTCCAATCGCCAACGTCACACTGACCATTTGCGTTATAGCCAGCGGCAACGACCGTGCCGTCCGCTTTAAGCCCTACCGTATGGCCGCTGCCAGCACTTACGGCGACAATATCCGTCCAATCGCCGACGTCACACTGGCCAGATGCGTTATCGCCTACGGCAACGACCGTGCCGTCCGGCTTCAGACCCACTGTATGTCCGCGGCCAGCACTGATGGCAACAATGTCTTTCCAATCACCGGTGTCACACTGACCTTTTTTGTTATTGCCAGCGGCAAGTACGGTTCCGTCTGCTTTCAGCCCCACAGTATAGCTGCCGCCAGCACTCACAGCAACGATGTCTGTCCAGTCGTAGACTTCAAACTGGCCTTTTTCATCATGCTCGACAACAACAACCGTGCCGTCGGTTCTCAGACCCACAGTATGATTTAAACCAGCACTGACAGCGGCAATATCCGTCCAGTCATCGACTAAAAGCTGACCATTGGAATTAATTCCATCGGCAACAACTGTGCCGTCAGATTTCAGACCTATCGTATAAAGTGCCCCTGCGCTGATTGTGGTCTCGCTGTGCCCGGCTATGGCTTCACGTGCGGCGGCAAGCTCGGCAAGGTGCGTATCCTGCACGTCCTCAACATTATTCTCGCCCGCAGTGTTTATTGCCTTTGGAACCGTGAGGCACAGCGCCACGACCGCAAGCAGCGCCGCCGCGATGATGAGCAGGCGCTTCTTGGGCAGCACAGGCTTTCCCGCCTTTTTATTTTCCTCCGCCGGTTTGACGGGCTTTGCAGGGGCAGTCTTTTTCTTCAGGTCGACTGCCGGTTTTGGCGGTTTCTTCTTTTCCTGTTCCTTTACCGGCTTTTCTTTCTTATCGGTTCTCGGCGGCTTTGCAGGCTTTTGGTAACTCGCTTTCTTTCCTCTCAGGCTTTCGGCAAGCCCGGCCATCGTCTGCGTCCTGTCTGCCGGCCTCAGCGCAAGACCGCGCAGCAGCGCCTTCTCCTGCGCCGGGGTTATCTTTGCTCCAAGCTTCGACGGCGGCTCAAGCGTGTCCTCCATCAGTCTGTCGGTCGAGGCAGGCGGAGTCTTGCCGGTTATGAGCTTGTATATCGTCGCACTCATGGCGTAGACATCCGTCCACGAGCCCTGCTCCCCGTGCGTGCTGTACTGCTCCATCGGAGCATAGCCGGGCTTGAGCATGATGGACAGGCTAAGCTCGCCGCTTGCGTTCTGCAGACGCGCGGAGCCGAAGTCCAGCACCTTGACGCGCCCGTCGCTGAGCACCATTATATTTGAGGGGCTGATATCCCGGTGGATGAGCCCCCTCTTATGTATCTTATCCAGCGCCAGCATCGCGGGTTCGAGCAGGTCGAACGCTTCATCCATCCCGAATACGCCGTGCTCCTTGGCATAGTGCGAAAGATCCTCGCCTTCGAGGTACTCCATGACGATATACGCCGTACCGTTTTCCTCAAAGTAATCCCGCAGGGCAACGATGTTTCCCTCGCCGACGAACTCTGAGAGGGTCTTGGCCTCTTTCAGGAAACGGTCTTTGCCTATCTCAAAGGGATTACCCTTCACTTCCGTCGTCGGGAGTACGGTAAGGGACATACTCCGGTTGGCGGCGCCGCTGGGGTAATACTCCTTTATCGCGACCTTGCCGTCAAGCTTAAGGTCATAGCCGATATATGTGATGCCGAAGCCACCCGCACCGAGCACCCTGCCGACAATATATCTGCCGCTGAGAATAGTATTGACCGGCAGCTGGTGCAGCGCGTTCTTTATATTCACATCACAGCCGCAGACGGGGCATTTGCCGTCCACCGGCGCAGCCTTTGCCATACAGCTCGGGCAAAAGAACATTTCTTCCATGCGGGTCTCCTCCGGATGGTACTTTATATCAAATATATAATACCATGCTGTGCGAACAGAGGTCAATGATTATATTGATCATTGGTAGACTTTTGCACAAAAAATTCCCCCTTGCATTCAAGGGGGAATTGCTCAGCTTGATTATTCTGTTTTATTCCTGTGTCTCCGGTTCTTTTCCGCTGCGGTAATCGTCAAAGAACCGGCGGAAAATGTCCAGCAGCTCCTTGTTCTTGCCGTGCAGACCCGTCTCCTTATTATAGTAGGCGCAGACATCGTCGATATCCGGCAGGTAGGGCAGCGGGAAAATATCGATATTCTTGAGGTAATCCGCCTGAAGCTCCGGGGCGAGCATGTCCCAGAAGATGCGCGCATAGACGAGCACACCAAGCCCGGAGTTTGCGAGCTGGAAAGCGTTCTCGACATTCGTCAGCTCACACACAAAGCATGGGTTTATATCATAATACTTGAGGTAGCTGTTGAGCGCCCGGCCGCCCGAAGACTGGCGCGGTATCTTTATAAACGGCGCTTTCTCGAACCACGTGAGATCCGCGCACTCGGAAAAGCGCGCCTTTATCTCGTCGTACTGATCCCCGGCAAGCTCGCGCATTATCTGCTTCGGCACGACCAGCACCTGCTCCTTCTTGCAGAGGGTAACGGTGTCATAGTTATCGGGCGCGCCGTTTATCGAGCCGATGACGAGATCGACCCCGTCGTATATGATCGACTTGTGCAGCACCTCCGGCGACTCCTCGCTGACCTTGACGTAAGTGTCCGGATGCTCCTTGAGGTATTCCGGCAGGACATAGGGCAGGATCGCGCGGGCAATGGTGTGCTCGATGCCGACATGGATGAAGTGCGAGCCGCTGAAGCTGTGGCTGGAGCTCTCCTCGTACTGCTGCTTGAGCTGAAGTATCTCCTTGGCGGTCTGCAAAAACTGCTTCCCGTCCGGCGTGAGGCTGAGCGGACGGCTGCGCACAAACAGCGTCGTCCCCAGTTCCTCCTCAAGCTTCGCTATCTGCTTGGACAGCGACTGCTGCGAAATGAACAGATGTTTCGCGGCTGTAGAAAAGCTCTTCTCGTCGGCCACGGCGGTGAAACTTTTCAGCAATGAAAAATCCATTATAAATAAACGCTCCGCTTTTTCATTGTATGGGGCCTCAGCAGGCGAAAAATGCGTCCGCCGTTTTGCCCGCATACATTGTTGAGTATAGCACCTTGTCTTATTGCTGTCAAAGCTTTTCAGCAAACAGTCTTGTCTTGATTTTCACATTATATTATATGCACAAAGCGGCGGGACTTTCGGGCTTGTTTATGGGTCAATACAGGAAAGTGTAAATTTACTCTTGCAAAATTAAACTTTCGGTTGTATTATAAATGCAGAAAGGGAGTAATTCAAAAACCTGACCAAAAACGCAGCTCCCTTTTTGTTGATTTTTAGGAGGTACCAGTATGAAAAAAGTTATTGCACTTTTGCTTGCACTTGTTATGGTATTCGCGCTGTGCGCCTGCGGCAATTCCGCCCCGGCTTCTTCCGACGGCAGCACTCCTGCAGCTGATAGCAGCGCAAAGAAGGAAGCGCTCACTTTCACCACCGGCGGTGAAGCGGGCACCTATTATGCTTTCGGCAGCGTGCTTGCCCAGTACGTTTCCAATAACAGCGACCTGAGCGTCACCGCCATCACCGGCAACGGCTCCAAGGCAAACGTCGAAGACCTCGACGCCGGCGATGTACAGCTCGGCTTCTGCCAGTCCGACGTTATGAGCTACGCCTATGACGGCACCAACCTCTTCGCCGATACCGGCGCTGTCGGCAGCTTCTCCGTCGCCGCCGCGCTCTACAAGGAGCAGGTACAGATCGTCACCATGAACCCCGACATCAAGACCGTTGCCGACCTCAAGGGCAAGAGCGTCTCTGTCGGTGCTCAGGGCTCCGGTGTTTACTTCAACGCCATTGACGTTCTCAGCGCATACGGCATGACCCTTGACGATATCGACCCCAAGTACCAGAGCTTCGGCGACAGCGCTGAGAGCCTGAAGGATAAGAAGATCGACGCGGCCTTCATCGTCGCCGGCGCTCCCACCACTGCTATCGTTGACCTGTCCACCAGCGCTCAGGTCTACCTCGTCAGCATCGATGACGAGCACATGGATAAGCTCCTCGCCAGCAGCCCCTACTACTCCGCTTACACCATCGCAGCTGACGTCTACGGTACTCCTGAGGATGTCCAGACCGTCGCAGTCGCGGCAGTTGTCCTCGTCCGTGACGATGTCTCCGACGACGCAGTGTACACCTTCGTGTCCACCATCTTCGACAACATCGACGCTATCTCCGAGCAGCACGGCAAGGGCGCTGAGCTGAGCCTTGAGTTCGCTTCCTCCATGACCAGCGTGCCTTACCACCCCGGCGCTGCGAAGTACTTCGCAGAGAAGGGCTTCGAGGTCGCGACCAAGTAAGCTTTACCCACAGCACTACATAGACAGATGCGCTGGAGCCTCAGCAATGGGGCTCCGGCGTAACAGCTTTTTTCTTCTTGACCCATGGACGTGCAAATTTGCGGTTTCTTTACGCCGGAGCGGCTTTCTTAACTTGTGCTCCGCTCGTATTTCTGGCATGATATAGTGGGAAGTTATTAAAATTGAACGGAAAGGGGCATACATAATGCCAAGCAAGAATCATTTTCACATCCGAACGGCAGACGAGGTCGTCGATACCAGCGTAGATATTGAGGTCGACGTGGGCACGGCTGCGGATGTTGAAGCCGTCATGCGTAAGTACGACCGCGAATCCAACACGCGCACATGGGAGGGTACTCCGGGAATGATCGTCCGTGTTATCATGGTCATTTTCTCGCTGTACTGCATCTGGTCGACGCTCTTCAGCGTCGCCGCTATCGAGAAGCGGCTCACCGCGTTCATCGGCTGCGTCATCATCATGGGTTATATGACCTACCCCGCCTCGAAGCACCATGTCCGCCACAACTACATTCCGTGGTTTGACTATGTGCTTATGATAGTCGGCGCTGCAAGCTTTTTCTATTACTGCTTCGCCTATGACTCTCTCGTCATGGTCCTGACCAGCGCGTCAAAGATAACGCCGTTCCAGATCACCGTCGGCATACTCGGCATCCTCTGCCTGATGGAGCTGTGCCGCCGCTGCGTCGGCGTGCCGATCCTCTGCGTCGCCGCCGTGCTGATCATCTACACCTTT
This sequence comes from uncultured Oscillospiraceae bacterium, assembly GCA_934591725.1. Taxonomy (GTDB): domain Bacteria; phylum Bacillota; class Clostridia; order Oscillospirales; family Oscillospiraceae; genus Limivicinus. The sequence goes on from CAKTPR010000033.1 coordinate 6,576, forward strand.
GCCATCGGCACCCCGCTCAAGCGTGTGCTCTATACCCTGTTCTACACCACCAGCGGCGTCATGGGCACTCCTATCCAGGTGTGCGCAAAGTACATCGTTGTGTTCATCATCTTCGGTGCGTTCCTTGAGCGCACCGGCATCGCGGCTTTCTTTATAGACCTCGCAAACTCCCTCGTCGGCCGCTTTTCCGGCGGCCCGGCCAAGGTCGCGGTCATCTCCTCCGCGCTGTGCGGCATGGTCTCCGGCTCCTCTGTCGGCAACACCGTCACCACCGGCTCCGTCACGATCCCGATGATGAAGAAGACCGGCTACAAGCCTGAGTTTGCCGGCGCTGTCGAAGCCGCGGCCTCCACCGGCGGCCAGATAATGCCGCCTATCATGGGCGCTGCCGCGTTCCTGATGGCAGAGTACATGAACGTCACCTACGGCGAGGTCGCGCTGCGCGCCATCCTCCCGGCGGTGCTGTACTTCACCGGCATATTCATCGCCGTTCACCTTGAGGCAAAGAAGCTCCACCTGAGCGGTATCCCCAAGGAAGAGCTGCCTGTCATGAGCAAGCTCCTCAGGAAGATATATCTGCTGCTCCCGCTGGTCGTGCTCGTATGGCTCGTCACTACCAACACCCGCACGATGCAGTTCTCCGCAACGATCGCGATCCTCGTCGCCATCGTCGTTAGCCTTTTCGATAAGGAGAACCGCATCACCCCCGCCAAGATCTTCGAGGCTCTCGAAGCCGGCGGCAAGGGCACCATCACCGTCGCCGTCGCCTGCTGCATGGCGGGCATCATCGCCGGCTGCATCACCGCCACCGGCCTTGCCTCCAAGCTCATCAGCGCCGTCGTGTCCATCAGCAATCAGGTCTCCTTCGTGAACCCTCAGTTCATTGCGATGTTCCTCACGATGATCTGCTGCATCATCCTCGGCATGGGCGTGCCGACCACGGCTAACTACTGCATAATGGCCTCCACCTGCGCCCCGATACTCATCACCATGGGCGTGCCCAAGATCTGCGCGCACTTCTTCGTGTTCTACTTCGGCATCGTCGCCGACATCACCCCGCCTGTCGCGCTGGCAGCCTACGCAGGCTCCGCAATAGCAAAGTCGAACCCGATGAAGACCGGCATCAACGCGACGAAGCTCGCTATCGGCGCATTCATTGTGCCGTACATCTTCTGCCTGAACCCGGCAATGCTGCTCATTGACGTTACGGCGTTCGGCATAATCCAGATCGTTATAACCTCTCTCGTCGGCATCTTCGGCGTCGCCGCGGCAATGAACGGCTTCCTGTTCAAGAAGCTCGAATGGCCGTGCAGAGTGCTTATCTGCATTGGCGGCCTGCTGATGATGGATCCGACCGCGATCACCGACGTTATCGGCATTGCGCTCTTCGCGGCAGTCTTCGCATGGCAGTACTTCGGCGCAAAGAAAGAGCGCACCGCTGCCTGAGCTTAAATATTGAAAGCAAAAATCGGAGCCCGGCATATTTGCCGGACTCCGGTTTTATCATTATCTCTCTTACACAAGATACACTCTGTGGCAGCTGCTTGCACCGAAGGCATTCTCCATCGCGGTCTTGTACTCGGCAAAGTATTCATCCGGCATCAGCGCCTGCACACAGCCGGCAAAGCCGCCGCCGTGGACGCGCCATGCGCCCTTGCCGCTCAGCAGCTTCTTTGAAAGCTCAAGCCCCTGCGCAAGCTTTGTATCTCCCGTGGCGCTGGTGATAATATTGTTGAGCAGCTGCTCCGAGCTTCGGCCGGATTCGTTCATCAGGCGCATATACTCCGTGCCGTTTCCCGCGGTGAGCGCGTCGCGCATCTTCGGGACGCGCTCATTCTCATCGAAGAAGTGCATCGCGCGGCGCACCGGGCGATCCGAAGGATCCCAGCCCTTGCTGCGAAATTCCGCCGGGTCGACATCCGCAAGCACGCCCTTGTCAAAAAGGTTCGCGATATAGACCATGTCGCCGGGAATGCGCGCGTAGGAGGTATCGAGCCCCGCATGGCTGCCGCCCGTATCGGTCAGGCACAGCGTCAGCCCCATGGAGCTGAAGTCGGCCTTTATGGGCGTCATCTCACCGGTCTTGAAATCCACATACAGCGTATGGCCAAGGGCGCACACGAGCTGGCTCATAAGGCCGCAGGGCTTGCCGAAATAGCGGTTCTCCGCCTCCTGCCCGGCGCGGGCGATAACGACGGGGTCGACCTTGCCGTCATTGAACAGGGCGCTGAGGGCGCTGCCAATCAGCACCGAGAACGCCGCCGAGGAGCTCAGCCCCGCGCCGATCGGCAGCGTGGATTTGACGACGGCGTTGAAGCCGCCGACCTTCAGCCCCAACTCGGTAAACGCGCTCACAACGCCGCGGACGAGCGCCTTGGGCGTGCCGAACTCGGTAGTCCTGACCAGCTGATGGTCGCAGCGGACATCAAAGCTCTTGAAGCCCTCCGACTGCACGTGTATCATTTTGCTGCCGTTCGTCTCACAGACGGCGTATAAACCAAGGTCGATCGCCGAGGCGAGCACCCGCCCGTTCTGGTGATCGGTATGATTGCCGGCAAGCTCAGTCCTGCCGGGGACAAAGAACTCTTTTTTCATATATAAACACCCTCGGTTCGCGCATTTGCTCATTCTTTCCTGTTTATCAGAATATACCAAATTTCACTTTAAGTCAACAAAAACCGCGTTATTCCACACAAATCAAGATAATTGTTTAACACTGTGCACAAATACCTTGCCTTATTTACGTGCAGAATATATAATAGGGTTCAAGAGAAAATTTACGACTTTTTTGCACCGTGGAGGTAAGATATGAAAAGCGCTAACGGCATCAATTTGACCATGCTCTGCGATTTCTATGAGCTGACTATGGGCAACGGCTACTTTGCCGACGGTATGCAGGATCGCATATGCTACTTTGACATTTTCTACCGCGACGTTCCCGACAGCGGCGGCTACGCTGTCGCCGCAGGACTGGAGCAGATAGTCGACTATGTCGAGACGCTGCACTTTGACGAGGAGGATATCGCCTATCTGCGCTCGCGCGGCATCTTCAGTGAGGGCTTCCTTGACTATCTGCGTGATTTCAAATTCACCGGCGATATCTGGGCGATCCCTGAGGGCACGCCCATCTTCCCGATGGAGCCTGTCATTACCGTCCGCGCTCCGGCTATTCAGGCGCAGCTGCTGGAGACCTATATGCTCCTTGAGTTCAACCATCAGAGCCTGATCGCCACGAAGGCGAGCCGCGTCTGCCGCGCAGCCCAGGGGCGCGCAGTGCTTGAATTCGGCTCACGCCGCGCACAGGGCATTGCGGGCGCCGTCACCGGCGCGAGAGCCGCGTTCATCGGCGGCTGCGCAGGCACGGCCTGCACCGTGTCCGATCAGGTCTACGGCGTTCCCGCAGCGGGGACGATGGCGCACTCGTGGGTGCAGATGTTCGACTCCGAGTATGACGCCTTCGTCAGCTACTGCAAGACCTATCCCAACAACGCCGTCCTGCTCGTGGACACCTTCAACACGCTCAAGTCCGGCATACCCAACGCCATCCGCGCGTTCAACGAGGTGCTTCGCCCCATGGGCATCACCAAGTGCGGCATCCGTCTGGACTCCGGCGATATGGCCTATCTCACCCAGCGCGCGCGCAAAATGCTCGACGACGCAGGCTGGCCGGACTGCACCATCACTGTCTCGAACTCCCTTGACGAGCGGCTCATCACCGAGCTTATCCGTCAGGGCGCGAAGATCGACTCCTTCGGCGTCGGTGAGAGACTGATAACCTCCAAGAGCTCCCCGGTGTTCGGCGGCGTGTACAAGCTGTGTGCCGTCGAAAAACAGGACGGCGAGATCATCCCGAAGATCAAGCTCAGCGAGAACGTCGGCAAGATCACGAACCCCGGCTTCAAGAAGGTGTACCGCTTCTTCGACCGGGAGAGCGGCATGGCTGAAGCAGACTATATCTGCACGCACGACGAGGTAGTCGACGACACTCAGCCGCTCGAAATATGCGACCCGCACGACCGCTGGAAGAAGAAGACCATGAACAACTTCCGCGCGGTGGAACTTCAGGTGCAGGTGTTCAAAAACGGCGAACTGGTCTACGACCTGCCAGCCCTCGGCGATATCAAGAAGCGCTGCGCCGAGCAGATAGACACGCTCTGGCCGGAGGTCAAGCGCTTTGACTACCCGCACCAGTACTACGTCGACCTCTCGCCGAAGCTCATGGCGCTGAAGGACAAGATGCTCCTTGAGCGCGGACACGAAATAGTATAAGGTCATTTCAGTAAAAATCTCTCCTTTTTCAAGGAGAGATTTTTCAGTCTTCGTAAGTTCTTATGTTGATGGTCTCATAAAATAAATGTTGTTTTTCCCTGAGCTCTCTGCTATACTGGAAGCGACCAAACATAAATGAATGAGGTGCTTACCATGGACAAGAACTCTCCTGAATACTTGACAAAAAAGATTTCCGCCGGGCGGTATTCCCTGCAGTTAATCATACTTTTAACCGTTGTTAACACTGTGTTTTTGCTCGCGGACTCAGACCACTACTACGTGTTTTCCGCCTCCATCCCCTATTATCTTACAGCCTTCGGAATGGGCATGGACGAGGCGCTCTCCGGAGGGATTGGCACCTTTACCATCATCGCAGTGGTCATCGGCGTCCTTGTTATGGGTGTTTACGCCCTGTGCTGGGCATTTTGTGAAAAGAAACCCGGCTGGCTCACCGCCGCGCTGGTCCTTTTCTCGGTAGACACAGTGGGTCTTCTGGTCGTCTCCTTTGCCTTGCTGGACGATCCGTTTCTCAATATCCTGGACATTATCATCCATGCTCTGGTAGTTTATGAACTGGCCAGAGCCGTCGCCTGCGCAAAAAAGCTCAAGCAGCAGGCAGACACCGTGGCCTGCCGCACATATCCGGAAATCTATTAACAGCTATATGCCAATGGGGCTGCGGCAGAGCTCAGTGGGGCAAGTCAGTGACCCACTTCTGACGTTGTGCATTGTGTAGAAAAACGCACCATCATTTTTGGCGGTTTTGTCAGAATGAGTAAAATATAAAAAAGGCTCTTGACAGCCGCGGCTTACGGTGCTAAAGTACGCCCATCAAACGAAAGGAGATACAGCAGATGTTTGAACGCTTCGCAAACCGCTTCAACACTACCGGTTCATGCGCTCGCGCAGATGAGTCCGCTGCTGCATGCTCTTCTCGCCAGCAGTCCGCCGACTGCACCAATACCGCCCTCCTGCTTACTAAGGACACTGTTGACGCAGTGTCCATTTTTGTTGCCGCCGTACGAGTTATTACCGTATCCATATGCATAATTATAAGCATAATTAGCGGCACAGATTGCAGGCGACCGGTTTTGGCAGCGGTGCGATGATTTGATATTTCAGTATACTTCAAATCAGCCCCGACCAATTCGGTCGGGGCTGATTTTTTGTATAAATATATTCCTGTAAGGAGAACAAAAAGATGAAAAAGTTTATGGCTCTTGTTTTGGTCGCAGCAATGTGCATGTGCCTGTTCGCAGGCTGCGGCAGCAGCAACAGCGGCACTGCCGCAACTGAGGCACCCACGGAAGCAGCTTCCGGCAGCAATACATTCAAGATCGGCGGCAGCGGCCCCCTGACCGGCGACGCGGCTATCTACGGTACCGCAGTCAAGAACGGCGGCCAGATCGCAGTCGATGAGATCAATGCCAACGGCGGCATCAACGGCTACCAGATCGAGTGGAAATTCGAGGACGACCAGGCCGACAGCGAGATCGCAGTCAATGCCTACAACAACCTCATGGACTGGGGCATGCAGGTCATGGCCGGCCCCACCACCACCGGCTCCGCCATCTCCGTTTCCACCAAGTGCAATGAAGAGCGCGTGTTCATGATGACCCCGTCCGCCTCCTCCGCCGACGTCACCGCGGGCAAGGACAATGTCTTCCAGCTTTGCTTCACCGACCCGAACCAGGGCGCAGGCTCCGCGACCTACATCGCAGCCAACATGCCTGAAAGCAAGATCGCCGTTATCTACCGCAACGACGACGCTTACTCCCAGGGCATCCGCGACAAGTTCGTTTCCACCGCAGCCGAGAACGGCCTTGAGATCGTCTATGAAGGCACCTTCACCAAGGACACAGCAACCGACTTCTCCGTCCAGCTCACCACGGCTCAGGCTGACGGTGCAGACCTCGTCTTCCTGCCCATCTACTACCAGCCCGCATCCGTCATCTTCTCTCAGGCAAAGGCCATGGGCTATGAGCCGACCTTCTTCGGCGTCGACGGCATGGACGGCATCCTGACCCTCGAAGGCTTTGACACCTCGCTTGCGGAAGACGTCATGGTTCTGACTCCGTTCTCCGCGGACGCACAGGATGAGCAGACCAAGAGCTTCGTAGAGAAGTACACCAAGGAGTACGGTGAAGCCCCCAACCAGTTCGCAGCCGATGAGTACGACGTTATCTACGCGCTGAAGGCCGCTCTCGAAGCTGCTAACTGCACTCCCGACATGAGCACCGAGGAGATCTGCGACGCGCTCGTCTCCGCATTCCAGAGCCTGACCTTCGACGGCCTGACCGGTAAGGGCATGACCTGGAACGCCGAGGGCGAGGTCAGCAAGATGCCCGCTGCCGTCATCATCAAGAACGGCACCTACGTCTCCGCAGAGCTCTCGGCAGCCGAGGAAGCTCCCGCCGAGGAGACCGAGGCCACTGCGGAAGCAGAAGCAGCTGCTGAACCTGAGGCCAGCCCCGCAGCATAAGTTTAGCGGGATATTAAACCACAACCAAACAAAGGCAGCCGGGGGGATCATCCCCCGACTGCCGACAGGCATCTTATCCTTCTGCGGCAGTTGCAGAGGCGGCACGGCCTCTGCCGACTGTGCAAATGTCGCAGAGCGTCAGAAAATTGCAGCAGTTAATAGAAACAGAAGAGGTACGTTATGGAATTTCTGTCATATCTCATCAGCGGTATCAGTCTCGGCAGCGTGTACGCGATAATCGCGCTGGGCTATACCATGGTTTACGGCATCGCCAAGATGCTGAACTTCGCCCATGGCGACGTTATAATGGTCGGCGGCTACGTGTCGCTGATGGCGGTCAGCTCATGGGGGCTCCCCGCATGGGCGGCGGTGCTCGTCGCGATGGTCGTGTGCACGCTGCTCGGCGTTATCATCGAGGGGCTGGCGTATAAGCCGCTGCGCGCGGCTCCGTCGCTCGCGGTGCTCATCACCGCCATCGGCGTGAGCTACTTCCTCCAGAACTCCGCCCTGCTCATCTGGGGCGCGAACCCCAAGGCGTACAGCCCCGTGGTCGAGGGAGCGTTCAAGCTCTTCGACGGCAAGCTCACGATCTCCTACATCGCGCTTCTGACGGTCGTGATGTGCCTTGTCATCATGGCGGCACTGACCTTCTTCACCGGCAAAACCAAGATGGGCAAGGCGATGCGCGCTGTGTCCGAGGATAAGGCGGCGGCCCAGCTCATGGGCATCAACGTCAACAGCACCATTTCGCTCACCTTCGCTATCGGCTCGGCTCTCGCGGCTATCGCGGGCGTGCTGCTCTGCTCGTCCTACACCTCCCTCATGCCGACCACCGGCTCCATGCCCGGCATCAAGGCCTTCACCGCGGCGGTGTTCGGCGGCATCGGCTCGATCCCCGGCGCGTTCCTCGGCGGGCTGCTGCTCGGCATAATCGAGTCTCTGGCAAAGGCATATATCTCCACGCAGCTTGCAAACTCCATCGTCTTTGCGGTGCTTATCGTGACGCTGCTGGTGCGTCCGGCCGGTCTGCTCGGCAAGTATGTGCCGGAGAAAGTCTGAGGTGCCAAGATGAAAAAGACTCTCAACAAAACAAAGATCGCGGACTTCGCGACATATATCGGCGTCGTCATCGCGTTTATCGTCATGAACGCCCTGATGAACGAAGGAATGCTCACCCGCTCGATGAAGGGTCAGCTCGTCCCCATCTGCTGCTACATCGTCATGGCCGTCTCCCTGAACCTCACCGTCGGCATTCTCGGCGAGCTGAGTCTGGGCCACGCGGGCTTCATGAGCGTCGGCGCGTTCACCGGCGTCGTTACCGCAATGAGCCTGCAGAACGCCATCCCCTCCGATGGAGTGCGCCTTGCACTCGCGATCGTGATGGGCGCGATCTTCGCGGGCATCGCGGGAACGCTCGTCGGCATCCCGGTGCTGCGCCTGCACGGCGACTATCTGGCCATCGTGACGCTGGCCTTCGGTGAGATCATCAAGGAGCTTATAAACTGCCTCATCATCGGCCACGATGAAAACGGCCTGCACATCATCTTCAACGCTACCGGCGCGAAGACCGTCACCGACCTTGGCCTCACCGAGACGGGCAAAGTGCTCATCAAGGGCGCGCAGGGTGCGACCGGCACGGACACCATCGCAAGCTTCACCGCGGGCTTCATCCTCATCATGGTCACGCTCGTCGTTGTGCTGAACCTCGTGCGCAGCCGCTCCGGCCGCGCGATCATGGCGCTGCGCGATAACCGCATCGCCGCCGAGTCCGTCGGCATCAACGTGACGAAGTATAAGCTCATGGCCTTCGTGACGAGCGCTGCGCTCGCAGGCGGCGCGGGCGCGCTCTATGGCCTGAACTTCTCGAACCTTGTCTCCTCGAAGTTCGATTTCAATACCTCTATCCTCATCCTCGTGTTCGTCGTGCTCGGCGGGCTCGGCAATATGTGGGGCTCGATAATCGCGGCGGCGGTGCTGACGGTGCTGCCTGAGGCGCTGCGCGGCTTTGCCGATTACCGTATGCTCATCTACGCGATAGTCCTGATAGTCGTCATGCTGGCGACGAACAGTCCCCAGATGAAGGCGCTGCTTTCAAAGCTCGTCCCGTTCGGCAAGAAAGGAGAAAAGGAACATGCCTGATCTCGCTCTGAAATTAAGAAGCCCGCTTGCGATGTTCGCCCCGGCCTACCCGGAAGCCAACATCGAAACGAAGTATAAAAGCCCGCTCGTCCCGCTGCCGACGAACGCTTTCATCCCGCAGCGCGACCTTGACAAGACCCCCGTCCTCGAAGTCAGCCACCTCGGCATAGACTTCGGCGGTCTGACCGCGGTCGACGACTTCAACCTCACCATCGGACGCACCGAGATCGCCGGGCTCATCGGCCCGAACGGCGCGGGCAAGACCACGATCTTCAACCTCCTCACCAAGGTCTACCAGCCGACGCGCGGCACCATCATGGTCGACGGCATAGACACCCACAGCATGAACACCGCGCAGGTCAACAAGCTCGGCGTGGCGCGCACGTTCCAGAACATCCGCCTGTTCGACAACCTCAGCGTTGAGGATAACGTCAAGCTCGGTATGCACAACCAGATAAACTACGGCATGTTCTCCGGCATCATGCGCCTGCCGTCCTACTGGAAGCAGGAGCGCATCGCCCATGAGCGCGCGATGGAGCTGCTGAGCATCTTCGACATGGAAGACCTCGCGGACGCAAAGGCCGGCTCCCTGCCCTACGGCGCGCAGCGCCGTCTCGAAATAGTCCGCGCCCTCGGCACGAATCCGAGCCTGCTGCTGCTCGACGAGCCGGCCGCCGGCATGAACCCCTCCGAGACCGCGGAGCTGATGGAGAACATCATCAAGATCCGCGATATGTTCCAGATCGCCATCATGCTCATCGAGCACGACATGAACCTTGTCATGGGCATCTGCGAGGGCATCTGCGTGCTGAACTTCGGCAAGGTCATCGCCAAGGGCACGCCCGCGGACATTCAGGCGAACCCCGTCGTTATCGAAGCATACCTCGGCAAGAAGAAGGAGGCCTGAGCGCATGGGCACTATTCTTAAGGTAGATAATATAAATGTATACTACGGCGCGATCCACGCGATAAAGGGCATCTCCTTTGAGGTCAACGAGGGCGAGATCGTCACCCTTATCGGCGCAAACGGCGCGGGCAAGTCCACGACGCTCCAGACCGTCTCCGGGCTGCTGCGCTCACGCACCGGCAGCATCGAGTTCAACGGCGAGAACATCAGCCATGTCCCGGCACACAAGCTCGTGTACAAGGGGCTTGCGCAGGTTCCTGAGGGACGGCGCATCTTCCTTCAGATGAGCGTTGAGGAGAACCTCGAAATGGGCGCGTTCACGCAGAAAAATGCCGGTATCGATGCGGATATCGAGTCGGTCTATGAGCAGTTCCCGCGCCTGCGCGAGAGAAAGAAGCAGATCGCCGGTACTCTCTCCGGCGGCGAGCAGCAGATGCTCGCAATGGGCAGGGCGCTCATGAGCCACCCGAAGCTGCTGATGCTGGACGAGCCGTCCATGGGTCTTGCGCCGATACTCGTCGAGCAGATATTCGACATCATCCGTCAGCTGCACAAGAACGGGACGACGATCCTCCTTGTCGAGCAGAACGCGCAGATGGCGCTCTCCGTCGCCGACCGCGCATACGTGCTCGAGACGGGAAAGATCACCCTCAGCGGCACCGGCAAGGAGCTTGCCGAAAGCGACGAGGTTCGCAAGGCCTACCTCGGCGGCTGACAGGAAAGTATATAATAATAGAAAGAGCGTACCGCGAAACGTGGTACGCTCGAATTATATATGACAATGCGCAGGAAAATTGCGGTATAAAGGGCTTGCATAAAGGGGAATTTATGGTATAGTATTAAGATGTATATCCGCAGTGATTACATGGCTTTACTGAAAGATAAGGAGAGTTATTTGCATGAACGACTTTGGAAGCAAGATTTATGACGCCGCGAAGAAGGCCGTAAAAGAGGTCTATGATCTGGAACCGGCTGAGGGTCAGCTCATTATCGAGACCCCTCAGGACACCAAGCTGGGCGATTATTCCACCAGCATTGCCATGAAGCTTTCGCGCACTCTCCGACGTAACCCGATGGAGATCGCCGAGCCCCTTACCGCGAAGCTCGCAGAGCTCCTCCCGGAGTGCGAGTCGATAACCGTCGCCCGCCCCGGCTTCATCAACTTCAAGCTCAAGCAGAGCGCCCTCGCCGCCGTCATCAACGAGGTCATCGCCGCCGGTGACGATTACGGCAAGAACGATTCCGGCAAGGATAAGCATATGCTGCTCGAATGGGTCTCCGCGAACCCGACCGGCGACCTGCACTGCGGCCATGCCCGCAACGCCGCCTGGGGCGACTGCATCTGCCGCCTGATGGAAGCCAGCGGCTGGGACGTGCTGCGTGAGTTCTACGTCAACGACGCCGGCAACCAGATCGTCAAGCTCGGCGAATCCCTCACCGCGCGCTACTTTGAGTATTTCGGCAAGGAATATCCCCTGCCGGAGGACGGCTACCATGCCGATGATATAAAGGAGATCGCAGCCCAGCTCGCCAAGGAAGATGGCGACAAGTGGCTCACTGCCGATCCCAAGGAGCGCCTTGCGTACTTCATGGACTACGGCAAGAAGAAGGAGCTTGAGAAGATCGACCGCGACCTCAAGACCTACCGCGTCACCATGCAGAGCTGGATGCACGAGACCTTCTTCTATGAGGACAACTGCAAGCGCATCAACGCCTGCCTTGACCGCATGGCGGACATGGGTCTTACCTACGAAAAGGACGGCGCGCTCTGGTTCAAGAGCACCGACTACGGCGATGAGAAAGACCGCGTCCTGCGCAAGAGCGACGGCACCTTCTCCTACCTGACGCCCGATATCGCGAACCACGTCTACAAGGTCGAGCGCGGCTACCCGCTGCTCGTTGACCTCTGGGGCGCGGATCACCACTCCTACGTTATCCGTATGCAGAACGCGCTGACCGCGCTCGGTTACCCGAAGGGAACGCTCGAGGTCGACCTGATACAGATGGTGCGTATGGTCGAGGACGGCAAGGAAGTCAAGATGTCCAAGCGTACCGGCAACGCCATCACCCTGCGCGAGCTGTGCGAGGATATCGGCGTGGATGCCGCGCGTTGGTTCTTCGTCTCCAAGGACGTGGCAACGCACATGGATCTCGACCTCAAGCTTGCCCGCTCCAAGGATAACAACAACCCCGTTTACTACGCGCAGTACGCTTACTCCCGTATGTGCTCCATCCTCAGAAATCCCCAGATCCCTGAGTTCAAGAGCGTCGACGTTTACGAGCGCCTGACCGACGAGAAGGAAATGCAGATGCTCAAGCTCATAAGCGAGTTCCCGAAGGAGGTCGCCGCGGACGCGCTCAACCGCAAGCCGAACAAGATGACCGAGTATATCATCACGCTCGTCAAGGTCTTCCACAGCTACTATAACTCCACCAAGGTCAACAACCCCGACGATCCGGAGCTTACCAACGAGCGTATCGGCCTCATCAAGGCCGCGATGATCACCCTCAAAAACGCGCTCACGCTCATCGGTGTTTCCGCTCCGGAGAGCATGTAACAGCCTTGTCGTTATTTTTCACAAACTGCGTCAAAATTCAAAATATACAATCTGCAAAAATGACAGCCGTATAAACGTTTCAAAATCGACTCGAACAGTCAAACCCGAGGAAAACCGTCTCATGACGGTTTTCCTCGGTTCTTTTTAGCTTTTTCACAAATTGGGAACCGGTTCCCACGCGCACAACTGTGCGCATTCTCCATAAAACACTCGTTAAATTTTCAACTTTTGGTGTCACAGCGCAAAAAATTAACGAGCTTGAGAACGTAAAAATTGCTGTTTTCCGTACAACGAGAACGACGAAAATATACAATTTCTTCTACACGATTCTTCCAATATTTCGGCTCGCATCGGATATGATATGTACAGTGACACACCGCGTCGGTACTATGCGCGCAGGAACGACGCAGCGAAAAAACGAAATAATATTAAAAACAGGAGGAAATAAAATGAAAGGCATTTGCGTTCGCAGCGAGATAAAGCCGCTGAAAAAAGTGCTTCTTCATCGTCCCGGCCGCGAGCTTCTCAATCTTACGCCCGATCGTCTGCCGGAGCTTCTTTTCGATGATATCCCGTTCCTGAAGGTCGCACAGCAGGAGCATGACGCTTTCGCTCAGATTCTCCGCAATAACGGCACCGAGGTCGTCTACCTCGAGGACCTCATGGCCGAGGTGTTCAAGCTCCATCCCGAGGTCATCAAGCCCTTTATATATCAGTGGCTGTCCGAGGGCAACATAAAGACCCGCCGCTGGCAGGATAAGCTGTATGATTACCTCATCAGCAACTTTGAGGGCAAGGCTCTTGTCGAGAAGACCATGGAGGGCATCACGCTCAAGGAAATGGGCGGCGCTTCCGCTTACTCCCTGCAGGATATGATCGCCCCGGCTGACGACCTCATCGTCGACCCGATGCCGAACCTCTACTTCACCCGCGACCCGTTCGCGTCCGTCGGCACCGGCGTGTTCCTGCACAGGATGCGCTTCCCGACCCGCTGCCGCGAGACTATCTACGCTGACTACATCTTCCGCTATCACCCCGACTTTGAGGGGCTCGTCACTCGTTACTACGATCGTGACTTCCACGCGAACATCGAGGGCGGCGACGTTCTGAACCTCACCGAGGACACTCTCGCCATCGGTATCTCCCAGCGCACCTCTCCCGACGGCATCGAGGCCGCGGCCCGCAATCTCTTTGCCGATCCCAACGCCAAGATCCGCACCGTGCTGGCCTTCGACATTCCCGACTGCCGCGCGTTCATGCACCTTGACACCGTCTTCACCCAGATCGACTACGACAAGTACACTATCCATCCCGCGATCCTTGGGCCTCTCACCGTGTACGAGATCACTCCGGGCACGAAGGATCCGACCGATCTGCACATCCGCCGTATCGACTCGAAGCTCGAAGACATCCTTTCCAAGTACACCCGCACCGAGCACGTCAAGCTCATCAACTGCGGCGGCGACGATCTGATCGCCTCGGCACGCGAGCAGTGGAACGACGGCTCCAACACCCTGTGCATCGCACCGGGCAAGATCGTTGTCTACGAGCGCAACGACGTCACGAACGCCATCCTCCGCGACGAGGGCATCCAGGTTCTCGAAATGCCGTCGGCGGAGCTGTCCCGCGGCCGCGGCGGCCCGCGCTGCATGTCCATGCCGCTCATCCGCGCAGAATAAAAAAAGAAGTTCTTAAACAAAAATCTCTATCATCACTTTTAGGAGGAAATAATTATGGGTCTCAACATTCGCGGCAGAAGCTTCCTTACTCTTCTGGACTTCACCCCGGACGAAATCAACTATCTCCTTGACCTCGCTTCCGAGTTCAAGCGCATGAAGAATAACGGCATCGAGCACAAGTGGCTGACCGATAAGCAGATCGTCCTGCTCTTCGAAAAGACCTCCACCCGTACCCGCTGCGCATTCGAAGTCGGCGCACGCGACCTCGGCATGGGCGTCACCTTCCTCGATTCCGGCTCCTCCCAGATGGGCAAGAAGGAATCCCTCGCAGACACCGCGAAGGTTCTCGGCCGTATGTTCGACGGCATTGAGTACCGCGGCTTCAAGCAGTCCGTTGTTGAAGACCTCGCCCGTTACTCCGGCGTTCCCGTCTGGAACGGCCTGACCGACCAGTTCCATCCCACGCAGATGCTCGCCGACATCATGACCGCACGCGAAGAGTTCGGCGACATGCGCGGCCGCAAGCTCACCTTCTTCGGTGATGCCCGCAACAACGTTGCAAACTCCCTCATGGTCGTCTGCGCAAAGCTCGGCATGCACTTCTGCGCCTGCGGCCCCAAGGAGCTCATGCCTGAGGATTGGCTCATCGAGAAGTGCCAAGCAGTCGCCGCCGAGACCGGCGCAGTGCTTGAGTTCACCGACGATGTCGCTGTCGGCGCACGTGACTGCGATGTGCTCTACACCGATATATGGCTCTCCATGGGCGAGCCGGCAGAGCTGTGGGAGAAGCGCATCAAGCTCCTGCGCCCCTATCAGGTCAATAAGGAAGTCATGGCTATGGCTAAGCCCACCGCCATCTTCGAGCACTGCCTGCCCTCCTTCCACGATCGCGAGACGACCGTTGGCGAGGATATCTACCAGAAGTTCGGCCTCGAGGCTATGGAAGTCACCGACGATGTGTTCCTTGGCCATCAGGCACGTCAGTTCCAGGAAGCAGAGAACCGTATGCACACCATCAAGGCTGTGATGTACGCAACGCTGAAGTAAGGAAGAAAATATGGCAGAAAGAATTGTTGTCGCTCTCGGGGGAAACGCGCTTGGCAAAACCCCCGAGCAGCAGCTTGAGCTTGTCCGCAATACCGCCCGCCCCATCGT
>CAKTPR010000034.1 GCA_934591725.1 uncultured Oscillospiraceae bacterium
TATTGGCAAGGGCTTTGAAGCGGCATGGGCGTTTTTCTGCCCGTCAAAACCGTGTGTGTCCTTGTCAATTGATGGTAAAGGAAGACTTTACCATGCACGAATTTTACGAAAACCCCCTCTGCGGCCGCTATGCCGACGAGGAGATGAAGCGCCAGTTTTCGGACGACAACAAGTTCTCCACTTGGCGCAGGCTGTGGCTCGCGCTCGCCGAGAGTGAGCAGGAGCTGGGACTCAATATCAGCGACGAGCAGCTCGATGAGATGCGCGCGCATATTGACGACATTGACTATGCCGCTGCTGCCGCGCATGAGCACGAGGTACGGCACGACGTTATGGCGCACGTGCTGACCTTCGGCGAGTGCTGCCCCAAGGCAAAGCCCATCATCCACCTCGGCGCGACGAGCTGCTACGTCGGCGATAATACGGACATCATCCGTATGCGCGGCGGGCTGCTCATCATCCGCAAGCTCCTTGTGAACGCCGTCGCGGCGCTGGGCGAGTTTGCAGAGAAGTACAAGTCCCTGCCGACGCTTGCCTATACGCATTTCCAGGCCGCTCAGCCGACGACCGTCGGCAAGCGTGCGTGCCTGTGGATAAACGACCTGCTGTTTGACATCGAGCAGCTTGACTTCCAGCTTTCGCAGCTGAAGCTTCTGGGCTGCAAGGGCACGACCGGCACCGGCGCAAGCTTCCTTGAGCTGTTCGACGGGGACGCAGAAAAGGTCGAGGAGCTTGAGCGGCGCATCGCAGCGAAGATGGGCTTTGAGGCCTGTCAGGCCGTCAGCGGCCAGACCTACACCCGCAAGGTCGACTTTGCGGTTTTGCAGGTGCTCTCCGGAATTGCGCAGAGCGCGTCGAAGTTTTCGAGCGATATACGCCTCCTGAGCCACCTGAAAGAGGTGGACGAGCCTTTCGAGTCTAAGCAGATCGGCTCCTCGGCAATGGCATATAAGCGCAACCCCATGCGTTCCGAGCGCGTCGCGTCCCTCAGCCGATATGTTATCTGCGACCTGCAGAACGCCGCCGTCACCGCCTCCGCGCAGTGGTTCGAGCGCACGCTGGACGATTCCGCAAACCGCCGCATCTCCATCCCAGAGGCTTTCCTCGCGACCGATGCGATACTTAACCTTTACATCAACATCGTCCGCGGCATGAAGGTCTACCCCGCAGTCATCGCAAAGCACCTCAATGAGGAGCTGCCCTTTATGTCCACGGAGAACATTCTCATGTACTGCGTCAAGAACAAGGGCGGCGACCGTCAGGCGCTGCACGAGGCCATCCGCCGGCATTCCGTCGCCGCCGCCGAGCAGGTCAAGCTCTACGGGCGCGATAACGATCTGTTAGAGCGCATCAAGGCCGATCCCGCCTTCTCCCTCACAGATGAGGAGATGGCGCAGCTGACCGATCCTGCGACCTTCACCGGCATGGCGGAGCGCCAGTGCGAAACGTTCCTGCGCGATACCGTAAAGCCGGTGCTCAAAAAGTATGATTCCAGCCTCGGCGTCAAGGCCGAAATAAATGTATAAAGAAGAAAGAGGAAAAAGCGCTATGTTGACTTCTATTGTTGGTACTAACTGGGGCGATGAGGGCAAGGGCCGCATGGTCGACCTGCTCAGCAAGAACTATGACATCGTCGTCCGCTATCAGGGCGGCAACAACGCCGGCCACACCGTCATCAATGAAAAGGGCAAATTTATCATGAACCTCATGCCATCCGGCATCCTGCGCGATGAGACCGTCAACGTTCTCGGCCCCGGCATCGTCATCGATCTTGAGCATCTCTTCGGCGAGGCGATGAAGCTGCGCGAAGCTGGCATCGAGATAAGCCCCGACCATCTCAAGATCAGCGACCGCGCCACCATCTGCATGCCCTACCACAAGCTGCTCGACGGCCTTGAGGAGGACAGACTCGGCGACAAGAAGTTCGGCTCCACCCGCCGCGGCATTTCCCCCGTCTATGCCGACAAGTACATGAAGAAGACCATCCGCATGGGCGACCTGCTGCATTGGGACACCCTGCGCGACAGGCTCGAAGGCATCGTCGAGTGGAAGAACCTGACCGTCGAAAAGGGCTACGGCCATGAGGCGATCAAGGTCGAGGACATGATGATGTGGCTTGAGGAGTACGGCAAGTTCTTCACTCCCTATATCTGCAACACGACCGAATATCTCAGCAACGCGATAAAGTCCGGCAAGTCCGTGATCTTTGAAGCCCAGCTCGGCGCGCTGCGCGATATCGACTTCGGCATCTACCCCTACACCTCCGCTTCCACCACTCTCGCGGCCTACGCCCCCATCGGCGCGGGCATCCCGTTTGCGAAGCTCGATGAGAGCATCGGCATTATGAAGGCATATTCCAGCTGCGTCGGCGAAGGCCCCTTCACCTGCGAGCTCTTCGGCGCCGAGGGCGACAGCCTGCGCGAAGCCGGCGGCGAGTACGGCGCTGCGACCGGCCGTCCCAGACGTGTCGGCGGCTTTGACGTCGTCGCTTCCCGCTACGGTGCACTTGTTCAGGGCTGCACCTACATCGCCCTGACGAAGCTCGACGTCCTCTCCTACCTCAAGCAGATCCCCGTCTGCGTCGCTTATGAGCTTGACGGCAAGCGCATTGATTACTTCCCCTCCGACATTGATGAGCTCGAAGCCGCAAAGCCTGTGTACGAGTACCTGCCCGGCTTCAACTGCGACATCAGCAATTGCCGCAGCGTCGGGGATCTGCCGAAAGAGGCGCTCGACTATATCCGTTATATCGAGAAGGCTGTCAACTGCCCGATAAAGTACGTCTCTGTCGGCGCAGAGCGCGAAGCCTACATCAAAATGTTCTGAGAAAAAGCGAGAGGAAAGCCGTATGCAAAACCAGAAAGTTCTTATCCTTGACTTCGGCGGCCAGTATAACCAGCTTATCGCCCGCCGCGTCCGCGAGAATAACGTCTACTGCGAAGTCCATCCATATGACATGAGCCTTGACGCCATCCGCGCCTACGACCCCATCGGCATCATCTTCACCGGCGGGCCGCAGAGCGTCTATGCCGAGGGCTCTCCCCACGCCGACCTCGGCGTGTACACCTTAGGCGTTCCCATTCTCGGTATCTGCTACGGCTGCCAGCTGCTTTCCCATGAGCTCGGCGGGCTTGTCACCGCCGCGCAGGACGATTCCGCCCGTGAATACGGCAAGACCGTCACATATTTTGACACCTCCTGCCCGCTCTTCAAGGGCATCCCCGAAGAGAGCGTCACATGGATGAGTCACGGCGACTATATGGCGCGCGTCCCTGAGGGCTTCGCCCTCTCCGCGCACTCCGCCGCCTGCCCGAACGTCGGCATAAGCGACGAGGCGCGCCGCTTCTACGGCGTGCAGTTCCACCCGGAGGTCAATCACACCGAGTACGGGCGCGAAATGCTCCGCAACTTTCTCTATGATATCTGCGGCGCGGTCGGCGACTGGACTATGGCCGACTACAAAAAGCGCGCCATCGACTCCGTCCGTGAAAAGGTCGGCGGCGGCAAGGTGCTGCTCGCCCTCTCCGGCGGCGTTGACTCCTCCGTCGCAGCGGCGCTGCTGGCCGAGGCCGTCGGCAATCAGCTCACCTGCGTGTTCGTCGATCACGGCCTTATGCGCAAGAACGAGGGCGACGAAGTCCAGGAAGCCTTCTCCAAGTGGGACATAAACTTCATCCGCGTCAACGCCGAGGAGCGTTTCCTCAAGGCTCTCGCCGGCGTTGAGGAGCCGGAGCACAAGCGCAAGATCATCGGCGAGGAGTTCATCCGCGTCTTTGAGGAAGAGGGCAAGAAGATCGGTAAGGTCGATTATCTTGTCCAAGGCACGATCTACCCCGATGTTATAGAGTCCGGCAAGGGCGACGCCGCGGTCATCAAGAGCCACCACAACGTCGGCGGCCTGCCCGACTATGTTGATTTCAAGGAGATCATCGAGCCGCTGCGTATGCTCTTCAAGGACGAGGTACGCCAGCTCGGGCGCGAGCTCGGCCTGCCGGAGTATCTGGTCATGCGCCAGCCCTTCCCCGGCCCCGGCCTCGGCATCCGCGTCATCGGTGCTCTGACCAAGGAGAAGCTCGATATGCTGCGTGAGGCTGATTTCATCTTCCGCGAGGAGATCGCCAAGGCCGGTCTTGAGCGCGAACTGAGCCAGTACTTCGCGGCGCTGACGAATATGCGCTCCGTCGGCGTCATGGGCGACGGCCGCACTTATGACTACGCGATCGCTCTGCGCGCTGTCAGCACCTCCGATTTTATGACCGCCGATTGGGTGCGCCTGCCCTATGACGTGCTCGACCGCGTCTCCGTGCGCATCGTAAACGAGGTCGCCGGCATCAACCGCGTGCTCTACGACGTGACCTCCAAACCCCCCGCAACGATAGAATTTGAATAAGCCCCAAGGCCTTATCCGTCGGATAAGGCCTTGCTTTATTCACGATTTCAGTATTATAATTATATAACATTCTCACGAAAGGACTGTCTGACATATCAAAAAAGGTTCTGATAATCTCCTCCAGCCTGCGCGGCGGGAGCAATTCCGAGTGCCTCGCCAGGGAGTGTGAGCGCGGCACCCAAGCACGCCGACGTGATGCGCAAGGCATACGAGCTTGGAAACAAACTGTAATATCAGGAGGTAAACTACAATGGCGAAAATAGTACAGACGGCAGGCAGGAACGCTCTCGGCGAGTTCGCCCCGGAGTTTGCGCACTACAATGACGATGTTCTATTCGGCGAGAACTGGAACAATCAGGATATCGACGTAAAGACGCGCAGCATCATCACGGTCGTCGCGCTCATGGCGCAGGGCATCACCGACTCCTCCCTCAAGTTCCATCTCCAGAACGCTAAGGCGCATGGCGTCACGCAGAAGGAGATCGCCGCGATCATCACTCACGCAGCGTTCTACGCCGGCTGGCCGAAGGGCTGGGCGGTCTTCAACCTCGCGAAAGAGGTATGGGAGCCGGGTGAGGGCGATCTTCCCTACGAGGACGAGGCCATGCGCGCGCACGCAAAGTCTATGGTCTTCCCGATCGGTCAGCCCAACACCGCTTTTGCGCAGTACTTCATCGGCAACAGCTATCTTGCTCCCGTCTCCACCTCGCAGGTCGGCATCTTCAACGTGACCTTTGAGCCGGGCTGCCGCAACAACTGGCATATCCACCACGCCAAGCAGGGCGGCGGACAGATCCTTGTCTGCGTCGCAGGCCGCGGCTACTATCAGGAAGGGGGCAAGGACGCCGTCGAAATGAAGCCGGGCGACGTGGTCAACATCCCCGTCGGCGTCAAGCACTGGCACGGCGCCGCGCCCGACAGCTGGTTCAGCCACCTCGCCGTTGAAGTTCCCGGAGTCGAGGGTTCCAACGAATGGCTTGAGCCCGTCGGCGACGATGTATACGGCAAGCTTACCATCAACTGATGGTAAATAAAGCTTTTCAAACGCGCGGGAATATGATATGCTTTCAAGGCTAAGTACAATACACCTATATGTGGAGGTAAATTATGAGTCTTGACAGACGTCCCGATTCCATGGAAAGGATCACCACTTCTGAGCAGGCACAGGCCTTTATCGACGAACAGCTCAAAGAGCTTCGCGAGCAGATAGGCGACAAGAAAGTTCTCCTCGCCCTCTCCGGCGGCGTTGACTCCTCCGTCGTTGCAGCGCTGCTCATCAAGGCCATCGGCAAGCAGCTCGTCTGCGTCCACGTCAACCACGGTCTCCTGCGCAAGGGCGAGCCTG
Source organism: uncultured Oscillospiraceae bacterium (assembly GCA_934591725.1). Lineage (GTDB taxonomy): Bacteria > Bacillota > Clostridia > Oscillospirales > Oscillospiraceae > Limivicinus. The sequence goes on from CAKTPR010000034.1 coordinate 5,736, forward strand.
AGCAGGTCATCGAGGTCTTCCGCAACCAGATGAACGCGAACCTCATCTATGTCGACGCAACCGACCGCTTTCTTGATAAGCTCGCCGGAGTCACCGATCCTGAGCAGAAGCGCAAGATCATCGGCAACGAGTTCATCGAGGTCTTTGCCGAGGAAGCGCGCAAGCTCGACGGCATAGAGTTTCTCGCACAGGGCACGATCTGGCCCGACATTCTCGAAAGCGAGCGCGGCATCAAGGCGCACCACAACGCTGGCGGGCTCCCGGAGGATATGCAGTTCAAGCTCGTCGAGCCGGTGAAGATCCTCTTCAAGGATGAAGTGCGCATCGTCGGCAAGCAGCTCGGCCTGCCCGACGGCATGGTGTTCCGTCAGCCGTTCCCCGGCCCCGGTCTCGGCGTCCGCTGCCCCGGCGCCATCACGCGCGACCGTCTCGAAGCCGTCCGCGAGTCCGACGCGATACTCCGCGAGGAGTTTGCAAAGCACGGCCTTGAGGGCAAGGTCTGGCAGTATTTCACCGTCGTGCCCGACTTCAAGTCCACCGGCGTGAAGAACGGCCAGCGTGCATTCGAGTGGTCGGTCATCATCCGCGCCGTGAACACTACCGACGCCATGAGCGCCACCGTCGAGAACATCCCGTTCGACCTCATGTGCCACCTCGTACACCGCATCACCCATGAGGTGCCGGGCGTGAACCGCGTCCTGTACGACTTTACCCCGAAGCCCACCGGCACGATAGAATTCGAATAAGCATTGTAACGCCGCAGATGCATCGCATCTGCGGCGGCGTCTATTCTTGCATTTTCGTCATATGTAACATATTCGCGTCCGGGTTTTGGGCAAAAAGCATAAATAACATGCAAATTTAATTTTCACCGCCGCGCGCATTCTGTGATACTGCCAATTGAAACCAGCGGCATTTCTTGATATTATGTGCTCGCATAGAGGGCAAATAGAAATCCTCGCTGTTTCTTTTGCGGCGGCCGCGGATGGCTATGTATAATCGATGTCGGCTGCCGAAAAATAATAGAAAAAGGCATTCCCTCTGCGCAGCGTTTCCCATAAAATTTTTAAGGAGGTACAGTAATGGACGAAAGAAAAACCGCCCCGGCAACTGAACAGGAGCTTGCCACCATGGACGCGTATTGGCGCGCCGCAAACTACCTGTCCGCCTGCCAGCTCTATCTGCTGGATGACCCGCTTCTCCAGAAGCCGCTCACCGAGGAGAGCATCAAGAAAAAGATCGTCGGCCACTGGGGCACCGTTCCCGGCCAGAACTTCATTTACACTCACCTCAACCGCGTTATAAAGAAATACGACCTCGACATGATCTATGTCTCCGGGCCGGGTCACGGCGGCAACGCCATGGTCGCGCAGGACTGGCTCGACGGCAGCTATCAGGAGGTCTACCCCAACATCTCCCGCGACAAGGAAGGCATGCAGAAGCTCTTCAAGCAGTTCTCCTTCCCTGGCGGCATCCCGTCCCACGTCGCGCCTGAGACTCCGGGCTCGATCAACGAGGGCGGCGAGCTCGGCTATTCGCTCGCGCACTCCTTCGGTGCAGTCACCGATAACCCCGGTCTGATCGCCGCCTGTGTCGTGGGCGACGGCGAAGCCGAGACCGGCCCGCTCGCCACCTCCTGGCACCTCAATAAGTTCATCAACGCCAAGACCGACGGCGCGGTGCTCCCGATCCTGCACCTCAACGGCTATAAGATCGCGAACCCCACGCTCTTCGCCCGCATCTCCCATGAGGAGCTTGAAGACTTCTTCCGCGGCTGCGGCTGGGAGCCGCACTTCGTCGAGGGTAAAGACCCCGCCGTCATGCACCGTCTCATGGCCGACACGCTCGATGAGTGCATCGAAGAGATACTCGCCTTCCAGAAGGAAGCGCGTGAGAACGGCAGCACCGTCCGCCCGCGCTGGCCGATGATCGTCCTGCGCAGCCCGAAGGGCTGGACTGGCCCGGCATATGTCGACGGTCTCAAGGTCGAGGACTACTGGCGTGCGCATCAGGTGCCCATCCAGCCCGACTCCCCTGAGCATATCCGCCAGATCGAAGAATGGCTGAAGTCCTACCATCCTGAGGAGCTGTTCGACGCCAACGGCGTACCCGTGCAGGAGCTGCTCGACTTCCCGCCCAAGGGCACGCGCCGCATGGGTGCGAACCCGCACGCCAACGGCGGCCTACTGCTGAAGGATCTGCGCATGCCGGACTTCCGCGAGTACGGCGTGGACGTCACCTACCCCGGCGCAGTCGAGGCGCAGGACATGGCCGTGCTCGGCACCTTTGTGCGCGATATCTATAAGCTCAATGAAAAGGAGCGCAGCTTCCGCTCCTTCGGCCCGGACGAAACTACCTCCAACCGTCTCTCTGCGGTCTTTGAGGAGACCGACAGAGCATGGGACGGCGAAGCCTACGACACCGACGACCATCTCGCCCCCGACGGCAGAGTCATGGACTCCATGCTCTCCGAGCACGTCTGCGAGGGTCTGCTCGAAGGCTACCTGCTGACCGGCCGCCACGGCTTCTTCAACAGCTACGAGGCCTTCATCCGCATCGTCGACTCCATGTTCTCCCAGCACGCCAAGTGGCTCAAGGTCTGCAACCAGCTGCCCTGGCGTCAGAAGATCGCGTCGCTCAACTACGTGCTCGCATCGAACGTATGGCAGCAGGATCACAACGGCTTCACGCATCAGGATCCCGGCTTCCTCGATCATGTCGCGAACAAGAAGGCCGACGTCGTCCGCCTCTACCTGCCCCCAGATGCAAACTGCCTGCTCAGCTGCTTTGACCACTGCATCCGCTCCAGAAACTATGTCAACGTGATCGTCGCCTCCAAGCACCCGCGTCCCCAGTGGCTGACCATGGAGCAGGCCGTCAAGCACTGCACTCAGGGCATCGGCATCTGGCAGTGGGCGTCCACCGACAAGGGCGAGGAGCCTGACATCGTCATGGCCTGCTGCGGCGATACCCCGACGCTTGAGACTCTCGCCGCCGTCACAATACTGCGCGAGGCCTTCCCGGAGCTGCGCATCCGCGTCGTCAACGTCGTCGACCTCATGCGTCTGCAGAGCAACGAGCAGCACCCGCACGGTCTGTCTCAGGTCGAGTACGACTCGCTCTTCACCAAGGATAAGCCCATCATCTTCGCTTTCCACGGCTATCCCAGCCTGATCCACGAGATGACCTACAAGCGCCACAACAAGAACATCCACGTGCGCGGCTACATCGAAGAGGGCACGATCACCACGCCCTTTGATATGCGCGTGCTCAACCGCCTTGACCGCTTCGATCTCGTCATGTCCGCGGTGTATAACCTGCCGCAGCTCGGCAACCGCGGCGCATACCTCATCCAGCAGATGAAGGATAAGCTCATCGAGCACAAGCAGTATATCGCGGAGTACGGTCTCGACCTGCCCGAAGTCGCCGAATGGAAATGGAGCGACTAAGCTAATAACCGTACTTGTCAAAAAAGTCTTGTGAAGACTTTTTTGACCGCGCTTTCCGCCGAGCATTTTGAATGCTTTCAAAATGCTATTACCGAAAGCCTTGATGTATCAAGGCTTTCGACGGCGGCTTATCTAATTTGAGGCGGGCCTTGCCCCCTCAAGCTCCCCTGCTACTCTGTTATCGGGCTTCGAAGCGTTTTTTGACAGTCTGGTAATTGCAGATCCCGGACGGCAAAAGCCGTCCGGGATTCGTCCATATATTAGCAAAAAACACTGTCTTTTTCCCGGTGCATATGTTACAATTGAGACAATACACAAAAACACCGGAGGCAGCCATGAATCAGAGCGACGAAAGAAAGGATAATATTCAGCGCGTAATTGAGACTGCGCTGGATATGTTCATGGAAAACGGCATTGCCGCGACCAGCATGAACCAGATCGCGCGAAAAGTAAACCTCTCTCAGATGTCCCTGTACCGCTACTTCGGCAATAAGGAGGAGCTTATCCTCCGGATATGGAAATACGCGCTGACGGAGTTTTACAGGTATTTTTACGAAAGGTACACCGGGGATGAGAATGCATCAACGGGCTACGAGCGCTTTGTTGCCTGCATGAGGGCTTACTATTCCCTGTATGAGGAGTTCCCGAACTGGTATAAATACACGCATGAGATGTTCACCTACCGCTTCAGCCATGACGAGGGTTCCGACCACGGGATGAGCAGCGTTTTCTGGAGCCATTACGATAAGGAGATCCCGATCCCGGCGCTCAAGGCACTCAAGGACGGCGTGGAGGACGGCTCCATAAGGAAAGATATAAACATCTATGCCATCTATCAGATCCTTCTCAACGCTTTCACCGGCGTCACTCTGTACGAAAATATTTCCTTCGGCGTCGCCCCGGAAGCCATCGTGCATATGACCGCTTCGCTCATATCAAAATATATAAAAAGCGAGCAGTAAGTTTGTTAAAAAATACAAAATCTTTTTATAAGCAGAAATATACAAGGTTTATGTAACTTTTGGTACAGAACTCAGCGGGATGTCTGATAAAATATAGACATCATGTCGCTGCTTGTCGCGTTCTGATATTTTTTTAACGTAAGATGTTAATATACTTAACATCTGTTAGATGCCCTAACCATCGCAAAGAACGAGGTGTGACAACATATGCAGTGTACAAAAGAAGTGATCTCCCTTCTCCCGTTCTGGCCGTCCCTGTCGGAGCAGCAGAAGCAGCAGTTCGAGTCCGGTCTGCTGTATAAGCGCTGCCGCGCCGGAGAGTCCCTCACCTTTTCCGGCGAGAAAAAGGACGGGATGCTGATAGTTCTGCACGGTGTCATCCGGGTCTATATGGTATCCGGCACCGGCAGAGAAGTGACGATCCTCATCATGCGCCCCGGCGATGTGTTCAACATCCTCACCGCCGACTGCGCCCGTCCCGGAGATATAATGCCGCAGCTGCAGGCAATGAGCGACGCCGCCGTCGCTTATATACGCCGCGCGGAGCTTTCGCGTCTGGCATACGGCTGCCCGGCAGCAGCGGAGTATATTATCGAGACGTCCTCCCGCAACGCTCAGGACATTCTGAATAACATCAACGAGTATTTCTTCTGCCCCCTGCGCTCGAAGATCGCCGGGTTCCTGCTGAAAATATCCGTGCAGCAGAACGGCGACTGCGCCCTTATCACCCATGAGGACATCGCAAACCACCTCGGCACGACCAGAGAGGTCGTCAGCCGCGAGATAAACTACCTGCGGCACACGGGGCTCATCAAGTCCGGCCGCGGCAGGATCACCCTGCTTGACAGGGCGGGGCTCAGAACTCTCGCAGGACACTCAGGCAAGGAGTGACCATCCGGTATCCCCCCGCATTTATTCTGTACATTTCATTGTTACCATCAATCAATTGATGGTATGCAATGAAAACACATAAAATCAAATTTTGGGAGGAACAGTCATGTATTACAGCAACGGCAACTACGAAGCATTCGCGCGCCCCGAAAAGCCCGAAGGAATTGAAAAGAAGCACGCCGTGATAATCGGCGGCGGCCTTGCCGGCCTCGCGGCGGCCTGCTTCCTCGTCCGCGACGCCCAGATGCCCGGCGAGAACATCACTGTCATGGAGGATATGCCCGTGGCCGGCGGTGCCTGCGACGGTATCCTGAACATCGACAAGGGCTTTATCATCCGCGGCGGCCGCGAGATGGAAAACCACTTTGAGTGTCTCTGGGATCTGTTCAGAAGCATCCCCTCTATCGAGACGGAGGGCGTATCCGTTCTGGATGAATACTACTGGCTCAACAAGCACGACCCCAACTACTCCCTCTGCCGTGTGACAGAGAAACGCGGCAAGGACGCACATACCGACGGCGAGTTCGGTCTGTCCGACGCCGCCTGCATGGAGATAATGAAGCTCTTCTTTATGAAGGACGAGGATCTCTACGGCAAGGCCATCAACGAAATATGGACCGACGAGGTGTTCAACTCCAACTTCTGGACGTACTGGCGCACGATGTTTGCCTTCAAGGATGAGCACAGCGCGCTCGAAGTCAAGAAGTACGTCCACCGCTTCATCCACCACATCGGCGGTCTGCCCACGCTCAAGGCGCTGAAGTTCACGAAGTACAATCAGTATGAATCCATGATCCTCCCGATGATAAAGTACCTGCGCGGCCACGGCGTCAACTTCATGTTCAGCACCACCGGCACCAATGTTATATTCGACATCAACCACGCCCGCAAGGTCGCCACAAAGATAGAGTATCTTGAAAAGGGCGAGCCCAAATCCATGGACATCGATGAGAACACCCTTGTGTTCTTCACCAACGGCTCCAACTGCTCCAACGCCACCATCGGCGACCATCACACCGCCCCCGGCTTTGACACCTCCGTCGGCGACAGCTGGAAGATGTGGCAGAACATCGCCCGTCAGGATCCCAGCTTCGGCCATCCGGATGAGTTCCTCAAGGATCCTGAGCTCACGCAGTGGGAGTCCGCAACGCTCACCACGCTTGATGAAGAGATCATCCCCTACATGGAAGCCATCTGCAAGCGCGACGTCAGAAGCGGCAAGGTCGCGACCGGCGGCATCGTCACGGCGCGCGACTCCGGCTGGCTCATGAGCTGGACTGTCAACCGTCAGCCGCACTTCAAGGTGCAGCCCAAGGATCAGTGCGTCGTCTGGATATACGGCCTGTACACCAGCCGCATGGGCGACTATGTCAAAAAGCGCATGCGCGACTGCACCGGTGAAGAGATCGCCCGCGAGTGGCTGTACCATATCGGCGTACCCGTGGAGCGCATCGATGAGCTGGCCGCGAAGAGCTGCAACTGCGTGCCTGTTATGATGCCCAGAGTCACCACCTACTTCATCTGCCGCCATAAGGGCGATCGCCCCGACGTTGTCCCCAACGGCGTTGTCAACTTCGCCTTCCTCGGCAACCACGCCGAGACCTTCCGTGACACCGTGTTCACCACCGAGTACTCCGTGCGTACCGCGATGGAAGCCGTCTACACGCTCTGCCATGTCGACCGCGGCGTGCCTGAGGTGTTCAACTCCGTCTATGACGTGCGCGTCCTCATGCAGAGCACGAAGAAGCTTATGGACGGCCGCCGTCTGACCGACATGAAGCTGCCGCTTCCCAAGTTCATCACGAAGCCCGTCATCCGCGCGATACTCAAGAAGGTCGACAATACCGAGATCGGCACACTCCTGCGCCGCTACGACATGGTCGATTTCGATCTCTAAAGTCCTCCCGCCGGTTTCCCCCGGTTTAATTTCCATTACCCTCGCATAAGAAATGGGTGCAGCCCTCCGAACCGGAGGGGCTGCACCCGTTTTTTATTTATGAGCAGGGCACTTAAATTTCACAATCAGGAACATTTCCCCTCTATCTTTCGTCTAAAGTATATACAGCAAAGGATGATACCCGATATTAAATTAAGAAGGTTCGATTCACATGAGCAAGAAGAAAACACTGACAGCCGTTTTTGTGATCCTGATCTGCATCCTTATCGGCGGTGCTGTACTGCTGCGGTACAAGCGCGCCAATACAACGGAGTGCATCTTAAAGGGAACGATCACCGCCATTGAGAATAATGTTTTCACGGTCGTGCCCGACACCTCATATTTGGCCAACATGGGGCCGACATACCTAACGCATGCGGATTCCCTCTCGTTCCGCCCGAACTCCAAGACCAAAGTATACGGCAAGTATGGCATGACCGAGGTCGACATCAGTGAGCTGCACACCGGCGATTATGTCCAAGTCCGGTTCCGCGCCCCGATCCACGGGGAATACGATGGCCGCGTTTTTACGCTGGAGGAGATCAAGTACCAGATAAAAAGCACATAAACAAACAACGGACGTGCCGCGAAACGCAGCACGTCCGTTTTAATTTTATCCGTCCCTCAGGGACACCACATCCGCCGCCTATGGCGGCGATTTCATCCAAGCACCGCTTGGATTTCATCTGACGCAGTCAGATTTCACCCGACCGCAGGTTGGATTTAATTACTCTGTCCTCTCGTCGCCCCAGAAGAACAGCGCGACCGTGCCGGGGCCGGTGTGTGCGCCGATGGTGGTGCCGACGTGGTTAATTTCGACCTTGCCGTTGAGCTTCGGGAAGCGCGCCTCGACGAGGTCTGCAACCGCTCTCGCGTCGTCATAGCAGGCGGAGTTTGAGATGTAGCACTTGCCGCTGTAGTCAAGGCCGTCCTGCGCGTGCTCTTCCATGCGCGCGACGATCTCCTTGATGACCTTCTTCTTGGTGCGGATCTTGCTGCGCGGGATGAGGTGGCCGCCGTTATCCATGTTGAGCAGGGGGCAGATCTCAAGCAGGCCGCCGAACACTGCCGCCGCCTTGGAGATGCGCCCGCCGCGTACGTAGCTGGAAAGGTCGGTGGAGAAGAACCAGTGGTGCAGGTACAGTCTGTTCTCCTCTATCCATGCTGCAAGCTCCTCGGCGGTGAGTCCCTCGTCGCGCTTGGTCGCGGCAGTGTCCATCAGCAGGCCGTAGCCTGAGGACGCGCCGAGAGAATCGACGATGTAGACCTTCCTGTCGGGGAAGCGCTCCTGCACGATGAGTGCTGCGTTGCGCGCGGAGTTGATGGTGCCGGATATGCCGGAGGACAGGCAGACATGCACGATGTCCAGCCCCTTCTCAAGAAACTGCGTGAAGTAGGTCACGTACTCGGATATGTTGACCTGCGAGGTGCGGGTGTCCGCGCCCTTTGCCATTCTCGCGTAGAACTCCTCAAAGGACATACTCACGCCGAGGTCGTCCATGTATTCCTGACCGTCTATCGCGTAATGAAAGCAGACGTAATGAATGTCGCGCTCCTCGAAATGCTCCTTCGTGAGGTCAGCCGTGGAGCAGCAGCTAAGAATATAATCAGCCATTGTTGTTCTCCTTCCTCTATACCGCCGCGCATGGCAAAACGGTATATCACTTTATTACATCATACCGCCAAAACGAAGGAGAACGCAAGCTACGCCTGCGTTCTCCTTCTCTACCTATCGTAGAATCATTCTTTTTTTCTGTGCAGTCTCGGCAGTGTGCCGGGTTTGATGCGGATATTGCAGCTTAAAAACACGATTATCAGCGCCGGGATTGCGATCAGGAACAGCTGCCACGGCTTCTGCGGCAGCAGCACATACAGCAGGAAGAACACGCTCAGCACAAATGCCGCTATCACGAATTGCAGGTACTTCGTCCGCTTGAACACGCACAGCAGCACCATGTACGTCAGCAGCGACACCGTCAGCGCCACGGCGAACACCGGCCACCACAGCGTCCCCAGCAGCCACAGCACCACGAACGCCGTCAGCGACATCGTCCATATCCCGAGGATCGCTATCGCGATGATTATATCCACGCTGTACTTCGGCGCTTCCTCCTCGGACTTCTCCTCCTTCGGCGGCTCCCAGTCGGTGTGCGAGGAGAGGAGATAATCCACCGTCACGCCGAACAGCTCCGCCATTTCGCTGAGCACATACGCGTCCGGTATCGCCTCGCCGCGCTCCCATTTCGATACGGATTTATCGGAATAGTTGAGCTTTGCGCCGAGCTCGGCCTGGGTCATCCCCGCCTTGGTGCGCTGGTTTATGATATTGCTTGCGGTGACAAGCTTAAGTTCTGTAAGCTCTATCATTGCTTCTCCTGTTCCATGCTCCGGCCTGCCGCTGCGGTCGCGCTCTGGCAGCAGGAGCCTTCTTATTTATAACTGAGCTGGGGCTTATAGAACTCGAAAATAACGCCGTCGCGTCCCTTCTCGTTCTTGGGCTCGTGAGATGTCCAGCCGATGTTCATCGCGCCGAGCGCCATGGACAGGCGCACAGGAAACGGCCTGCGGCCTATGCGGTAGGCGATGAACTGTGGGCGGGAGATGAAGTTCATCAGGCAGTTGCCGAGGATGAAGGCCGCAGGCTTGCTGACCTCGCCCTTGTAGTTCTTCGGCGGCTGCGCGAGCTGGCCGCGGACAAGATCCTTCGCGTGGAAACGGAACCAGCCCATTATCATCGGGTTGAAGCTCTCGACGCACACTTCTCCTCTGTAATCCGACAGGAGCGCATAGGTCTTCCTGCACAGCTCAAGGTTGCGGCGGCCGTTCTTCAGCTCGACTATCAGCGGGCCGCGGCCGTTTATCACATCGAGCACATCGGAGAACAGCGGGATGCGGTTGTTCGTGCCGCACAGGCCGAGCGCGCGCAGCTCGTCATAGCTCTTCTCATCGACGCGGGCATGCACCCCGCAGACGCGGTCGAGCGTATCGTCATGGAAGACGACGACCTGACCGTCCTTACTCAGCTGCACGTCAAGCTCGATGCCGTAGCCCGCCTTCGCGGCAAGCCTGAACGCTTCGAGCGAATTTTCAGGCACGCTCATGTCGCGGCTGTGCAGCCCGCGATGTGCGAAGTTGCGTCCCATGAACGGGGCCTTCTGCCGCTTCGTCGCCCTGCCCGGTGCGAGCAGGAACAGCGGCACCGCCGCCGCGGCGGTAATGAGGCCGATCTTCCCCATGTTTTCGGATAAGCATTTCTTCATAGCAATAACACCTCGCTTGAATTATTTTGGTGTATTCGGCGCTCCGGTTCAGTCTCCGGAATCCAGCGCCTCGATACCGACAACGTTTGCGACCTTCTTTGCCTTGATGTTCTTGACAAGGCTGATGAACACGACCGCGCTGAGCGTGGTCATGACGCAGGCATATATGGGCAGCGCTCTCCATGCGCCGGTCATGTCAAACAGGAAGCCGAGCAGGATAGGCGTCACGGTCTGGGCGGACATACTCGCAGTGTAATAGTAGCCGGTGAACTTGCCGATCTTCTTCGACGAGCACAGCTCGACGACCATCGGGAACGAGCAGTTATGCACCAGCGCCATGCCGAAGCCCTTGATCGCCCACACCGCGTAGAGCGCGGCAGGGAACGCGTATTCGCCGTGCGCGCCGACGGCGACGCCGGTCGGCGTCACGAAGGACATGAACACCAGCGCGGCGAAGGTGATGAGCAGGCCGCAGGAGATAGTCCACTTGCGGCCTATCTTCTCGGCGATGCCGCCGGCAATGGCAAAGCCGATGACCGAAGCCAAGCCGCCGGCGATGGTGAGCACCATAGTAGCGCTCGATGCGGAGTTGAGGTAATAGATAACGTAGTTGCCGATGTAGGTGCCGATCGCGTTATCGGACATGAACCACAGGAATTCCGCGCCGAGTATTGCAAGCAGCATGCGCTTGTTGGCCTTGGACATGGGCTTGTCATCGTCGATCGGGGTCTCGACCGCGGCGAGACGCTCGCCCTCGGCCATCTCGTCCTTCATCTCTTCGGCGATCCTGTTCTCCTTTATCGTGAAGAACAGCACCAGCGCCGAAATGACCATCAGCAGCGACGCGATGATGAACGGCAGTTCGATTATCCAGACCTTTCTTGCCTCATCAGCGGCGTTGATATAGTCGCTGAGCTTGAGGAAGATGCCGAGCACCGTGGCGAACGCGCCGCCGAGGTAGCCCATGATGTTGATGATGCCGTTTGCCTTGGCGCGCAGGGGCTTGGGCGTGATATCCGGCATGAGAGCGACTGCGGGGTTGCGGTACATCATCATGAATATCAGCACTATCGCCATCATCGCGACCATACCGGCGATGTTGTTATAGTGGAAGAACAGCGGGATGAACGGGAAAGCCAGCGCCGCGACGGCAGTGCCGGTGAGGATATAGGGCATACGCTTGCCGATAGGCGTTTTTGTCTTATCGGAGAGGTTGCCGAATATCGGCAGCAGGATGAGCGCGGCGAGGTTATCGCAGGCCATGATTATGCCGACCAGCCACTGGACGTTGAGGATCTTCGCAGGGTCGCCGGCCTTGAGCTCCGCCGAGGATATGCCGTACATCCTTCTTGCGAAGATGTCCGTCAAAAAGGTCGGGCACCAGGAGTCGTACACCTGCCAGAGCAGCAGGATACCGAAAAAGGCGAAGCCTATCAGGAAAGTCCTCCTGTAATTGAGCTTCAGCGGTGAATCGTTAGCAGTCTTGTTCATATCGCACCTCAGGCAATTTTTCGGCAGGTCATTCGCACTCGGGCATAAGCTCTTTGGATATTATGGAGAGCATATTGTCGAACTTCTCGACATCCTCCGCGCTGAAGCGCTCCTTGATGCGCTCCATGACGGTCATTTCATAGCTGCTGAGCAGGCTCACATAGTTATAAAACTTCTCCGATAGCACGAGGTGATACTCGCGCCTGTCGACGGCGGAGTTCTGGCGTTCGAGATAGCCCTTGCGTATAAGGCTGTTGACCTTATATGTAGCGTTCGACTGCGAGATGTTCAGAAAGTCCGCAAACTGGCCGACCGTCGGCTCATCCAGCATCTTTATGACCTCCAGCGAAAACGCCTCCATCGCGGAAAGCGAGCCGTCCCTCTCACGCACGAGTTCAAAAACCCTGCGGTAAAAATTGAGCTTGAACTTATCATATACTTCAACGAAATTCTTTTCCAGCATAGCAGCGCCCTCCGCAAATCTTAAATGTATTTTATACCAAATCGCCGCGTTTGTAAATTGAGATAATTAAAATTTTGGAACAAAAAAAGACCCTGCCGCCGCGCGGAATGCGCAGTGGCAGGGTCTTTGTCTGGTTTTTATTCGGCGGTGCCGTCCTCGCTCTCGGAGATATATTTTTCCTCGCAGTCTCTCTGAGCCTGTATCAGGATATTTATTGCTTTCTCCGTGGCGCGCATAAGCTCAAGGTACATTTCTTTATAGTTCACATTGCTGTCATCCATGGCGGTGCTCCTTTCTATGTTTATTTCTGATTTCGTTTTGTAATACATTGCCATAGCTAATTGTAATATATAACACACAGACTTGTCAATGTAAACTGATATCAAATCCGACAGCGAGGTGCATTGTGAATACTTCAGAAAATGAACCCTTGGTTATAAGACGGCGCGGTGAAGATGGAAACCGGGTAATAACCGTCCGGATAAAGGAGAGCATACTCGCCGACCTTGACAAACTTTCTTCCGATACTCAGCGCTCACGCAACGAATTGATAAACATCATTTTAGAGCACGGTTTGAAAAATGTTGAGATAAAGTAGCGTTTTACTGCTGGGCTTTCCTCGATGGAATGTCTTTCTGTATAATTATTTTGTAGTGACCGACTGCTGGTCACTCCGTGGGCATACTTTCTGTATGAACAGAAAGTATGCAAAGAATCACAAAAGGGGCGGGGATTGCGTTTTCCCCGCCCCTTTTGAATCCCCACCCTTGAACCGCCAAAGAGGAACCGTGCGCGGTTCCCCTTTGATTCCCTCCAAGGGCAGCAAAGCTTCGGCTAACTTGCGCCATTTTTAATGCTCTGCTGATTTTTGCAGAAAAAGCTGTCGGCAGTGCTAAACACTGTACCATCCCCAGGGGGTTCCAGAAGGGGGATCGCAATCCCACTTCTGTCGTTGCGGGTGAGGGTTCACAGGGAGAGGGTGTTTCGACTCCCCCTCTCCCTGTGCGACTCTTTGGTGACGTTCTGTTCGCACAGAAAGTCACCCCGCGGAGCGACCGGCAGTTGGTTGCTGCGAAAAAGCCTATCAAGAATGCTGCATTTTTCAAAAAAGAACCGCCGGGGAGTTCATCCCCCGGCGGTTTTGCGCTTATTCAAAATCAATAGAACGTTGCGACGGGCTGCTCCGGCGCCTCGCACAGCTCGTGCGAAACATAGCTGAGCACAGGCCCCTTTCGGCCGTAGGCCTTGTTGAACTTGAAGTTCAGCTTCGCCGTGAGGATCATCCAGCTGTCGTCCTGCACGGTGTCGGCCTTGTCCCACTGGCAGACCAGCGCGGCGAACTGGATATCCTCGACGCAGCAGGTCATGACGTGCCTGCCGACGATGAAGGTGTTTGCCGGCATCTTGCTGCGCTTGAGCGCGCGGCACTTGAAGCGTACAGTCTTGCCCTCATAGTTTGCCGGGGTCTCGCCGAGGTCGCGGTACCACTCGGCAAAGTCCGCGTCGCCTATCTCGATCACCGGCGCGTTCAGGTCGAAGGGCAGCGGATCCTCGATATCGTCATAGACGACCTTGCCGTCGGTGGACTCATAGGCGATGTCGGCGCGGCGGGAAGCGGCGCGCACGACCTTGTGAAACTCCATCTTGTCCATATCGGGCTTGAAGCGGTTGAAGACAACGAGCTCGCAGCTCTTGAGCTTATCATAGACGAGCTGGCGCATATTGCTGTTGTAGCTCAGGAAAGTCCCGGCGTCGGCAAACATGAACTCCTGATAGACGACCCAGCCCTCAGGCATCGCGGCATAGAGCGCATCGAGCAGCCACATGCCGTTATACTCGATAACGACGCGGTCGGCCTTCGTCTCCTGCGCCCACCCGGTGAGGTTCTCGGTCGTGAGTTGCTCCTGACCTTCGAGCACGCGGATGACGACGGTATCCGTCGCGAACTGCTCAGGCGCGTACTCCTCCTCGCCCTCCTCGCAGACGAGCAGCAGGGTCTTTTCCTTATTGCAGAAGCGCTTGTCCTCAAGCGTCTCCTGTATGAACTTGGTCTTGCCGCTCTCCAGGAAACCCGTGAAGAGATATACCGGCATCTCCTTCGGCTTCTTATTCAACTTCAAACAGCTCCTTCAGCGCCTGCTCGTTGAGCTTAGAACCGATCACGCAGAAACGGCCGGTGACGGCGGCATTGCCGCGGCGCACGTCGTATTCGCCGGGGGTGTAGTCAAAGTAGAGCCAGTCGCCGTCGCTTGCGTCGACAATGCCCTTGGCGCGCAGGATCATGCCGTAGACGGCGCTCTCATCGAGAGCTTCGAGGATCTTCTTGAGGCTCTCCTCAGTGAACTTGCGCGGCGTCTCCATACCCCAGCTTGTAAAGACCTCGTCGGCATGGTGGTGATGGTGATGCTCATGATCGTGGCAGCCGCAGGTGCATTCGTCGCCGTGGTCATGGTCGTGATCGTGGTGATGATGCTCATGCTCCTCGTCGTCATGTTCATGCTCGTGGTCATGATCGTGGCCGCAGCAGCAGTCGTCATCATCGTCGTGGTCGTGATGATGGTGGTGCTCATGCTCGTGACCGCAGCAGCAATCATCGTCATCGTCGTCGTGATGATGGTGGTGCTCATGCTCGTGCTCAAGCTCCTCCATCTGCGCGCGCAGACCATTCTTGTCCATCGCTTCAAGGATCTGCTCGCCGCTGATCTTATC
>CAKTPR010000035.1 GCA_934591725.1 uncultured Oscillospiraceae bacterium
TTGCGGAAATGCCGGTCTATCCGTATTACGGCAGTGTGCGGATGATCGACGGCACCGTCGTGGTCAGGCTCTCATAGGCACCGTCGTGGTCAGGCTCTCATAGCTGGTGATCTGCGCTGCAATACCAACAGCCAGCAAATCCCTGAAATCGTAAAGATCTCAGGGATTTGCTGCATCTCGATATATTTTTGTACTCGTGTCAGACCATTTTACAATCTTACACTTGACAATCACGGACGAATCAGCTACAATTCAAACAATTATCCAATTATGAGGACAGGAGCGTAAAGCTGTGGAGCCGGTTAAGAGAGTACCGCTGGTACATCAGGTAGAGGATCAGATAGAAAAGCTTATCAAAGAGGAAGCGTACGCACCCGGCACAAAGCTTCCGACGGAAATGGAGCTGTGTCAGGCGCTCGGCGTCAGCCGCGGCACCATCAGAGAAGCGTTCCGCTATCTTCAGGCAAAAGGCGTTGTAGAGCTCATAACCGGCAAGGGCGCGTTTGTTGCGGCACAGCGGAATCTGGAGAATCCGGAAGCGCTGATATGGCTGGTAAAGAACGAGCAGGATCTCAAAAATGTGATCGACCTGCGCTGCGCGATCGAGCCGCTTGCGGCAAGGCTCGCCGCCGAGCGCTGCGATGACGCGCTTGCCGCCGAGCTGAAAGCGATCCACGAGGAGTTCACGAAGCACGCGGACACGAAGAACTATAAAGAGCTCGCCGAGATGGACGAGCAGTTCCACAATAAGATAGTCGATAATTGCGGGAACGATTTTGCGGTAGATATCATCAGGCGGCTCAACGAGAGCATGAAGGATTTCCGCGAGACGACATTCAAGATCAGCCAGAACATCCAGGATGCGATCACACCGCACAGGAACGTGATGCGGGCGATCATCGCGCATGACGCCGCAAAGGCAGAGCGGGAAATGCGCAAGCATGTCGAACGCGTCGGCGAGAACCTGAGCCTGAACATTTCCGCGGTAAGCAGCCGCAGCAATTTGGATTGACACAAAATGCACAAGGAAGCTTTGAACTGACACGTTCCCAAAAGCTTTTTTGTGCATTTTCAATAATTGCCGAGCTGCGAAATTATCGTAAGCGCTGAATTCGACAAAGCCGTATTGACAAACGCCGAAAAGTGGCTATAATTCAAATTGTCCTACAATCCTACAGTCAAACAAATAAAATGCGCAGTAGGCAGGGCAAAAAACAAAACACTATTGCTAAGGGTGTGTCACTGAAATGAGCGTAAAGTTTGAAGGAATCATCCCCCCGGTCGTGACCCCGTTCGACAAGGACGGCGAGATCGATGAGGCAAAGCTCCGCCGCGAGATAAAGTATTGTCTGGACTGCGGCGCGGACGGTATCAGTGTTGCCGGCAGCACCGGCGAGGGGCCGACTCTTCGTGACGAAGAGCTGGTCAGAATGATAAAGATTGCCCGCGAATATATCCCGCAGGGCTCGGACAAGACGGTCGTGTGCGGCGTAATGCGCACCTGCACCAGAGACGCGGTGAGAGCAGGTCTTGCGGCGAAGGAAGCCGGAGCGGACGCGATAATGGTCACGCCGACGGCCTACAACGTTCTTGTTCCCAACGCACAGGGCATGTTTGATTTTTACAGCACCATCTCAAGAGAGGTCAGGCTGCCGATAATCATCTACAATGTCATCCCGCAGAACACGATCTACCCCGATCTGTTCCACCGCCTGCTCAACGAGACGGAGTACGTTATAGGCATCAAGCAGAGCGTCGGCGGTATTCAGGCGCTGTACGCGGACGTGATGGAGGTCGGCGATCAGGGGCGTGTGTACGCCGCCACCGACGACATGATCTATTCCTGCTTCGACCTCGGCGCAAAGGGCGCGATCTCCGCGATCCTCTCCGTGTTCCCAAAGGAATCGGTAGAGATGTGGAATTGCGCAAAGAACGGCGACCATGCAAGAGGCCTTGAGATACAGAAGTCTCTGTACAAGAAGTGGCAGTGCCTCGGCGGGAATCAGTTCCCGATCCGCATGAAGTACGCGCTTGAGTGCCTTGGCCGCGACTGCGGCTATTGCAGAAGCCCCATCACCTATCTCCCCGAAGAGGAGAAGGCGGCTATCCGCAAGGCCTTCTGCGAAGAATAAAGCAAACTGCACACAATATAAACAGCTTTAAGGAGAAATTCAAAATGAACAAGTTTGTTGCAAAATACGGCCAGATCCTCCTGCCCCTCATCACTCCCTACGACGATAACGAGGACGTCAGCTACAGCACCTATGCAGAGCTGATAAACTATCTTGAAAAGAACGATCTCTGCGACAGCTTCATCGTCACCGGCACCACCGGCGAGGCTTCCCTGCTGACCTTTGATGAGCGCGTCAAGCTCATGGAGACCGCGGTCAAGGCTTCCAAGACCAAGCCCGTCATCGCCGGCACCGGCTGCGCCTCCACCAAGGAGACCATCGCCCTGACGAAGGAAGCGGCAAAGCTCGGCATCAAGACCTGCCTCATCGTCTGCCCGTTCTACAACAAGCCCACTCAGGAAGGCCTGTACCTGCACTTCAAGGCAGTTGCCGAAGCAGTCCCTGAGGTCGACATTCTTCTGTACAACATCCCCATATTCGTCGGCGTGAACCTTGAGGCATCCACCGTTGCGCGCCTTGCGGAGATCCCCAACATCGTCGGCATCAAGGACGAGGCCGGCATCAACCCCACTCAGGTCACCGACTTCTTCCTCGCGACCGAGAAGATCGACCCCGACTTTGCCATTTACAACGGCGACGACGTTATGCTTCTCCCGACGATCGTTCAGGGCGCCATGGGTCTGGTTTCCGGCGGCGCACACATTTTCGGACATGAGATCCGCGCCATCTTCAAGGCGTTTGAGGAAGGCAGGAACGACGAAGCCCGCGAGCTCTTCAACAAGCTCTACAAGTTCTGCAAGACCACCGGCCAGAACGGCCGCATCCTCCCCAACTCCATCATGCGCCCGGCCATAGAGAAGGTCACCGGCCTCAAGCTCGGCGCGGCGCGTCTGCCGCTCGCCCCGGCTACCGAAGAGGAGCTTGCGGTATCCTTCGCGGTGCTCAAGGAAGTAGGTAAGCTGTAATCGGATTACAGCACAATATAAAAACCAGAAAGGAAAACAACGAAATGAAGAAGATCATAGCAATGCTTCTTGCTCTCGCAATGGTGTTCGCGCTTGCGGCGTGCGGAAGCAGCGGCACAAACTCCGCACCCGCGGACAATGGCGGCAATGTCACCGCACCGGCTGCATCCGACGCATCCGATCCGTATGCTGACCTTGATCCTGTGACCATCAACTGCGTCACCATCTTTGAAAGCGAGACCGGCATAGTCCATGCACTCAAGTACATGGGCGAGCAGCTTTCCGAGAGAACCAACGGCAAGCTGACCATGGAGATATATGACGCCGGTCAGACCGGCGGCGAGAACGAGCAGGCTGAAGCTCTCGTCATCGGCGAGGTCGACATGGCCGCCTTCGGCACCCTGCCCATCTCCACCTATGCTACCGAGTACAGCTTCTTCGATTCTCCGTTCGTTTTTGCTGACGGCGAGCACTTCATGAACGCATGGGACGGCGCTCTTGGCGACGGTATGCGTGAAAAGCTTTCGGCAGCAGGCCTGTACACCCTTGGCGCAATGGGCCGCGGCTACCGCCACATCACCTCTTCCGTTCCCATCAACAGCATTGAGGACATGAAGGGTCTTGTTATCCGCACTCCCCAGTCCGCACTGTTTACCGATACCTTCGGCGCACTTGGCTGCGTCTGCGTCCCCATCGCGCTGACCGAGCTGTTCACCTCTCTCCAGACCGGTGTTGCTCAGGCTTCCGAAGGCCCTTGGGATCAGATCGTTTCCAGCAAGCTCTATGAAGTCCAGAAGTACATTGTTGAATCCACCTACTACTATTCCATATCCATGTGGTGCATGAATCAGTCCTTCTACGAGAATCTCCCTGAGGCATACAGAACTCTCATCGATGAGGTCGCTGCCGAGGCTCTTGATTACGGTACCGAGCAGAGCAACCAGATGGCCGAGGAGCAGAAGCAGGTCTGCGTTGACGCCGGCTGCACCATCCTTGAGCTGGGCGATCTCACTCCTTACCTTGAGGCAGTCTCCGACGTTATGGATCGCTTCTACGCTGAGAAGTGGACAGTCACCTCCGCAGAAGAAGTTGCCTCTTACCGCACCTGATAAGGTAAATAAAAATTGCTTATAAAGGGCAGGCATTCGCCTGCCCTTTATAAGAAGACGGAGGGAACCATGAAGAAAATAAACAAAATTTTTGATGACCTTTCGATACTGATTTTTGTGTTGATGGTCGTTGTAGTCATAGTTCAGGTCGTGTGCCGCTACTGCTTCAAGCTCAGCGTACCCTGGACGGAAGAGCTCAGCCGTCTGCTGTTCATATACGTCGGCTTCACCGGGACTGCGGTCGCGGTGCGCGAGAATGAGCTTATTGTTGTTGACGTGCTGCTGACGCGTCTGCCCGCAGGCATCCGCAAGGTCATGGATGTCCTTATCCAGATCGTAATGTTCGCATTCTTCCTGCTGATGTTCATCGGCGCAATAAAAATGTTCATGTCCACAAAGGGAACATACTTCCAGAGCATGCCCTTCCTCAGCAACGGCTGGACATATATGGCGGTCATAATCGGCATGGCTGCTTCTCTGGTCGGCATCATCACCAACGCTATCAAAAACATCAAGGAGGCTCTGAAGAAAAATGCTTAAATATTTTGTCATCCTTCTTGCGGTATTCATAGCGGGCGTGCCCGTAGCGGTCGCTATGGGCGGCACCGCAACGCTGCTTCTCATAATGGAGCGCGGCTTCGCAGCCTTTAACCCTGCCATCATTGCACAGAAGAGCTGCTACGGCCTCAACAATTTCCTGCTGTTGTCGATCCCTCTCTTCCTGTTTGCCGGAAAGATAATGAACACCGGCAATATCACCAGCAGGATCTTCAATTTCTGCAAATCACTTGTCGGCTGGCTGCACGGCGGCCTTGGCCATGTAAATATCATTTCCAGCGTGATTTTCGCCGGCATGACCGGCACCGCCACCTCTGACGCCGCCGGCCTCGGTCAGATAGAGATTCAGGCCATGCGCGATGCAGGCTATGACGATGAGTTCACCTTCGGCATCACGGCGGGCTCCTCCCTTATCGGCCCGATAATCCCGCCGAGCATCCCTCTTGTCGTATACGGAATGATGACCGGCGTGTCCATCGGCAAGCTGCTCATCTCCGGCATAGTCCCCGGCGTCATGCTTGCGCTTGCGCTGGGCATATACGTTGAGGTCGTCGCAAGACGCAAGGGCTATCCCCGCGATGCGTCGTTCGACCCGAAGAAGATCTGGCACGATTTCAAGCGCTCCTTCTTCTCCCTGCTGACTCCGGTAATTATCATCGGCGGCATAATGAGCGGTATCTTCACCGCCACCGAAGCTGCGGCTGTGGCCGCGGTATACGCGACCTTCCTCACCACCATCGTCTACAAAGAAGTCGACCTCAAGGGACTCAAAAAGGTTCTGTGGGAGACCGTGCGTGACTCCGGCTCGATCATGATGGTCTGCTACTGCGCCTCCTGCTACGGATATGTTATAACGAAGTCCCGCGTTGCGCTGGAGCTTGCCGAGGCCATAATGACGATCTCCGTCAACCCGACCGTGATATGCCTGCTGCTCGTCGGCTTCCTGCTTATAATGGGCTGCTTCATGGAGAACCTTGCTACCATCACCATTATGGCTCCCGTGTTTTATCCGCTGCTTGTCGATGTCGGCTTTGACCCGCTGGCCTTCGGTATCATCATGGTTCTGACGCTCATGATCGGCCTGCTCACTCCGCCTTTCGGCATGGTGCTGTTTGTGCTTTCAAAGGTCGGCAACTACCCGCTCGAGAAGATGATAAAGGCGGCGCTGCCGTTCATCCTGCCGGTAATGGTGGTCATTATCATGCTGGTGTTTTTCCCGCAGATAATCACTTTCCTGCCGAACGCGCTGCTGTAACTGCGCAGGTTCATAGGAGGAAAGCCTGCTGTGGATCTATCCATGATAAAGATGCAGCTTTGTATGCTCTGCATGCTGGCTGTAGGATTTATATGCGGGAAAAGAAAAATGCTTTCAGCAGAAGGACGCAGGGAGATCACGGACATATTCGTAAAGGTGATACTGCCGTGCAATGTCCTCTCGTCCTTCTGTGAGCACGTCCCGTTCGAGAAGATAAAGACCGGGCTGCCGATAATCGTGATCTATTCGCTGGTGCTGATATCGGCGTGGCTGCTCGGCAGGATAATTTACCGCAAATTTGAACCGGGACAGAAAAAGATATTTATCTATTCCACAATCGTCTCAAATGCGCATTTCCTCGGCTTTCCGGTGATACAGGCTTTATGGGGAAGCGAAGCCATAATTTATGCTTCTATGGCGCTTATCCCGATAGTGTTTTTCACATGGACGCTTGGCCTGTCGCAGTTCGTCGCCGTAAGCAAAACAGAGGGGGTAAAAGCTTTTCTTACTCACCCCTGCTTTGTTGCCCTGCTCATAGGGATGCTGCTCACGGCGTTTCAGGCGGATATACCGGGGCCGGTCGCCGAAGCGATAACGCGCTTCGGCAATTGTGTAATGCCTATTTCCGTGCTGCTGATCGGCACGATGCTTGCGGATATAGAGCTTAAAGGGCTGTTTGACTGGCGGAATATTCTGGGCTCGGCAGTCAGGCTGCTCGTGCTGCCGCTGCTTACCCTGCTGGTGCTGAGGATCCTCGGCGTCAGCGAGGAGATAGTGCGGGTGACGGTCATCATGGTCGCCATGCCTGTCGCAATAATAACCGCCATCCTTGCCGAGCAGTATAAGGCGGACGTAAAGTGCGCGTCTCAGCTTGTTTTCCTTTCGACGGTAGCAAGCTTGTTCACGCTTCCCGCAATATATTATTTTTTATGATTTTTGCTGTGAGGGCTTTTATATGATCATAAGCTATGATGATGAAAGAAGACTTATCAGAACGATCCTTAAAGCTTACGGGATGTGCGCTGCGGATGCGGACACCGTAGGTAAGGTCGTGACCCATTCGGACTTCACGGGCGTGTATTCGCACGGCCTTTCAAGGCTGATCCTGTACATAAGACAGCTCGAAAACGGCAGCATGGTCGCGCAGCCTGAGATAAAGACGGTCAGAGACAGCGGAGCAATAGTAAAATACGATTGCGGCAACGGCTCCGGTATAGTGGCCGTAAACAAGGCCTATGACGATGTACTCAAAAAGGCCAGAGAGTTCGGCATCGGCATCGGTGTTGCCGAGCACAGCGGCAATATAGGCTGCGGCGCATACTACGGCTGCCGCGCGGCGGAGGATGATGTGATATGCATCGTCTGCTGCAATACGCTTCCGTCAATGGCTCCGTTCGGCGGCGCGGACGCGCTCATCGGCACGAATCCTATCATCGTCGGCGTTCCGACGGACAAGGCTTGCCCGATGGTTCTAGATATGTCCACGAGCGGCGTCGCTATGGGAAAGATACAGGCCGCCCTTCGTGAAGGCCGCAGCATACCGGAAGGCTGGGCAAACGACATAGACGGCAACCCGACGACCGATCCGGCAAAAGCCCATGCCGTTCTCCCGATAGCGGGGCACAAGGGCTATGGCCTCGCGGTGATGGTCGATGTGCTCAGCGCGGTGCTGTCAGGCGCGGCTTTCGGCACGGATACCGGCACGGTCGAGCCGCTTACAAAAGAGGACACGGGTTTCTGCGTTATAATTATCGACCCGGCAAAATTCATGCCGATCGATGAATTCAAGAAACGCGCGGACAGCTACGTTCATATGATAAAGGAAAGCCGTAAGGCTCCCGGTGTCAAGGAACTGTATCTGCCCGGAGAAATAGAATATAAAAACTTTGAGAAATACAATGCGGAAGGCTTAGCGGTAACTGACGCCGTGGCAGCGGAGCTGTGTATGTATGCTGCAAAGGTCGGCCTGATAAGCGAGGGCAGCGGCCTTGAAGAGCTGCTGGGTGTATCTCAATGAAAGCAGCAGTAGTTACCGCTTTAGGTAAGCTTGAAGTTCTTGATCTCCCCATGCCGGAGCTTGGGCCTTATGACGTTCTGTGCAGAATGTGCTATGGCTCCACCTGCGCCGGTACCGACATTCACCTGATGGACGGGCAGCATCCGTACCCGGTGACCTTCCCGACCGTTCTGGGGCATGAGAGCGTCGGCCGCGTCGTAGAGCTCGGCGCAAAGGTGAAGAATTATAAACTCGGCGATCTTGTCAGCCGCGTCGGCTATCCGGGCGATGCGAAAAGCGGAGTGTTCAGCAACTGGGGCGGCTTCGCGGAATACGGCATAGCGAAGGATCACTGGCAGATGCGGCGCGACGGCGTCGAGGAAAGCCAGTGGACAAAATACCGCGTGAATCAGATCATCCACCCGGCTATAGACGAAAAGACCGCGCCCATGATAATCACATGGCGCGAGACGCTGTCCTATGACAGGCGCATCGGCATCGGCGCCGGTACGCGCCTGCTGCTTATCGGCTCCGGGGCCAACGCTCTGGCGCACTGCGCCAACGCTGTGAACCTCGGCGCAGAGGTCACCGTCGTCGGAAGCGGGAAGCGCAGGGGCGATTTTGAAAAGCTGGCCATATGCGCCTTCCATAACTACCGGGACGAGAAGCTGTCCGAGAGGGTACTTGAAAAGCACCGCGGCGAAAAGTTCGATATGATCCTGGACGGCGTCGGCGCGAGCGATAACGTGAACCGCCTTCTGCCGCTGCTGAAAAAGGACGGCACGCTCGGTGTATACGGCTGGAACGGCCGCGCCGGTTATGCCATAAATCCCTTCAACGCCGCGAACAGCTTCCGCCTGTACTCTGACGGCTACGACGAGGAGGAGAGTAACGGCGAGGTACAGTCAATGATCCTTCAGGGCAAGCTCGACGCCGGACTCTGGTACGATATGGATAAGCCCGTTCCGCTTGAAAACATTGCGAATGCCTATGACAGCCTTCGCCGCCACGAGGCACTCAAGTATCTGATAAAGCTGGGATAAACCCCGCAGGAGGAAGATAGTGTTAAAGAAACCGAGAATACTCGTTGTCGGCAGCTTTATGATGGATCTGATCGCATCGACGCGCCGTGCGCCCGCAGAGGGTGAAACGGTCATCGGGCTCAGCTTCCGCACGGCTCCCGGCGGCAAGGGCGCAAATCAGGCCGTGCAGTGCGCGCGGCTGGGCGCGGCAGTGACTATGGCCGGCCGCGTCGGTGCGGACGACTTCGGCCGCCGTATGGTCAGTGCCGTGAGCGCTGCCGGCGTGGACGTCTCGCACGTCACAGTCGATGAGAATGAAGCCTCCGGCGTCGGGCACATCACGCTCGAAGTCAGCGAGCATGACGCGCGCAACAGGATAACGGTCTGCCCCGGCGCAAATTATACGCTTACCGCGGAGCATATCTCCTGGCTCAAGGATGAGATAGGGAGCTTTGATATCGTTCTCATGCAGCTTGAGCTGCCCATGGAGATCACCGAAACTGTCGCGCGCTGGGCGCATGAGGCGGGCGTACCTGTGATGCTCAACCCGGCTCCGGCAGCGCCCCTGGCCGATGAGCTGCTCTCATGCGTGACCTTCCTCTCGCCCAATGAGCACGAGGCCGCACTGATATCCGGGCGCAGAATAGACGTGTCAGACGGCGTGAACGAGGATGATTTGAAAGCAGTCGCCGGTTGGTTCGCGCAGCGCGGCGTGAAAAAGCTCATCGTCACGATGGGCGAAAACGGAGCGGCTGCCGCCGATTCCAACGGGATTAGCCGTACCGCAAGCGTCCGCATGCAAAACGTGACGGATACCACCGCCGCCGGGGATTCGTTCGTCGCCTCCTTCTGCACCGGGCTTACTGCCGGGCTGAGCGAAGGCGACGCACTGAGCTTTGCAAGCCACGCCGCCGCCATAACGGTGACGAGAATGGGCGCCATCCCAAGTCTGCCGGATGTCGGCGAGGTGCAGGCGCTCATGCGTGAGCGCGGCTTCAGCGCCTTTGATCCCGCGCAGCTCGACGCACTTAAGTGAGGAAAATTATTATGCTTAAAGAAAACAGCAGAAAACAGACGGAGCAGTTTCTCGCATCTGTCAGAGCGGAATGTGACGCTTTCGCCGCAGGCCTTTCGGCGGACAGCTATGAGGATGCTGCCGGTATCATCCTTGCCTCGCAGGCAGCGGGCGGGAGAATACACGTCACAGGCATCGGCAAGTGCAGCCATGTGGCCACCTATGCGGCGTCTCTCCTGTCGTCCACGGGCAACCCGGCCTACTACCTCCACGGCACCGAAGCCGTCCACGGCTCATGCGGACAGCTCTGCGCCGGAGACACGGTGATCGCGATCTCAAATTCCGGTGAGACTGCAGAGCTCAAGGCAACGGTCATCGCCGTGAAGAATAACGGCTGCAAGGTCATCGGCGTATCCGGGAATTCGGAGAGCTGGCTTGCCAAGAACAGCGACGCGTTCCTTTTCGCGGGTGTGAAGAACGAGGGCGGGCCGCTCAACCGCGCGCCGAGAGCCTCCGTGCTTGCCGAGATGGTCACGCTTCAGGCATTGTCTGTGGCGCTTCAGGCGGAGAAAAATTGGGACAGCATCAGCTATGTGCGCTGCCATCCCGGCGGCGCACTCGGTAAGCTCAGAAAAGAGGAGATAGAAGCACAATGCTGAAAGGAAAGCTTATTCATCCGGAAATAATGCAGTATCTTTCCCTGTGCGGCCACGGCAGCAAGGTACTGATCGCCGACGGGAACTACCCCTTGAAGGCAAAAGCCCCCAACGCACACCGGATATATCTCGGCCTGACGCCGGGAAAGCCGACTGTGCCGGAGGTACTTGAGGCACTGCTGAGCGTTGAGAAATTTGAATCGATGGAGCTCATGCTCCCGGAGTCTGGCGAGGAGCCGCCTATCTTCGGCGAATTCAGAAAACTGCTCCCGGACGTTCCGGTAAAGATGCTGGGGAGATATGGGTTTTATGACGCCTGCTGCGACCCCATCGTAGAGCTGGCGATATCGACCGGCGAGGAGCGCCCCTTTGCGAATATTCTTCTCACCGTCGGCTGCGTCTGATGATACAAACGAGTATAAAGTAAGCGTAGAGCGCTGTCCTTTCGGGCAGCGCTCCTTGCTTTTCATTTCAGAACAGTCCGGATATCTTCCCGGTGCAGTCAACGTCTATGCGCTCCGCGGCGGGGGACTTCGGAAGCCCCGGCATCGTGAGCACGTCGCCCGTCAGCGCGACGATGAAGCCCGCCCCGGCGGAGACCTTGACCTCGCGCACGGTCACGGTGAAGTCCTCCGGCGCGCCGAGCTTGGTCTTGTCGTCGGAGAAGCTGTACTGCGTCTTCGCGATGCACACGGGCATATGCGCCATGCCGAGCGCCGTGAGCCGGTCTATCTGTGCGGCGGCCTCGGGAAGAACGTCAATGTCCCGCCCGCGGTAGACGCGCTGCACGACAGCACGCAGCTTGTCCTCAATGCCGCCGTCAAGGCTGTATGCAAAGCGGAAATCACAGGGCTCCTCGCAGAGCTTTACTACGGCCTCGGCAAGCTCCGTGCCGCCCGCGCCGCCCTGCGCCCATACATCGCTCAGCGCGACATTCACGCCGAGCCCGCGGCAGCGTTCGCGCACCAGATCAAGCTCCTTATCGGTATCGGTCGGGAAGCGGTTTATCGCGACGACGGTCGGCAGACCGTAGACATCCTTCATGTTCGCCACGTGCCGCAGAAGGTTCGGCAGCCCGCGCTCAAGCGCCGCAATGTCTTCGTGCGAAAGCTCATCCTTAGCAAGCCCGCCGTGCATCTTGAGCGCGCGCACCGTCGCCACGACGACAACGGCTGAGGGCGTGAGCCCCGCGAGGCGGCACTTTATATCGAGGAACTTCTCCGCACCGAGGTCAGCGCCGAAGCCCGCCTCGGTCACGGCGTAGCCGCCGAGGCGCATGGCCATGCGCGTTGCGGTGACGCTGTTGCAGCCGTGGGCGATGTTTGCAAACGGCCCGCCGTGAACAAAGGCGGGAGTTCCCTCAAGGGTCTGCACAAGGTTCGGCTTTATCGCGTCCTTCAATAGCGCCGCCATCGCGCCGACGGCCTTGAGGTCGCCCGCGGTGACGGGCTTTCCGTCATAGGTGTAGCCGACGATGATGCGTGCAAGGCGCGCCTTGAGGTCGTCAACGGAGCTTGCCATGCAGAAGATCGCCATCGTCTCCGTCGCGACGGTTATCTCAAAGCGGTCGTCCCGCGGCACGCCGCCCGTCCTGCCGCCGAGCCCGTCGCGCACACAGCGCAGCTGGCGGTCGTTCATGTCTACGCAGCGCGTCCATGTGATGCTCTCAGGGTCGATGTTAAGGGCGTTTCCCTGATATATATGGTTATCGAGCATCGCGGCGAGGAGGTTGTTCGCCGCGCCTATGGCGTGGATATCGCCGGTGAAGTGGAGGTTAATGTCCTCCATCGGGACGACCTGCGCCCTGCCCCCGCCGCACGCGCCGCCCTTTATGCCGAACACCGGGCCGAGCGACGGCTCACGCATGGCGATCACCGCGTTCTTGCCTATGCGGCGCAGCCCGTCGGCAAGGCCGATGGCCGTGGTCGTCTTGCCCTCACCGGCTGGCGTGGGCGTGATGGCTGTGACGAGGATGAGCTTACCCTCGTGATCCGCGTGCTCATCCAGCAGAGACAGATCGACCTTTGCCTTGTACCTGCCGTACTGTTCGAGGTATTTATTTTCAATGCCGAGCCTGTCCGCGACCTCCGTTATGGGGAGCATTTCGCAGGCCTGGGCGATCTCTATGTCAGATAACATGGCACCTCTCCTTTCGGGAAAACAAAAACTATAAAATTATACCACACCCGCGCGCAATACAAAAGGGGTAAAATGCCGGGAAAGCTTGATTTTCGCGCATGATCGTAGTATTCTAACCGCTGTAAACAATACGAAAAAGAACGAAGAGGTGTCAGCATGGCGGATATACGGCACTCAGCGCCCGCAATCGGGGATAAACTTGAAAACGGCAGTACCGCGGCGGAGGTTGCCCGGCGGCAGAAGCTGCTGACAGTTATATACTTTCTGCTGATCTCAACGCTGCTGATCGGCCTGTGCTCGCGGAGTTCCCCGCTTTATCCCTTCAATAACTGGAACGACGCGAACTGCTTCTTCACGACCGGCAAGGCGATGTTCAGCGGCAAGGTCGTCTACCGGGACATATATGAGCAGAAGGGGATACTGCTGTATTTCCTCTATGGGCTGTGCTATCTCATTTCAGGCAAGACCTTTCTCGGCGTATATATACTTGAGGTGCTCTGCCTGACGGGATTTCTCGCGCTGGCGTATGATTCAGCGCTGCTGTTCCTGCGCCGCAGGACTGCGCTCATTCTGATGCCCATCATCGCGGCGGTGCTGTGCGGGAGCTATTCCTTTTACTACGGCGGCAGCGTTGAGGAGCTGGAGCTTGCGCTTGTCTATCTGCCTATATACTGCATGCTGAAGTCTTACTTCAAAAGCGGCGACTGCATCCCAAGCCCGAGCGGGATATTCATCTTGGGCGCATCTGCCGCGTGTCTGCTCTGGAGCAAGTTTACGCTGCTCGGCATTTATATCGGCTATGTTGTTTTCACTGCTGTGCTGCTGATAAAGCGGCGCAGCTGGAAACGGCTCGGCTGCGCAGCGGGTATGTTCGTCTGCGGAGCCGCCGCGGCGTCGCTGCCGTGTATCATATATTTTGCCGTGAACAACGCGCTTGGCGATATGTTCACCGTGTATTTCTATAATAACCTTTTCCTTTACGCCGTGGAGAAATCCCTGCTCAAGTATCTGTTCTTCCTTGCCGGTGCATTCTACCAGAACATGCTGTTTCTGGTGATCGCGATCGTCGGCGCTGTCGCGGTGATCCGCTCAAAGTATGCCCCGGCGTTCAAATGGGGAATGTTCAGTCTGTATTTCTGCAATGTGTTCTTCATCTATGTCGGCGGCATCGCGTTTGAATACTATGCCTACGGTATGGCGGCGCTGTCGGTTTTCGGCTTTATCGTGCTGGCGGAGAAGGCCGAAAAGCTGGGCGATGCATGGCGCGAAAAGGGACTGAAGCGCCCCGGCAGACAGGGCTTTGCGGCGCTTGCCGCCGTGACGCTCTTGTGCGCGGCGGGCTTTGCGCACTGCGTCTCCTTCAATTCCTACTACATGAAGCAGGACAGGGACGAACTGTGGCTCAGGCGCTTTGCCGATGAGATCGCGCAGTCCGAGGAGCAGACGCTTCTCAATTACGGCTGCCTTGACCTCGGCCTGTACACGGAGACCGGAGCCGTGCCTGTCACCCGCTTCTTCTGCAAGCTGAACATCCCGCTTGACGAGATGTTCGATGAGATGAACGAAGCCGTCAGAACGCGTAAAACGGAGTGGATAGTCTGCTCTGCCAAAGACGAGGACGACGCGCTTATCAATGAGAATTATGACCTTGTATGCAAGGCGTCGGGCTATGAAAAGAAAGCGGACGACGTGGAGGAATACTGCCTTTTCAGAAGGAAAACGGCATAAAACGGAGTTATATCAAGATGAGCAGTGAATTTGACAGAAATGTTCTTGAACATATCACCGCCGCGCAGCGCGAGGCGGCGGAGCTGATGATGCAGGCGCACGGGATACTTGCCGAGTGTAAGAGCGGGCACCGCGATGTTGTCACGCAGTACGACCGGCGCATACAGGAGCTGCTCATGCAGCGGCTGAGCCGTGACGTTCTGGGCGCACACTTCTTCTGCGAGGAGAACGGGCAGCAGGACCCGACGGACGCGGAGCATCTTTTCATCATCGACCCCATCGACGGGACGATGAACTTCGTCCGCGGCTTCGGGCACAGCTGCATATCCGTTGCGTATATGAGCCGCGGCGAGCTGCGCGCGGCGTCGGTGTACAATCCCTATCTGGACGAGCAGTTCACCGCGCTCTCCGGCGAGGGCGCATGGCTCAACGGCCGCCCGATCCACGTCGAGGATGCGCCGCTGTCGGAGACTGTTGTCTGCTGCGGCACGTCTCCATACAGGCCGGAGCTTGCCGACGAGACCTTTGAGACGATCAAAAAGCTCTTCATCGCCTCTCTGGATATCCGCCGCGAGGGCTCCGCGGAGCTCGACCTCTGCTCCGCCGCCGCGGGGCGCGCGGGTGTGTATTTTGAGCAGAGCGTGTCGCTCTGGGACTTTGCCGCGGGTATGCTCATCGTGCGCGAGGCGGGCGGCATCGCCCTCGCCGCTGACGGAAGCGAACTGCCTATGGACGGCCGTAAGAGCTCCATCGTCGCCGGCAGCGCGGGTGCAGTGCATGAGGCGCTGAGGGTAATCAATGGATAACTATGGCTTCACCCGGCTCGACGCGGAGCGCGCCGCGCCGGTACTGTACGCACACAGCGTAGACTCGACCAATAACGCGCTCAAGAAGCTTGCCGCGCAGGGCGCGCCCGATGGGACGGTGCTCTGGGCAAGCGAGCAGACCGCGGGACGCGGGCGGCTTGGACGCAGCTTTCTCTCGCCCGAAGGCGGGCTGTACCTGTCGATGCTCTGGCGGCCTGATTGTCCTCCGGAAAAGACTGTGAGTCTTACATCCTGCGCCGCCGTCGCTCTGTGCCGCTGCCTTGAAGCGTGGCCGGAGCTTGGCGTCTCCATCAAGTGGCCGAACGATGTCCTGCTCGACGGACGCAAGCTCTGCGGCATATTGACCGAGGGCTGCACCACGCCCGGCGGCTTCTGCGTCGTCATGGGCATGGGCGTGAATGTCAACACGGCGCAGTTCCCGCCGGAGCTGCGGGATATTGCCGCGTCCCTGTACCTCGCTTCGGGGAGAACATGGGACATCGGCGCGTTTTCCGCGCGGCTCATAGAGAGCCTTGATAA
Source organism: uncultured Oscillospiraceae bacterium (assembly GCA_934591725.1). Classification (GTDB taxonomy): domain Bacteria; phylum Bacillota; class Clostridia; order Oscillospirales; family Oscillospiraceae; genus Limivicinus. The sequence goes on from CAKTPR010000035.1 coordinate 15,922, forward strand.
GATGTACGCGCTTTGGCTCAGAGAGCCGGAAGCATTTCTTGAGGAGTACCGCGCCCGCTGCGCAACAGTCGGCTGCGAGGTAACATATACGCGCGGCGATACGGTGTATAACGCACGCGCCGTCGGTATCGACGGGGACTATGCGCTCATCGTGGAGCGCGGAGGGGAGCGCGAGACCATACGCTTCGGCGAGGTCAGCGTGAGAAAAAGGACAGATATTTCATGAATTTTATTAAGTATGAATCCAAAGCTGCTTGGAAGTATATATGGACTTTCGTCAAGTGGCTCTTTATCGCGGGCGTGACGGGTATCGTCGGCGGCCTTGTCGGCACGGCCTTCAACCTCAGCGTCAGCTGGGCGACGAATACGCGCACGGCGCATCCGTGGCTGCTGCTTCTCCTGCCGGTATCGGGTCTTCTCATCGCGGGGCTCTACCGGCTCACCAAGATGGAGAACGAGAACACCAACGCCATCATCGACTCCATACATTTCGGTGATAAGGTGCCGCTGATGCTCGTCCCGGCGATTTTCATTTCCACGACCATAACCCACCTCTTCGGCGGCAGCGCCGGGCGCGAGGGCGCGGCGCTCCAGATAGGCGGCAGCCTCGGCTGCTATATCGGCCGGGCCTTTCACCTTGACGATAAGGATATGCGCCTTGCGACGCTCTGCGGCATGAGCGCCGTGTTCGCCGCGCTCTTCGGCACACCGCTCACCGCGACGCTTTTCGCTCTTGAGGTCATAAGCGTAGGCGTCATATACTATTCCGCGCTCGTCCCCTGCATCGTGGCCTCGCTCTTCGCGCTGGAGATGGCGCGCATCTTCGGCGTCGCCCCGACGCATTTTGACGTTGTCATCGAGCCGATCTCCGAGCTTATGCTGCTGAAGGTCTCGGCGCTTGCGGTAGTCTGCTCGCTTATGAGCACGGTGTTCTGCCTGTCGATGCACAAGACGGAGCACCTGTTTGCAAAGCTCATAAAGAACCCATACCTGCGCATCGCGGCGGGCGGCGCGCTCGTCGTGCTCATCACCGCGATCCTCGGCACCGGCGACTATAACGGAGCCGGCATGAATATAATCAAACGTGCCATTGAGGAGGGGCAGGCAAAGCCCGACGCTTTCTTCTGGAAGCTCGCCCTCACGGCGATAACCATCGGCTGCGGCTTCAAGGGCGGCGAGGTCGTCCCGACCTTCTTCATCGGCGCGACTCTCGGCTGCGTCCTCGGTTCGCTCCTCGGCATCCCCGCGGGCTTTGCCGCGGCGCTCGGACTCATCTGCGTGTTCTGCGGTGCGGTCAACTGCCCCGTCGCGTCCATCGTCCTGAGCATCGAGCTTTTCGGCTCGACCGACCTTGTATATTTCGCGCTCGCCTGCGGCATTGCCTATATGCTCTCCGGCTACTTCGGCCTGTACAGCAGCCAGAAGATAATGTACTCCAAGCTCAAGGCGGAGTTCATAAATATCCACGCAAAATAAACCGGCGCATTGCTCTGTGCCGATAGATATGCTATAATAAAGTATAATTATACTCCACCGGGAAAGGGGGTGTGCGCATGAGCGAGAGCGCGGGCAAATACAGCATGATGATCTCCGGCGCGGCCGAGCCGCTTGCCGAAGCCGTGCGCGCAGCCGGGATGGGCAGGTTCGTTTCCGGCATCTCCGGCGTCCCGAAGGGCGCGAGCCTTGAGCGCGCGCTGATCCTGCACCCGGCGGATATCCTTGTCATCACCGATGAAGCCGCCCTGAGCTTCGCTCCCACGGCGTATAAAAAGGGCTGCCTTGCCGTGCTCCTGCTGAGCGCCGGGGACTTTGACCGCCGCGCCTGCGTTGAGCTCGGCGTGTTCTGCGCCGCGTGGGCGCAGCTGCAATGTGTGCTGCCGCAGCTCTTTGCCGCCTGCGGGCGGCTCAGCCGCTCGCGCAGCGAGTACGCCGCTCTGCGCGGCAAGCTCGACGATGCGCGGCTCATCAACCGCGCAAAGCTGCTGCTCATCTCCCGGCTCAAAATGAGCGAGGACGAAGCGCACCGCTTCCTTGAGCGCTCCGCGATGGACAGCTGCGTAAAGCTGCGCACCGTCGCCGAGAGCATAATAAGGACTTACGAAGAATAAAAAATGGGCTGCGGCAATTTTTTGCCGCAGCCCTCAGACTTCGTTTTGCTCTGCCCCAGCTATTGCCGCAGAACCGCTTTTTACTTCAGCATTTCCGCCTTGTCGATGATGAACTGGCGCAGCCATTCACCGGCCTCCTCGTTCTTCAGCGCAAAGTCGATTATCGATTCCAGATAGCCCTTGAGGTTGCCGGTGTCGTAGCGCCGGCCCTCGAAGTCCACGGCGCACATTGGCTCGACATGGCACAGCTGCTTCATACCGTCGGTGAGCTGGATCTCGTTGTTGCGGCCGGGGGCGGTGTTCGCGAGGATATCGAAGATCGCCGGGGTCAGGACGTAGCGTCCCATGATGGCATAGTTTGAAAGGCGCTCCGCCATGGTCGGCTTCTCGTTCATGTCGCCAATGCGGTATACGCGGTCGGAGAGCTTCTCTTCGAGCTTGACGGAGGAGTACTTGCATATCTCCTCACCGGGGAACTCCCTGATGGCGATGGCGCTGCAGTGGTTCGTCTCGGCGGCGTCGACAAGCTGCTTGAGCACCGGCGTGTCGCTGAGCATTATATCGTCGCCCAGCAGTATTCCGAAAGGCTCGTCGCCGACGAAGCTCTTCGCGCGCCAAATCGCGTGCCCCAGACCCTTCGTCTCCTTCTGGCGCAGGAAGTACACATCCGCCATGTCTGCGACCTCGCGCACGGTGCGGGCTTCCTTCTCCTTGCCGTCGGCCATCAGACGTGCCTCAAGATCGGGGGCATAGTCAAAATAATCCTCGATCGGGGACTTGCCGCGGTTGGTGATGATGAGGATCTCCTCAACGCCTGCCGCGACCGCTTCCTCTACGATGTACTGGAGGACGGGCTTGTCCACCAGCGGCAGCATCTCCTTGGGGATGCTCTTGGTGTTCGGCAGCAGTCTCGTTCCGAGACCGGCTGCGGGGATTATAGCTTTCCTTACTTTCATGTCCTTACCTCCTCGGTGTGATATTTCAATCCTTGAATTTTTCTATAAGATCACGGAAAAATTTCTTTTCCGGAAGATACCTCATCAGCGGCAGGCCGATCAGATACATCACTGCGGCCTCGCCGAGGAAGATGTACAGGGCGTTCAGCGCGAACACCTCCGGGTGCGCGAACACCTTCTGGCCGTTATACGCCTCGGTTATCACCGCGCCGATGACGACCGCGTTTATCACGACGTTTGCGCTGCATGCCAGAAACTCGCTGAGCAGGGTGTGCTTCCCCTGACCGAGACGTGCCGCGGTGAGCACCGCCGCAAGCGTCGCGAGCGACCCGAATATGATATCAAAGATGTTGCCTGTCAGCACATTCGCTATCGCGCAGCCGGCGAACAGCCCCCACGCCGTGCACGGCAGGAAGTACGGCAGTATACACAGCGCCTCGGACACGCGCACCTGTATCGCGCCGTAGCTTATTGGGGCGAGCAGCATCGTAAGTGCTGCATACGCCGCGCCGACGACGGCAGCAGCGGTGATCGAGCGCGCGGTATTATTCATTTTCATTTGTCTTTTCCTCCCGGCCTTCCGCCATTTCGCGCGCGACTTCCTCACGGTGCTTGAGCGAGAACTCGCAGCCGCAATAGAGCTGGCGGTAAACATTATACTTCTCGCACAGCTCGATGGAGCGGTTCTCCCCGTCGCGCTTCTTGAAGTCGGACGGCAGCCAGCTCACGCCGACCATGCGCCCTACCTCTTCGCCGATCGTGTTTATCCTCACCGCGTCCTTATGGCGCGAGAGCGTCAGCGTTGAGCAGAAATAGTCAAAACCGTAGTGCTTGGCGAGTCTGCCCGCTTCGAGCAGACGCACACGGAAGCACTCGGTGCAGCGCTTTCCGCCCTCCGGTTCATTCTCCAGCCCTTTTATGCGCGCGTAATAATCCTCGCTTTTTCTCGGCTCGGCCAGAACGCTTACCTTATCTGCGAGGCCCATGTCCTCAATGAGCTTTACCTGAGTTTTGAAGCGGCGGTCAAACTCCTGCTGGGGGTAGATGTTCGGGTTATACCACAGCAAGGTCACGTCAAAATACTGCGTCAGATATTCAAGCACAGAGCTTGAGCACGGCCCGCAGCAGCTGTGGAGCAAAACACGCGGCAGCTTTTTGCCGCGCTTCTGGATGATCTTGTCCAGTTCCTTTTGGTAGTTTCTGTTCATGTCCAGATAATAACACA
>CAKTPR010000036.1 GCA_934591725.1 uncultured Oscillospiraceae bacterium
AGAGCTTTGAATAGTTGATCTTCTTGTTTTTCCAATCGGTTATTTCCTGATGTACGACAAATCCGTTCATATTAGGTCTTTCTCCATTTTGTTCAAAATCGTCAAAACCTTCAAAATCGTTCAAACTGTCCGGATCAGGAGAACGAACTTTTTAAGTTTCGCCCGTTCGGGAAGCTTCTTCCCTTTTCGCGCTTTTATCATAGGGTATTGTGAAAGTAAAAGCAATATGCGTTTTGTGGAGACATCATCACAAAATTTGCTTCAAAATTCACAATTGGCAAATCCCCCTTGAATTTAGGTGAATTTCGGATATCGTCTGATTGTGACGAACGCGGTAAACACCGTGACTTTTTCCCCAAAATGTTTGCGTGGATTTTTTGACAAGCTCTTTATGCTGTGATAAAATCTGAATGTGACCGTCTGATAAAAGGAGGGAAAAACCGTGCGGCATCTGGATAACGACATTCTGCGTGAAACGGTTCTGGACATGATATTTGCGCATGCAACGGTGCAGGATATGTTTGCAAGAGTGTTTGAACTGTTCCAGCTCCCCCTCAATTACTTCGATACGTCGTTCAAGCTTGTCGCCAATGCGCTGCCGTGCCGGCCGTTTTACTTTGACGCGTGGGAGAGCTTCGCGTCCAACGGCTGTGCAAGTCAGGAGGAGATAGACGGCGGGAATTATCTTATATATCAGGAGCAGATGAACGCCCTCGGCCGTTCCGCTATCTTTGACAGCGGGAACTGTGCCGTTTATCATCAGGCCTGCGGACCGGTGAAGCTGAACGGCTCACTTATCGGCTATATGGGAACAATGATTTTAGATGCCGTCCCAGAGGATGTCGTTGAATTCAACGATATAATGATAAACGCTATCGAAACTCTTGCGCGTAACGAGCAGAAGAACCGTCTCGCCGATACGGCGTCCATGGTTTTGGACATCACCCATTTTCTCAGTCCCGACACCGTGTCGAAGCTGGAGGAGGAGGCCTTCGCGGCGCAGTATAAGCCACCGTATGTTTTCGTGGCGCTTTCGGCCTATAATGCCTCACTTGCGACGCTGAAATACGTGCAGGACCTCATATGCCGCGGCGGTGATTCCGTAACAGGTACGACTTATCAGGATTCCTATCTTTATCTGATAAAATATAACTGCACCGAGGCTGGGCTGCACAAATTTGAAGCCATACTTAATGATGTTGCAGGCCGCTACAATCTGTACGGGGCCATATCGGATGTGTTCTTTTGCAGCAGCTGTATAAGCGCGCACTGTGCGCAGGCCATGGAGGCGCTTTCCGTCGCGGCGATGGATAAGCCCATTGTCAGATTCACGGATATTTATCAGGATGTGATATGCATGCGCATGCTTGAGCTCTTCCCGGTCGAAAGCTGTATCCAGCCCGAGACTATGAAGCTGCTGTCTCTGGATCCGGTATACTGCGAAACGGCAAAGATGTACGCCAGTTCGGGCGGCAGACTCTCCGCAACAGCCGGCAAACTAAAGGTGCATAAGAACACCGTGCTTAACCGCATTGAGAAAATAAATGAGTTGTGCCAGCTTGATTTAACCGATAGGGCCGCCGCGTTTTCTTTTCTCCAGCAGCTCATGCTTATTGAAACCGCCAAACGGGTGGGAGGAAAATCAATATGAGCACAAGCTTTCAGAAGGAACTCTGCGCTGTTCTCCTAAATGAGCTGCGCAATTATGAAAATGCGCAGAAGATGCTCGTCAGGCTTAACGAATTCTCGGGCATATTTGTCGAGCTTATCGACTTCGGCGGCTGTGGACTGTCCGGGCGCAGCGAGCTTCCCCGCACGGTAGCTGCCGACAGTTATCGTGCCGCGAAAAAGCAGATATTCCAGCAGCTTTTTGCGGATATCTATGACCGCAGGATGAAAAGCGTCACCGTAGACGGATACATTTCTACGGCCAAACTGATCAGCTGGGACGGTATCCCCGTTGCCGTCGGCATAACCATGTATGCCTCTGAAGAGCAGGCAGATAATGCCGCAGCCCTGCTTTTTCAAATTGAGAACTTCTGCCGGTACATCTATACCGGGGAACTGTCGCTGAAGCCCGAGAGCGCCAACTCCTCCGACGTTATATCCCACCTGCTGTTTGACACGGATCCTGACATATCCGCCCTCGTGTCGGCACTGCTGCCCTCTTACAAGCGCCGCGCGCTTGTTTCCGCCCCGTATATCGCGCTGAATTTTCAGTCGGACGAAAAGAATCCCGCTGTCTCTCTCAAAGCTGCGTGTAATTGTTTCAGCATCGACCGTCCAGACTCCTACAGCATTGTCAGGAAAAATGAATTTCTTGCAATACTGTGCAATTTCGACGTGTCAGATCACAACTCTGTACAGAAAAAGTTGGGTTATCTTCGTTCCTTCTGCGAGAAGTATTCTCTTCGCTGCGGCTGTTCGATGGTGTTTTCGGACATCACCGAGAGGGAGACGTATATAAAGCAGGCAAGGGTCGTGAACTGTCTCGGCGCTTCGCTTGGCCGTGGAGAGAAGCTCTGCCGCACGGAGCTTTTGCTGCCGGAGCTTATGGCAGAAACTGCTGCCCGCAACGATCCGCTGGGAAGTCTTATCCTCAGTGAGCTTTTGGTGCTGCATAAATACGACGCGGAAAACAGTTCTGAATATCTGCGTACGCTTGAGGTCTATCTCTCTAACGGCAGAAGCATGACCGACACTGCCGCCGCGCTGTTTATAGACCGCAGCACGCTGAAATATAGGCTGAATAAAATACAGGATATGACAAAGCTCGATTTCTCCGACGATGATGCTTGCTGCGCGTTGCTTATGAGCTGTCTTGTTTATCGCAGCTGTATGCGCACGGCAGAGTTATAGAATGCTGGGAGTATAGCGAAGTCCGGTATTTTTTGAATGCCTCACTGTTCGCACAAAGCAATCTGTTTATGAACTTATTACGGGCTGCCGTAGCGGCAGCAAAGAAAAAGCTACATCTTAGCCTTACGGCTAAAATGTAGCTTTTAACTTGGTATGCCCGACAGGATTCGAACCTGCGACCTTCGGAGTCGGAGTCCGACGCGCTATCCAGCTGCGCCACGGGCACGTATGTTCGGCCTGCGCCGGTCGGCGTGGGTCTGCTTTTTTGCTTTTGGTGGTCAAACAGTAGTCAAAGACGTATCGCTTTTTTGTTTTCGCTGCGCTCTGTGCCAGTGCCTTCAACCGCTTGCGGATTTCCGATACTCTACGCGCCGCGTATGTCGGAGTCCGACGCTCTATCCAGCTGAGCTACGGGCACATATTTACATTTACCGCAATATATGGTATACTGATTGTTGTTTCGGATACAAAAGCAGCGGCCATGATTACTGCGGGAATTATTATACCAAAACTTCCGCGCAAAGTAAATAGCGGTTTGCGGCTTTTTGAAGCCTTTTTTGGAAGGCATATTTTTCAGAAAAAGGATATATCGTATGAAGCACATAAACGTCTTTCACAGAATCGCCGCGGCGCTGCTCTGCCTGTGCATGCTGCTGCCCCTCTCCGCCTGCGGTGAGACGAAAATGTACCAGAAGCAGGTATTCGCGATGGACACCGTCATGACGCTGACGGCCTACGGCAATAAGGCCGAAGCCGGGCTCAGCGCCGCGCAGAGCGTCATCACCTCTATGGACTCGATGCTCGACCCCGATGTTGAGACGAGCACGACCTACGCCATCAACCACGCCGAAGGCGCGAACGTCTCCGTCTCCGGTCAGGTGGCCAAGATGCTCAGCACCGCGCAGACCGTGTATAACCAGAGCGGCGGCACGCTCGACCTCTCGCTCTACCCCGTCATAAAGCGCTGGGGCTTCACCGACGGGCGGTACTACGTCCCGTCCGATGAGGAGCTCGCGCAGGATCTCGCGCGCCGCGCCTTTGACAAGATGGTGCTTACGAGCTTTCCCAGCTCCGGCTCCTACGCCGTCTCCTTCCCCGCCGGGACGGAGATCACCTTCGGCGCAGTGGCCAAGGGCTGCGCGTCTGACTACGCCATCGCCGCGATGCGCAACGCCGGCGTCACCAGCGGCATCATCTCCCTCGGCGGCAATGTCCAGACCCTCGGTCTCAAGCCCGACGGCACCAACTGGACGATCGCCGTGCAGGATCCCAACAACTCTTCAAGCTACCTCGGCGTCGTCAGCGTGGGCGAGACAGCCGTCGTCACCAGCGGCACCTACCAGCGCTACTTCACCCAGAACGGCAAGACCTATCATCACCTGATAAACCCTGAGACCGGCCGCCCCATCAACAATACCCTCACCTCCGTCACCATTATCTGCGAGGACGGCACTCTGGCGGACTGCCTGTCCACGGCGCTCTTCATCATGGGTGAGAGCAAGGCGCTCAACTACTGGCGCACCTACGGCGGGTTTGAAATGATCCTCGTCAACAAGGATAACCAGATCACCTGCACCAAGGGTCTCATGGAGCAGTTCACTCTCGCGAACGACAGCTACACTCTAAGGTACACCGAGTAATGACCGACCTGAATACCGACGTCAGATACATCAAGGGCATAGGAGAGAAAAAGGCGCAGGCGCTTGCAAAGCTTGGCGTCTTTTCTCTCTATGACCTTGTTTCTTATTTCCCGCGGAAATATGAGGATCGCAGCACCGTTATGCCCATCGCGCTGACAAGCGGCGGCGAGAGCGTCTGCATAGAAGCGCTGGTCGCCGACACTCCGCGCCTGACCCGCGTGCGCCGCGGGCTGGAGCTTGTTAAGCTGCGCGCCGTCGACGAGAGCGGTTCGGTTGACATAACGTTCTTCAATCAACCCTACGCGAAGGACAATCTCATCCGCGGCGAGAGCTATATGTTCTTCGGAAAGATAGAAGCCTCCGGTATGCGCCGCTCCATGGTGAACCCCGTGTACGAAAAGTCCACCGGTAGCGGCACCGTCACCGGGCGCATCATCCCGGTCTACCGCGTGTGCAATGGGCTCAATCAGCGTACTATGCTCCAGGCCGTGCGCCAGGGGCTGGATGCGTGCCTTGACCGCATCCCGGACGTGCTCCCGCAGGACGTGCGTGAGCGCTGCCGACTCGCGCAGACCGCCTACGCTTATGAAAACATCCACTTCCCCAAGGACTTTGACGCGCTTGAGCTTGCTCGGCGGCGGCTGATATTCGAGGAGCTTTTCGTCCTTGCCTGCGCGCTTGGCCGCATCCGCGGCGAGCGTGTGCGCGAGGAGGGCATAAAGCTGTCCGTCCATGATATGAGCCGCTTCTGGGCATCTCTCCCCTTCTCCCCCACCAGCGCGCAGAGGCGCGCGATAGATCAGGCGCTCGGTGATATAAGCTCAGGCGCTGTGATGAACCGCCTTGTACAGGGCGACGTCGGCAGCGGCAAGACGCTGGTCGCGGCGGCGCTGATGTGGCAGTGCGCCGAAAACGGATACATGAGCGCCTTTATGGCGCCGACGGAGATCCTCGCCGAGCAGCATTATTCGACGCTCAACTCCATGCTCGCCCCGCTCGGAGTACGCATCGGGCGGCTCACCGGCGCGATGAGTACGAAGGAGAAGCGCGAGACTAAAGCAAAGCTCAAGGCCGGGGAATATGACATCGTCATCGGCACGCACGCCCTGTTCAGTCAGGACGTTGAATATTCTAACCTCGCCCTCGTCGTCACCGACGAGCAGCACCGCTTCGGCGTCGGCCAGCGCTCGGCGCTCATCGCCAAGGGACAGAAGCCGCATGTGCTCGTTATGTCCGCAACGCCGATCCCGCGCACGCTCGCCCTCATAATCTACGGCGATCTTGACGTGTCCGTCATTGACGAGCTGCCGCCGGGGCGGCAGAAGGTGGACACCTTCGCCGTCGACGAAAGCTACCGCCAGCGCCTCAACGGCTTTATCCGCAGGCTCGTCGGCGAGGGGCGGCAGGTGTTTGTCGTGTGCCCGATGGTCGAGGAGAATGAGGAGCTGCCGATAAAGCTCAAGTCCGCGCAGGAACACGCCGCCGAGCTTGCCGCGCTTTTTCCCGATCTCACTGTCGCCTGCATACACGGTAAGATGAAGCCCAAGGAAAAGGACGCCGTCATGGTCGCTGTTGTCGCGGGGGAGGTCAACATCCTTGTCGCGACTACGGTCATTGAGGTCGGCGTCGACGTGCCGAACGCGGCGCTGATGATAATCGAGAACGCCGAGCGCTTCGGCCTGAGCCAGCTGCACCAGCTGCGCGGGCGCGTAGGCCGCGGCAAACACAAGAGCTACTGCGTCCTCGTCTCGGATAACGACAGCGAGGATGTGCGCGCAAGGCTTTCGATAATGACCAAAACCAACGACGGCTTCAAAATATCCGAAGAGGATCTGCGTCTTCGCGGCCCCGGCGATTTCTTTGGCTCGCGCCAACACGGCCTGCCGGAGATGCACGTCGCCGATCTCGGCGCGGACATGGACGTGATGCAGCGCGCGCAGAGCGAGGCGCAGCAGCTGCTCGCCGCTGACCCGGAGCTTACTTTTCCTGAGCACGCCGCCCTGCGGCAGAGCGTTGAGCGCATGCTGCGCGTGAATGCCGACAGCTTCAATTGATAAGATATGCAAACAGCCCCTCCGTTTTGCACGGAGGGGCTGACTTACTTCGTCCAGTCCCTTTTCAGTTCAGGAAATCCCTGAGCTTCTTGGAGCGGCTGGGGTGGCGCAGCTTGCGCAGCGCCTTCGCCTCGATCTGGCGGATACGCTCACGCGTGACGTTGAACTCCTTGCCGACCTCTTCGAGCGTGCGGGTGCGCCCGTCGACGATGCCGAAGCGCAGCTCCAGCACCTTCTTCTCACGCGGGGCGAGAGTGTCAAGCACCTCTTCAAGCTGCTCACGCAGCAGTGAGAAGCTCGCCGCTTCGGACGGCTCGGATGCGTCCTCGTCGGGTATGAAGTCGCCGAGGTGGGAGTCCTCCTCCTCGCCTATAGGCGTCTCAAGGGACACCGGCTCCTGCGCGATCTTGAGGATGTCGCGCACCTTGTCGACCGGCATGTCCATCTCCTTTGCGATCTCCTCCGCGGAGGGATCGTGCCCCAGCTCCTGAAGCAGCTGGCGGGAGACGCGGATGGTCTTGTTTATAGTCTCGACCATGTGGACGGGGATACGTATCGTGCGCGCCTGGTCTGCTATCGCGCGGGTTATAGCCTGACGTATCCACCACGTCGCATAGGTGGAGAACTTGTAGCCCTTGGTGTAGTCGAACTTCTCAACGGCCTTTATAAGGCCGAGGTTGCCCTCCTGGATAAGGTCGAGGAACAGCATCCCGCGGCCGACATAGCGCTTGGCTATCGACACGACCAGACGCAGGTTTGCCTCAGTCATACGGTGCTTGGCTTCCTCGTTGCCCTCGGACATCTGTATCGCCAGCTCTACCTCCTCCTCAGGGGTCAGCAGCGGCACTTTGCCTATTTCCTTGAGGTACATACGCACCGGGTCGTCCGTGGAGAAGCTGTCCATCAGCGCGTCGGTGTCGTTTATCTCCTCGTCCGTGACCTCCTCGATACCTGCGAGATCCTCAACGTCAGGGAGCACATCGTCGATAGGCGGGAGCAGATCGTCAGCGCCGACGTCTATATCGACGCCGTTTTTCTCCAACGTCTCATAGAACTTGTCGACGACCTCGCCGTCAAGGTTCATTTCCTCAAGGCATTCCAGCTCCTTGGCAGTGAGCTTGCCGGCCTTCTTGCCCTTTTCGAGCAGCTCGTTCAGACGCTCCTCAGGAGTCTTGGTATTCTGCTCAGGCGCGGCGTCCTTTTTCTTGGCGGTCTTCTTTTTTGCTCTGGCAGGCTCGGCGGGGATCTCTGCGTTATCCGCCTCCTCCAGCAGCGCATCGGCCATCTTGCTCAGTTCCTGCTCGGTGTAAACACGTTCTTCTGACATAATCTTATCCCTCATATCCTTTTGTTTGTCTTAAATGTTCGGCATATGCCCGCAGATCGGAGCTGTCGATTTTTTGATTTCTGATTTTTGCTATGTAGTCCTCGGCGCTTTTTCGGCTGCTGCTCAGGCGCTCCGGGCGCTGGAGTATCTTTACCAGCAGGCTCATCTCGTCCGAGGTCAGCGCGTCCGATAACGTCTCGATGCTGAGCGCGCCGCCGCGCCTTATTTTCTCCAAGAGCGCCGAATATATCTGCGCAAGCTCCGGGGAAGAAAATTCCTCTCTGCCCGGCAGCGCGACCAATGACGCAAGCTCCGGTTCGAGATACAGCACCCGTATAAGTCCCTCCTCGGCGGCAGCCGATTCGGGGTCTGAGTATTTCATTGATACGGAGTTTGCAACGACGGAGCTCGGCTTTGCTATCTGCCGCTCATCCGATCTTGCCGCCCGGTTCATCAGCCGCTTGCGCAGCCGCTCGACCTCGGCGGTGACAACGTTCTCCGCAACTCCCGCCATCGACGCTATGCGCATCGAATACACCTGCCGCTCGACCGCGCCCGGCAGCCGCGCCACAAGGTCGGAAGCCTCCTTCAGAAACTCCACCTTCTGCTCGTCCACCGTCAGGTCATATTTACTCGTCACCGCGTGCAGGCGGTAGTCGATCTGGTTCTCCGAGCCGTCTATCAGGTTCCTGAAGGCGTCCGCCCCCTTGGTCTTGATGAACTCGTCCGGATCCTTCGCGCCCGTGACGCGCAGCACCTTCACCTTCATGTCCAGCTTTTCGAGAATGCCTATCGCACGCTGCGAGGCCTTAATGCCCGCTCCGTCGTTATCGTAGGCGATGATGACCTCATTCGTGTACCGCGACAGCAGCCGCGCCTGCTCCGGCGTGAGCGAGGTGCCGAGCGAGGCGACCGCGCAGTCAAAGCCCGCCTGATGCAGGCTCACAACGTCTATATTTCCCTCTGATAAAATTATATATCCGCTTTTTGATTTTTTAGCCAGATTCAGGGCGAAAAGGTTCCGGCTTTTGTTGAATACAAGTGTTTCCGGGCTGTTCATGTACTTCGGCTCGCCGTCGCCGAGGATGCGCCCGGAGAAGCCTATGACGTTCCCGCGCACATCTATGACCGGGAACATGAGCCTGTTGCGGAAGGTGTCGTAATATCCGCCGTTCTTACCGCGCCGCGCAAGCCCCGCCTCAAAAAGCTCCTGCCCGGTGTAGCCCTTTTTCTCCATCGCATTTAAGAGCAGGCTCCAGTCGTCGGGCGCAGCTCCGAGTCCAAAGCGCTTGACCGTTGCAGGGCGTATCTGCCGCTTGCCTATGTATTTCCTCGCGCTCTCGCCCAAAGGGGTGGAGAGCTGATCGTAGAAGAAGCGCGCCGCGTCGCGGTTCAGCGCCAGCATCCGCGCTCGTTTGCGGCTCTCGGCGTCGTTCGTCTCCTCCGGCATCGGCATGTTCGCGCGCTTTGCAAGGAATTCAACGGCCTCCGGGTAGCTCAGGTTCTCGATGTCCATGATGAAGTTTATCACCCCGCCGCCCTTGCCGCAGCCGAAGCAGTGGTAAAACTGCTTGTCCGGCGACACTGAGAACGACGGCGTCTTTTCACTGTGGAACGGGCACAGGCCGAACATGTTCGAGCCGCTGCGCTTTGTGAGCCTCACGTAATCGGACACGACCGATACTATATCGTTTCTCTCGATAAGCTCCGATATGAAATTTTCGGGAAACGCCATGAACGCTCACCTCCCCAAAAGATAGTAAGCCTCGCAGAGTTTTTCGCCATATATGGCGAAAAATAATTCAAATACATTTTTCGCGGAGACATGTACCTCGTGAAAAAAACGTCTTATAATTTATTTTACCGTCCACGCGAACGGGATGAATATCTCGCCGAACTTCTCCATCGCGTAGCCGTCGGTCATGCCGGAGATATAGTCGCAGGCCGCACGCTCGACGCCCTCGTTTTCCATGACGCCGCGGAAGTCCTCCGGCATATCCTCCGGGTGCTTGGTGTAGTGGCCGTAAAGTCCCTCGATTATCCCGTATACCTTGCTCTCCTCGCCCTTGGCAAGCGGGTTGCGGTATACTGCGTCGAACATATATTTATGGAAGAAGTCATAGACCTCCCGCATTTCCGGGGACATTTTTATGACCCCGTCCGTGCTGTTTTCGATAAGGTCTGAAATGAGCGAATTTATCCTCTCGCTGTTGCGCTCTCCGCAGCGCTCGCGTATGAGCGCCGGTACATCCTCCGGCGCGATTATGCCCGCGCGCATTGCGTCGTCAAGGTCGTGGTTTATGTATGCGATGCGGTCGCACAGCCGCACGACGGTCGCCTCGCGCGTGTCGTCGGGGCTGCCGTAGGTGTGGTGCAGGATGCCCATGCGCGTCTCATAGCACAGGTTCAGCCCGCGCCCGTCGCGCTCCAATACGTCCACCACGCGCAGGCTCTGCTCATAGTGCTTGAAGCCGCCGGGGTATATGCCGTTCAGCGCCCGCTCGCCCGCGTGGCCGAAGGGCGTGTGCCCCAGATCGTGGCCGAGAGACGCGGCTTCAGCGAGGTCTTCGTTCAGCGCGAGCTCTCGCGTCACCGTGCGGGCAAGGCGGCTGACCTCCAGCGTGTGCGTCAGGCGCGTGCGGTAATGGTCGCCCTCCGGCTGGAGAAAGACCTGCGTCTTATGCTTCAGGCGGCGGAAGGCCTTGGAGTGCGTGATCCTGTCAACGTCGCGCTGGAAGCAGGTGCGTATATTGCACTCCGGCTCCGGCAGCGCACGGCCCTGACTGTTCTCTGACAGCACGCCGTATTTGCCGATAAAGTAATGCTCAAGCCGTTCTCTCTCTTCGCGGGGACAGGACATAAAAACACCGCCCTTAGTTTTTCTTTCATTACATATATACGACGCGAATTTTTATTTCCCTTTATTTTTTTGAAAAATTTTTTCCGGGGAAATTACGGCAAAAAGCAGAGTGCGATATGCACTCTGCTTTTTGCCGTAAAGGGCCTTTATTTGATGACCAATTACTTGATGCCGTACTTCTTGTTGAACTTATCAACACGGCCGCTGGTGTCGACCAGCTTCTGCTTGCCGGTGTAGAAGGGGTGGCACTTGGAGCAGATTTCAACGGTGATGTCCTTCTTGGTGGAGCCGGTCTCGATGATGTTGCCGCAGGCGCATCTGATGGTGGTCTGCTGGTAATTGGGATGGATTCCTTCCTTCATTGCGTAAAACTCCTTATCATATGCTGTCATGATTGTGCCCCGCATAGGGCATAGTTACAAGACGCGACAAGTATTCTATCACAGCCCCATGAAATTTGCAACAATAATATTTGCAGAAAGCACCTGCAAATTCGCCGCCGCATCCGCCGCGCGGAATGCACATCCCCCGCAAAGGCTGCACTTGCCCCAAGCGCCGACTCATGTTATAATAATAAATTGCAAATCAAGCAATCAACAAGTAAACCAAGGAGAAGCACATTGGAAAGCATAAGCCAGATTCTTGCCCGCGAGCTTGGCCGCGAGCAGAGCCATATCGATAATGTCATCAAGCTCATCGACGAGGGCAACACCATCCCCTTCATCGCCCGCTACCGCAAGGAGCTGCACGGCGCGATGGACGACACCTCCCTGCGCACCCTCGCCGAACGCCTTGAGTATCTGCGCGGGCTCCAGGAGCGGCGCGACACTGTAAAGAAATCCATTGAGGAGCAGGGCAAGCTCACCGAGGAGCTGTCGAACGCCATCGACGAAGCCGCGACCCTTGCCGCCCTTGAGGATATCTACCGTCCGTATAAGCCCAAGCGCCGCACGCGCGCGACCGTCGCCAAGGAGAAGGGGCTCGAGCCGCTCGCCCTCGCGCTGTTCGAGCAGGGCAGTTCCCTGCCTGAACCGGAGGAGCTTGCCAAGGAATACATAGACCCCGAAAAGGGCGTCGAGACCGCCGAGGACGCGCTCGCCGGCGCGTCGGATATCATCGCCGAGATGATCTCCGATAACGCCGATATCCGCAGCAGACTGCGCGATCTCATCTCCGCGAGAGCCGTGCTCAGGTCTGAAGCCGCGACCGAGGAGGACAGCGTCTACCGGCTCTATTACGATTTCAGCCAGAGCATCAGCAAGCTTCAGGGTCACCAGATTCTCGCCATAAACCGCGGCGAGAAGGAGGATAAGCTCAGGGTCAGCATTGAGCTTGACCGGGAGCTTGCGCTCCAGAACGTGCGCCGCGCCGTCATAAAGCCCGGCAGCCGCGCCATGGCCTTTGTCCGCGCCGCAGCGGACGACGCTTACGACCGCCTTATCTGGCCGTCGATGGAGCGCGAGACGCGCGCCGCCCTCACCGATACCGCCTGCGAGGGCGCGATAAAAATGTTTGCCATCAACCTGCGCCCGCTGCTGATGCAGCCGCCCGTCAAGGGCAAGGTCACCATGGGGCTTGACCCCGGCTACCGCAACGGCTGCAAGGTAGCCGTCGTCGACGGTACGGGCAAGGTACTCGACACTGCCGTCGTGTACCCGACCTTCTCCGCCGGTAAAAAGGCCGAGGCCATCCGCATCCTCTCCGGCCTTGTGCGCAGGCACGGCGTTGAGCATATTGCCATCGGCAACGGCACCGCCTCGCGCGAGACCGAGCAGATGGCAGTCGAAATGATCTCCCAGCTCGGCGGCGGCCTGAGCTACGCTATCGTGAACGAAGCCGGGGCGTCTGTCTATTCCGCCTCGAAGCTTGCCGCCGAGGAGTTCCCGGACTATGACGTCAACCTCCGCTCCGCCGTCTCTATCGCGCGCAGGCTCCAGGATCCGCTCGCGGAGCTTGTCAAAATAGACCCCATGGCCATCGGTGTCGGCCAGTACCAGCATGATATGCCGCAGGCGCGCCTTGAGGAGACGCTTACCGGCGTCGTCGAGGACTGCGTCAACGCCGTCGGCGTGGATATAAACACCGCGTCCCCCTCGCTTCTGCAGCGCGTGTCGGGACTCACAAAGACCACTGCGAAGAACATCGTCGCCTACCGCGAGGAGAACGGCATCTTCACCAGCCGCAAGGCCATCAATAAGGTGCCGAAGCTCGGCCCCAAGGCCTTCCAGCAGTGCGCGGGCTTCCTGCGCGTGCCGGAGAGCAAGCAGGTGCTCGATAACACCGCCGTCCACCCTGAGAGCTATGACGCCGCGTCGAAGCTCCTTGAGCTGTGCGGGTACACTATGGACGACGTCAAGGCCGGGAAGCTCGCAGACCTCAAGCAGCGCCTTGATAGCTGCGGCGTCGCAAATGCGGCGGCAGAGTGCGGCGTCGGCGAGCCGACCCTGCGCGATATCGCCGCCGAGCTCCTCAAGCCCGGCCGTGACCCGCGCGATGAGCTGCCGCCCGTGCTGCTGCGTCAGGATGTGCTTGAGATAAAAGACCTCAAGCCCGGCATGGTGCTGACCGGCACCGTGCGCAATGTCATTGACTTCGGCGTGTTCGTCGATATCGGCGTGCATCAGGACGGCCTTGTCCACATCTCGCAGATCAGCGATAAGTTCATCAAGCATCCGAGCGAAGCCGTCGCTGTCGGCGATATCGTCAAGGTCGTCGTGCTCGATGTGGATGAGAAGAAGCACCGTATCTCCCTTTCAATGAAACAGGCAAAGTAAAAACTCCCTCCTCCGCAAAGAGGAAAAAGGAGGCCAAATGACTCTTAAAGAAAAATGGAACGCCAGCGCGAAGCTGCGCCTGCTCGGTGCGGTGCTGCTCAACGCCCTTGTGCTCGCCTGTATGCTCGCCTTTATCCAGCCGGGCTTTGAGAGCAATGACGACCAGACCCTTGCCGCTTTTGTTGACGGGCAGACCGCCGTCAAGGACGCGCATATTCCTTATATGAATTATGCGCTTACGAATCTTCTCAAGGGTCTGTACCTGCTCGGCGACACGCTCCCGTGGTTCACGATCCTGCAGTATGCCCTGCTCTTCGCGGGCTTCACGGCGCTCACATGGATCATGTTCGAGCGCCTGCGCGCATGGCAGGGTGCGGCGCTGACCGTTATGGTGCTCGTGCTCATCGGCGTTGACAGCTATACCTCAATCAGCTATACCAAGACTGCCGCCGTCTGCACCATCGCCGGCCTTGCGCTGATGCTCCACGCGATGGAGTTTCGCGCGAAAGGCCGCCGTGCGCTCCCGGTCGTTCTCGGCGGGGTGCTGGTCATCTTCGGCGCGATGCTGCGCTTCATGGAGTTTCTGCCCTGCGCGGCGCTGATGTCCGTGCTCGGTCTGCGGTATATCTGGGGCGTGCTTCAGGACAAGGAAGCAGAGAAAAAGCTCTCGTCGATAGTCCGCTACGCCCTCCCCTTTGCCGCCGTGCTGGTCATTGCCGCAGGGCTATATGCCTTTGACGGCGCTGTCTGGAGCCGCGGCGAGTGGGGAACCTACCGCCGCTTTGATGATTCCCGCATCGCCCTGACCGACTACGGCATCCCCGCCTATGAGGAAATGCCGGACGCGTATGAGAGCCTTGGCCTGAGCGAGACCGCGGTCGAGCTTCTGCGCAGCGGCAACTTCTATGAGCCCGACCTTTTTAATAAGGAGACCATCGAGGCCATAACCGCCGCGAAGAGCGAAGCAAAGCCCGTGCCGAGTCTCGGCGAATGTCTCGGCAAGCTGCTCGATACCTGCACAGTGCGCTTCTTTGACCATCAGGCCGTGTACCTGCTGCTCATCGTGTTCGCGCTCTGGCTCGCCTGCGGGGAGCATGACCTGCGCGGCTGGTTCACATTCGCTTTCGAGCTTGGTATGTTCTGTGTTTTCTATCTCTACCTCATCCGCCGCGGACGCTATCTTGTCGACCGCGTGGATATGGGGCTTTTCATGGCGGTCGTCACCGTCCTTATCTGGACACTCAAACGGGATCGCTTTGATAAGGAACGGGTTCTCTCCGCGCTGCTGCTTGTCTGCGCGCTGTTCACAAGCTATATGTACAGCCGCACGAGCTACCGCTTCGGCTCTCATAGTACGGTCGAGGATAAGAGCGAACTCAAGCAGGCTGTCGATACGCTCCTTTCGGATAACGACTGCCTGTATCTGAGCAAGATAGACCCGCTCGACAAGGCCATATACTCCGCCTTTGAGACCCCGCCCGACGGCTATTGGGACAGGATCGTCACCATCGGCGGCTGGCTTGCGCAGAACCCCATCGTCGCCCACACGATGGCGGACTACGGCGTCGTGAACCCCTACCGCGATATCGTCGATAAGGACAATGTCTATATCATCGACGACGATATTGATCTCACTATCAGCTTCATAAACGAATACTACGATCCGGACGCCTCGGCGGAGCTTGTAGAGCCGCTGAGCCGCGAGACCGGACTTGAAATTTACCGCATCACCGGATGAAGGAGGGAAGGATAATGCGCCTTAAAGAAGCATGGCAGACAAAGGGCTGGGTGAAGCTCGCCGCTGCCGTCATTATAAACGCCGTTTTCCTCGCCTTCATGCTGACTTGCTTTGCCCCCGTGTATGAGACGAATGACGATCTCTTCCTCAGCAAGTTCGTCGACGGCCAGCTCAGCCACCGGACGATTTGGATGCCCTATGTCAACATCGTGCTCGCCTGTCTGATAAAGGTGCTCTACGGCGCTTTCGGCACAGGCTTTCCGTGGTACAGCTTCTGTGAATATCTCGTGCTGTTCTGCGGCTTCACCGCAATAACATGGGTGCTTCTGCGCCGCTTTAAGCCCGCCCCCGCCCTCGTCATGACCGCCGTACTCCTCGGCGCCTTCGGCACGGACTGTTACCTCAGCCTCAACTTCTCAAAGCCCGGCGCGATAGGCACTGCAAGCGGGATGTTCCTCATGCTCTATGCCATGCGCAATGAGACCGGTCGCGTCATGAAGCTGCCGCTGTGGCTGGGCTTTGCCCTCGCCCTGTGCGGGCTTGCGTGGCGCTACGAATCCTTCGGTGTCTGCGCGCTGATGATGACGGGCGGCTGCCTGTATGTCCTCGTCAGGATATGGCTTGAGCATCGCAGGCAGAGCGCAAAGGACGTGTTAAAGCCCATGCTGCGCGTTCTCACACCGTTCGTACTGCTGGCAGCATCGGCGCTCGCGCTGTTCGCGTTCAGCCAGTGGATGTGGAAGCGCCCCTATGTCAGGGCGTATACGGAGTTTGACACCGCCCGCTGCCAGCTCGTGGACTTTGAGCTGCCGAAGTACGACCGTCTGAAGGACGTCTATGACTCCATCGGCATCGACGAAAACTTCCTCAGCATGATAAACGGCTGGGACTTCTATGATACCGAGAAGTTCACCAAGGAGAATATCGACACCATCATCGCCGCGCGGGATACCGAGTACCAGCGCAAAAGCATCGGCGAGTGCCTTGGCATATTCCTCGGAAAGTGTATCGGCGGCTTCTGCCTTGACCGTCCCTTCGCCGGCTTTGCCCTCATGCTGCTGCTGTGGCTTGCCTGCTCGCGCCGCCGGCCGGAGGACTGGATAACGCTCCTCTATACTCTGGGGCTGTTCTTCATCGTGTATATGGCCTTTATCTATATTGACCGCTATCTTGCAAACCGCATCGATATTGGCATCTTCCTGTCGATGGCGCTCGTCATCACCATGCTTCTGGATGAAGATAAGCTGCGCGGTGATCGCCTGCTGCTCCTCGCCCTGCTCTGCACGAGCCTGTTCATAAGCTATCGCGCAAACCGCGCCTGCTGCCTGTATGACAGCCACAACACCATTGAGGACAAGTCCTCTGAGAAGGCCGCAGTAGAGACGCTGCTCGCCGATGATGAGCATTTCTATTTCGTCACAACGTGGTCGATCGACCACTCGCTCTACAGTCCTCTTGAGACTCCGCCCGCGGGCTATGCCGATAAGCTCGTGCAGATCGGCGGCTGGAGTATGCACCACCCCGTTATCGAGGAGCTGCTTGAGAGCCATGACATAGAAAACCCGTTCCGGGATATCGTTGGCCGGGACGATATCTATATCATCGACAATAACATTGAGCGGACGATGAAGCACATAAACACCTACTATGACCCCGACGCTGTCGCCGTCCCGGTCGAGCCGCTGAGTGAGGAGACAAATCTTAAAATCTACTTTATAAAGTAAATCTTAAGTAAAAAGATTAAAAAATTTGTTGCATTTTGCATTGAACCGTTTTATACTGGCGAATGGCAGCTAATCTATAACAAATAATTAACGAGAGGTTTTTATGGAGAAGAGAGAAAAAAAGCACGGCGACCGCTTTGACGCCTATTGGCTTCGTGACGAAGCGCCCTCGATGGCGCAGTTCATCGCCTTCCTCTATCCGAACCGCGCGGATAACGAGGCATATATCCAGCAGGATATCGACCTGCGCCCGATAGACGAATATCTCGCGAAGAAGAATGAGGGGCTTGAAAAGGATAAGTATAACTACTTCCACATAATCATGGCGGCGCTTGTCAAGTGCTTTGTGCTGCGCCCGCGCATGAACCGCTTCATCTCCGGCAACCGCGTCTATGAGCGCGACCATATCTCCGTCGCCTTCGTCGTGAAGAAGCACTTTGCCGACTCCTCCGAAGAAGGCCTTGCCTATAAGCACTACGGTGGGGACGATACCATCGACACCCTCCACACCTCCATTCTGGAAGAGATATACCAGTGCCGCCGCGATGACGTTAAGGACAACTCCAGTGACTTTATGGATAAGCTCGTCCGTCTGCCGCACTGGATGCTCAAGATAGTCGTGAATATCCTCTTCTTCCTTGACCACCGCGGCAAGGTTCCCTTTGACCTTATCAAGGCTGACCCGAACTATGCCTCGATATTCCTCACGAACCTCGGCTCCATCGGCCTTCAGAGCGGGTATCACCATCTGAACAACTGGGGTACGAACTCCTTCTTCTGCGTCATCGGCAAGAAGCACCTTGCCCCCGAATGGCATGAGGACGGCAGCTATACCGTGCGCCCGGTCATCGGTCTCGGCCTCACGGTCGATGAGCGCATCGGCGACGGGTACTATTATTCCGGCACCGTGCGCCTGCTCAAAAAGCTCATGGAGAACCCAGAGCTTCTCGAGCAGCCCTTCAGCACTCCCGTAGAGTATTAACCAGTATTAGTAGAAAGAAAGGATCAACTATGGAGATCACAGCAAAAAGGCCCTGGCTCAACAGCCTTGGCGATGTTCCCGCCACGCTGGATTATTTTCAGGGCTCAATGGTCGAGGCAGTCGAAAAGATAGCCGAGCAGTACCCGAACAATATCGCCTTTGATTTCATGGGGCGCTCCACCACTTATAAGGATCTCGTCGTGAATATAGAGAAATGCGCCCGCAGCCTGCGCACCCTCGGCGTCAGGGCGAACGACAAGGTCACCATCGCCATGCCGAACTGCCCTCAGGCCATCTATATGTTCTATGCCGTCAACATGGTCGGCGCCATCGCGAACATGGTTCACCCCCTCTCCAGCGAGAAGGAGCTTGAGTTCTACATAAACGAGTCCGAGAGCGTCACCGTCGTCACCCTCGATCAGTTCTACGGCAAGTTCGAGGCCATCCGCCAGAACACCTGCGTCGTGAACGTCGTCATCGCCAGCATCCGCGATGAGCTCTCCCGTCCTATGAAGGCCGGCTATATGCTCACCGAGGGCCGCAAGATTAAGAAGATCCCGGAGGACGCTCCCGTCATCCGCTGGAATGAGTTCATGCGTCTCGGCAAGGCCTGCTTCTGGAACTATAAAGTCAGCCGCGAGGGCAATGACCCCGCCGCCATCCTCTATTCCGGCGGCACCACCGGCACCACCAAGGGCATCCTGCTCACGAACCTGAACTTCAACGCCCTCGGCCAGCAGATCATTGCCACCAATCCCATGTTCCGTCCGGGTGACCGTATGCTCTCCGCCATGCCGCTGTTCCACGGCTTCGGCCTCGGCGTGTGCATCCATTCCATGCTCTCTCAGGGCGGCCGCTGCATCCTCGTACCGCGCTTCACCGCGCAGAGCTATTCCAAGCTCATCACCAAGTACCGCTGCAACTTCATCGCCGGCGTGCCCACGCTGTATGAAGCGCTGCTGCGCCTGCCCAATATGGACAAGGCCGACCTTAGCTGCCTCAAGGGCGTTTTCTCCGGCGGCGACTCGCTGTCTATTGAGCTCAAGAAGAAGTTTGATAAGTTCCTCTATGACCATCACGCCACCGTTCAGGTGCGCGAGGGCTACGGCACCACCGAGACCGTTACCGCCTGCTGCCTGACCCCGACGCATATGTTCAAGGAGGGCAGCATCGGTCTGCCGTTCCCGGATACCTATATCAAGATCGTCAAGCCCGGCACGGATGAGGAGCTTCCCTACGGTGAAGAGGGCGAGATCCTGCTTGCCGGCCCCACCGTCATGAAGGAGTATATAAAGCACCCCGATGAGACGGCCAATACTCTCCGCAAGCATGCCGACGGCCTGACCTGGGTCTATACCGGCGACCTCGGCGTTATGGATGATGAGGGCTTCATCTACTTCAAGGGCCGCAGTAAGAGAATGATCATCACCTCCGGCTACAATGTCTATCCCGCGCAGCTTGAGAACATCCTCGACGCCTGCGATCAGGTGCAGATGAGCTGCGTTATCGGTGTGCCCGATTCTTATAAGATGCAGCGCGTCAAGGCCTTCGTCATGCTCAAGCCCGGCGTCCCCGCGATCGATGAGACCCGCAAGGAGATCATGGCCTATGCCGCAAAGCATATCGCCAAGTACGCCATGCCCAAGGAAATAGAGTTCCGCGAAGAGCTTCCCAAGACCCTTGTCGGCAAGGTCGCGTACCGCCAGCTCGAGGAAGAAGAGCTTGCAAAGATCGCCGCCGCAAAAGCCAAGGAAGAGTCCGAGACCGCCGAAGCAAAGTGAATACCCATTTAAGTACCAACCGGGTGCGGCCAAAAGCCGCACCCGATCATCATATGTAGGTTAGTCAATGATAAGTTACAGAGAAGGAAAAGAAAAACGGTTCTGTGTCAATAGTTGGGGTAGAGCTTAGCAAGAAATAGCAGAGAGGCGTGGGCGGCGCGGCGCCCACGCCTCTCTGCATAATGAACAGCCGCTTGAGACAGCATAATTTTTGTAAGAAAATGGAGAAAAAGTAAAAATTAGGCAGTATCGTTCCTTGAGGCAGCAGCATGCTGCTCCTAAGCTGAAAGCATCTTTAATAGAAAGAGAGTGCAAAAGATGTTTTCAAAGAATCTATCCATGTCTATCCTTCAGCTATGCAGATGTGTTTTCGCCGGGGCAGTTCGAGCTCTATACAGCAGCCTGTTTCATTTTCATAAACATTTTTTACGATTACATCTTCCAATCCG
>CAKTPR010000037.1 GCA_934591725.1 uncultured Oscillospiraceae bacterium
TTTTGCAGTCCACACCGCGTTGAGCGGCAGGACGCCGTTATTCTCATAGCGGAGGATGTCCGCGGCGGTCAGGATCGTATCTGCAGGGAGAATCTCGCTGCTCTCTCCGATCTGCCAGCCGATAAAATAGTAGATGACGTTCTTGCTGGTGCCGGATACCGATACGGTGATCTGCTCCTCATCCGGGCGGCGCAGCATATACTCTTCGCCTTCGCCCAGACTGATCATGACCTCCAGCTCAGCCTTTCCGTCGATGCAGCCGTCTTGCGTGACCAGCTGGTTTCCGGGCGCTATCTGGCCGAGCGTCACCTTTGTGTCATCAAGCGTCGCAGCGTTGTAGCGTATCTCGCAGGCTGTCTTGCTCGCGTCGGTGAGCATGATCTTTATCGGGCAGGTGACAGAATCGAAGGTGTACTCGACCTTCCCGTCGGGCTGCTCTTCGGCAGAGTCCGGCTCAACGGCGTCCCCGGTATCGGGATTCGTTATTCTCCACTGGTGCTCCTCATGACGGCTGAGAGTCACCCTGAACTCCGTCCCGCTGAGGACATAGTAAGTGCCCGTCGCGTCGGTTTCCGTCCCTGTCGTGTCGGAGACGGAGACGGTGTAGAAGGTGTTTGCGGAGAGTACGCCGGTGTCATTACGGGATGCGCTGCCGTCAAAGAACGACGCGCCGCCCGCGATGTTCCGCGGCAGATAATACAGGTAATTATCGACGCTGCGGCTGAGCGGCACGCGCCACTCGCCCTCCGTCTGATAAGGAGACGCGTTCGCCCACAGGGTGTTATAGTCCTTTTTATCGGTATGCGGGAAGACGCGCAGGTCTGCACTCATAGACTCCGCGCTGAAGCCATATGCGCCGTAGACGCTTTCAAGCTCGGCGGCGGTGATATAGTACCGCTTGGTGCCTGCGTCCAAGTCCACGTTGATGGTGCTTATGTGGTTCCATGCGCCGTTTACGGCGAGGAACAGCTCAACGCTTGCACTGGCGTTTTCGCTCTCCTCGACTTCCTCCTCGTCGGCATCGTCGTCGATCTGCTTGTCCGGGTCAGAGTTATCGTCGTCCGTATTCTTGCCGGGATCGGGATCATTGTTGTTATCCTTATCCGGGTCAGTGTCGCCGTTGCTGTCGTCGCCCTTGTCCGCGTCGGCGCTGCCGTTGTTGCCGTCGCCCTTATCCGCGTCGGCGTTCCCGTCGTTGTTGTCGCCCTTGTCCGCGTCGGCGTTCCCGTTGCTGCCGTCGCCCTTATCCGGATCGTCGCTGCCGTTGCTGCCGTCGCCCTTATTCGGGTCGTCGCTGCCGTTGCTGCCGTCACTCTTGTCCGGATCGGCTTCGCCGCCGTTGCTGTTGAGCAGTTCTGTATCGCCGTCCTGCTCCTGCACCTGCTCGGTCTGCTGTCCGTCGCTCTCAGTCTGTCCCATGGCATAGACCGCTGGATCAACGATGGTGAATACGCAGACCAGCGCCAGCAGAAGAGCCATTATCCGCAGCGCCTTGCTCATTTTATGCCCTCTACTTGGCATAATAGCATTACCCCCCCGCTTGTCATTTTCTTTCCGTAACGTTATAAAAGGTTTTTTGTGCACCGGTATTCACGCCAATACGTCCATGAAATTGTGTCAAAAAGTTCTGATTTTAAAAAGTAGTATAATCGAAAACGTCTAGCATGTCAATATACATTAATTTAATATTCGTCAGCCTAAGGTATGTAAAGGCTCCCCTTGAAAAAACAAGGAGAGCCTTTGCTCACAGTATCTTCGCGATGCGCCGGTACTCGCCGGGGCTTATCCCGGCGGCGCGCTTGAAATAGGAATGGAAGTACGACTCGGAGGAGAAGCCGCACTCGGCGGCGACGCGGTCTATCGGCATATCGGATTCTATCAGCAGCTGCTTTGCCCGCTCCATGCGCAGGGAGCTGAGATATTCATGCGGGCTGCATCCGACCGCTGCCTTGAACAGCCGCAACACGTGCAGCGGCGAATAGCCCGTGAGCTCGCCGAGCCGGTCGAGCGTCACCCTTTCTCCGGTGTGGTTCTGCATATATTCCATGCAGCGGTTCACCGGGCCGCTGCGCCCGCTCTCCGGACGGAAGAGCGCATAGAGCCCCAGCAGCAGCTGGAGCAGGAGCGCGTTCTGCGCCGCGCGGCTGCCGGTGCGCTCGGAGGAAAACTGCTCGATTATCTGCCGGAACAGCGGCGTCTGTATGCCGCCGCCGGGAAAATAGCCGGGGATGGCGCTGATAAGCTCGTTCTTATACCGCAGCTCCTCTGGGCCGAGCTGGAAGAATATCGTGCAGCAGCGGAAGGGCGGGCTGCTGCTGAGCCTGTCGCCGGGGAGAGAAAAGCGCACGTCCCCGGAATGTATACGCTGCGCCTGACCGTTTATATAAATAACGCCGCCGTCACAAAGGAATGTGCTCAGCTCAAAGCAGTTCACGACGCGCACGGGCGTCGCGCCCGTTATGCCGAACTGCTCGGTATCATAAAGCCGCGCCATCCTTATGCGCGGGTGCATGTCCTGCTCAGGGAGATATACCGCTTCCATCGCTCTTCCCTCCATGTAAAGAAAACGCAGTTTTGCGCAAACAATACGCCTTGTTAAAGCTGCCTGTTTTTTATAAAATACAGGCATACAGGGCGATTGTCAAGCGGCTTGATGATCGCCTGCCGATGTAAAATTTCTTAACAGAAAGAGGGAGAGACTATGGACGAGAAATATCTGCTGACTACCCCCATGGCGCAGCGGCTGTATTTTGAGACGGCAAAGCAGCTGCCGCTCATAGATTACCACAACCACCTTTCCGCCGCGGACATCGCCGCCGACAGGCATTTCGGCGATGTGGCGGAGATATGGCTGCTCGGCGACCCGTACAAGCACAGGGCGATGCGCATATGCGGCGTGCCTGAGGAGCTTATAAGCGGCGGCGCGGGGCACAAGGAAAAGTTCAGGGCATGGTGCGAGGTATATCCCAAGCTCATGGGCGGCCCGCTGTACGACTGGTCGCGCATGGAGCTGGAGGAAGTGTTCGGCGTGAAGCTCCGGATAAACGGTGAGAACGCCGAGGCCATATGGGAGCAGGTGAACGAGCGCCTTTCCGCGCCTGAGCTCTCCGCGCAGGGGCTGCTGCGGGGCTTCAACGTCGAGTACGCCGCGCCCTGTGCCGCGCTGACGGACGACCTCTCCCCTTTCGCCTGCAGCGAAAGCCTTGCGCCCTCGCTGCGCGGGGATGATCTGCTCTGCCCGAAGACAGAGCTGCTCGATAAGCTCGCTGCTCTTGAGGGCGTGAGCATAAAAAGCTTTGATGAGATGATGGGCGCGATGAGCCGCCGCATGGATCGCCTTGCCGAAGCGGGCTGCCGCTTCTCCGACCACGCGCTCGACAACGGCTTCCGCTATATCCGCGACGACGGACGGCGCGAGGAGCGCTTCTCCCGCCTGGTGCGCGGCGAGCTCTCCGCCGGGGATGAGCTTGCGCTGCGTTCGGATATGCTGCGCGCCCTCGGCGACGAGTACGCGCGGCGCGGCTGGGTCATGCAGCTGCACATCGGCGCGCAGCGCTTCACGAGCACGCGCCTGCGCCGGGCTGCCGGGGCAGCGGGCGGCTTTGCCTGCATCGGCGGCGGCGTGGATGTCGAGTCCCTCGCGGCGCTGCTCGACGACCTTGAGCAGGGCGCGCACGGCCTGCCCAAGACCATTCTCTATACGCTCAACCCCGCCGACAACGCCGTCATGTCCGTGCTCAGCGGCTCGTTCGTAGGCGTCACCCAAGGCCCCGCATGGTGGTGGTGCGACCATCTGCAGGGAATGCGCGAGATGCTCGATGTGTTCTCATGCTTCAGCGTGCTGAGCACCTTCCCCGGCATGACGACCGATTCGCGCAGCCTGCTGTCGATGCTGCGGCACGACTATTTCCGCCGCTGCTTCTGCGGCTGGGCGGGCGAGAGGGCCGCGCGCGGCGAGCTGCCCGGTTCCTTTGAGGAGCTCAGCGGACTTGTAAAGGCCGTGTGCTATGGCAACGCAAAAAAGCTTGCACAGCTGTAAACATATATAAATAGAAAAGAAAAGGAGAAATCGAAATGAAAGACGCATATTTTGAGGGCAAGGTAGCAGTCGTCACCGGCGCGGGTGGAACGCTCTGCTCCGTCATCGCAAAGGATCTGGCCGATAAGGGCGCAAAGGTCGTGCTCATCGGCCGCACCAAGGAAAAGCTCCAGAAGGTCGCCGACGCGATAACCGAGAACGGCGGAACCTGCCGCATCATGACCGGCGACGTGACCGATGAGAAGGCCATGAAGGCCATCGCCGATGAGATCATGGCCGATTGGGGCCCCTGCCGCTTCCTCATAAACGGCGCGGGCGGCAACAACAACAAG
The DNA here is from genome assembly GCA_934591725.1 of uncultured Oscillospiraceae bacterium. Classification (GTDB taxonomy): domain Bacteria; phylum Bacillota; class Clostridia; order Oscillospirales; family Oscillospiraceae; genus Limivicinus. Next base: position 4,372 of record CAKTPR010000037.1, read on the forward strand.
GCCATCACGACGAATTTCTATTTCGATCAGGCCGAGCTGAGCGACGATAAGCCCGAGAATATGGTCGGCTTCTTCGACCTTGACATCGACCTGTTCAGCAATGTCGTCAAGACGAACACGATCGGCACAGTCGTGCCGACGCGCGTATTCGCCCGCCAGATGGCGGCAGAGGGTCAGGGCGCGATACTGAACTTTGCCTCCATGAACAGCTACCGCCCGCTCACGAGAGTCCCGGCCTACGCCATGGCAAAGGCCGCGATAGTGAACCTCACCGAATGGCTCGCGACATATTTCGCTCCCGCCGGTATCCGCGTCAACGCAGTCGCCCCCGGCTTCTTCATCAACGACCGCAGCATAAAGATCCTCGGCAGCCCTGAGACCGGGCTTACCCAGCGCGGCAAGAACGTCATGAGCCACACCCCGATGCAGCGCTTCGGCAAGCCGCAGGATCTGCTCGGCTGCGTCGAATGGCTGCTTGACGACCGCAGCGCGGCATACGTGACCGGCATCACCGTCCCCGTCGACGGCGGCTTCCTGTCCCACGCGGGTATCTGACCATGCTGCTTACCGATTATTTCCGTTCGACCCCGGACGCGACCTGGGAGTTCGGCCGCCAGTGCGGCGTGAAGCACGGCACGATACGCCTGCCGGAGGACGCGGAGTTCGACCCCGCCTGCCGGGCGCACTGGATAAGCGTTTACACCCGCTTCATGGATTACGGCATACGCCCCGTGGTGGTCGAGCCGATGCCGAACTGCCTGCACGACCATATAAAGGCCGGGGACGCGATGCGCGATGAGTGCATCGACAAGGTCATAAAGATGCTCGCCGTCATGGACGAGCTGGATGTGCGCACCATATGCTTTAATTTCATGGCGCACGTCGGCTGGACGCGCACCTCAAACACGCTCCCTGAGCGCGGCGGCGCGAAGGTCACGGGCTTCAGGCTTTCCGACTATGTTCCGGGGACTGCGCACATCACCGAAGAGGAGCTGTGGGATAACTACGCCTATTTCATCAGGGCCGTCCTGCCCGAGGCCGAGAAGCACGGGATAAAGCTCGCCCTGCATCCGGACGATCCTCCCCTTGCAAAGCTCGGCGATGTGTCGCGCATCATGATATCGGCAGACAACATGGAAAAGGCCGTGCGCGATGTCGCGGACAGCCCGAACCTCGGTCTCACCTTCTGTCAGGCGACGTACTACATGATGGGCGAGGATCTGTACGAGATCATCCCGCGCCTTGCCGACAAGATAATGTTCGTGCATTTCAGAAACGCCGTCGGGACGAAGACGGATTTCCGCGAGACCTTCCACGATAACGGCACGCTCGACATGCCGCGGCTGCTCAGGCTCTACCGCGACTGCGGAGTCGACGTGCCCATCCGCGTCGACCATGTGCCGACTATGGCCGGCGAGACCGTGCAGAACGCCGGTTACGACGCTCTCGGCCGTCTCTACGCGATAGGCTATCTGCGCGGATAGAGGAATAAAGCACAGGCAGTCAAAAAGCACCTGTCCGTTAAGACGAAACAGTCTTGACGGACAGGTGCTCTTTTTGTTATTGGCGGTCACTCCGCTGCGGCCTGGAGCTGCATTGCGGGGAAGACCTGCGCATACGGCATAAGCTCCGCCGCGGCATTTATTACAAGCGCAGCGCAGGAGAGGACGGACGACTCATTCATGCTCACGGCGGGGCCGGACAGGCTCAGCGCGCCGGCGACCTCGCCCCGCGATGAGCGCACGGCGGCGGCGACGCAGCGCACGCCAACGGACTCCTCCTCGTTATCAACGGCGTAGCCCTGACCGCGGCAGACTTCAAGCTCACGCCGGAAGTCCATCGGGTCGGTGATGGTGTTCTCAGTCACCTCCGGCAGCCCCCATCTGTCGATGACAGCCTGAACCTGCGCATCCGGCATATAGCTGAGCATGGCCTTGCCGCTGCCGGTGCAGTGCATGGGCAGCGTCTTGCCGGAGTCCGAATAGGCAATGGTGCGCTTATTATAATACATACCCTCAAGATAAAACACGCGCCCGTCAATATGGCTCGTGAGATAGACGTTGCAGTGCGTCCTGTTCTTGAGCTCCTCCATGATGGGCATGGCATACTGCACTATCGGCAAGGAGGAATGAACGCAGTAATTGAGCTGCATTATCTTATAGCCGAGACGGTAATTGGCGGTATTGGCGACGCGGTACAGGAAACCCCTGTCCTCAAGCGTGCGTATCTGGTTGAGGGCGGTGCTCTTCGGTATGCCGAGCTCCGCGCTTATCTGCGCAAGGCTGAGCTCCGGCCGGCTTATGCTGAAGCAGTCGAGAATGCTGAGCGCCTTCCCGACCGAGGAGACCTTTGCTTCCATTGAACGACCTCCAAAACAATAAAACAATTTATTATATTGATGATATTACTCACGCCGCGCGGTGTCAATTGTTCAGCATGTACAATTCCGGCACGAAGTTTTTGGAGTTACGTACTGTTGACGGCGGAAACAATTGTGACTATACTGTTGATTGCAGGTAAAAAATCGAATATTATTCAGCATCGCTGAATGCAAAAGAAATTGAAAGGGACACAGACATGAGTGAGAAGATCGAAAACACCTACAGAGGCACCCGCAGAAGCCGCCGGCCCCGAATACAATGAGATAACCCTCAAGTTCGGCACCTCCTCCGCCGAAAGCTCCCTCACCGCTCAGGCATTCATGAAGTGGGGCGAGTTCCTCAAGGAAGCTACCGACGGTAAGGTCAACGTTGACGTTTACTGCTCCTCCGTCCTCGGCAACAACACCGAAATGACCCAGGGCGCACAGATGGGCACCATCGACGTCGTCGTTATCCAGCCGGGCGGTATCGCCGACATGGGCGCGACCAAGATGAACCTCCTCGGCCTGCCCTACCTGTTCGAGAACTACGACCAGTATCTGCACACCCTGTTCGGTGAAGTCGGCGAAGAGCTGCTTCAGGACGTCACCGATAACGTTCAGGGACTCATCGGCTTCAGCTACCTGCCCGACGGCGGCCGCTGCTACTTCACCAACGGCAAGCCCATCACCTGCATCGATGACATGAAGGGTCTGAAGCTGCGCATCCAGACCTACGCAGTCGACGCTGCCGCGGCAGAGGCCATCGGCTTCTCCGCTACCCCGACCGCTTTCTCCGAGCTCTACTCCGCACTCCAGACCGGCGTTGTTGACGGCGCCGAGCAGCCCATCTCCGCTATCGACGGCAACGCATTCTATGAAGTCTGCGACAACCTGACCCTCGATAACCACACCTACAACATCCCCGTCCTGCTCATCAGCGAGAAGACCTGGAACACCCTGAACGACGACACCAAGGCCATCCTCAAGGAAATGTGGAACAAGACCGTTGACGAGTGGTTCGTTCCCCAGCTGTCCGACTACGAGGCCGGCTTACTCAAGAAGTTCGAGGAGAACGGCATGACCATCCACAAGCTGACCGACTATGACAAGTGGGTCGAGGCTGTGCAGCCTGTCTGGGCCAAGTACGGCACAGGTCTTGAGGATATGATCGCCGCTATTCAGGCTACCAAGTAAAAAACCTTAACGCGCGTTTAACGCAAATACCCGTTTTTTGCACATCACACGGGGGATATTGAGCAATCAGTATCCCCCGTGGATTTTGAAAACGCGGAGATATAAAAAACCGTTTGTATAGTACCATCAATTGGCAAGAGCACACACGCCTGACAGCGTGTCTTTCCGGTGCTTTTTGCTCTTTTCGACTTGATGGGTTACGACACATCTTCGTCTCAAAAAACAAAAATCACTCGAAAATCCAAAGCTGTCAGGTGCGAGCAGTTTTGCCGGAGCAGAAATACGTTCAGGCAATGAAAAGCCCGCAGGCAATACTTTGTGTATTGGCAAGGGCTTTGAAGCAGCATGGGCGTTTTTCTGCCCGTCAAAACCGTGTGTGTCCTTGTCAATTGATGGTACACAGGGGACAAGCCGTTTTTTATGTCCCCTCGGACAAAAACAAGAAAGAAAGGACGAGAAGATGATACAGGAGAAAAACTGGTATCGCGGCGTGATAAAGACCGCCGAGGTGTACAACAAGATAATAAACTTCATCTGCGTTCTGCTCCTCACGGCTCAGACCATCGCGATACTCATCATGGTGTTCGGGCGCTATGTGTTCAACCATGTGCCCAAGTGGACTGAGCAGTTTGCACTTTTCGCAATGATCTGGTTTGCAATGTTCAGCATAGCCCTTGCCGTGCGCGACGACTCGCACGTCAAAATGGAGGTCATAGACAGCCTCGTTTCTCCGAAGGTGCTGCTCTACTTCAAGCTCTTCGGAAACCTCTGCACGATGGTCTTCGGCTTCGTAATGGTCGTATACGGCATGGAGATCACGAAGCTCACATGGCCGACGCTGCTGTCGGGCTTCCGCGTGTCCTCAGGCCTGCAGTACTTCAGCGCGGTCGCGGGCGGCTTCTTCATGGTGACTAACGCCATTGTCTACTGCATAGAGATGTTTGTAAAGTTCCACGACGATAACCTTAAAAAGGAGGAAAATGACTGATGAGTACCGAAGCAATAGCCGTGACCCTGCTGGTCGGAGTTTTCCTCGTCCTGCTTTTCCTGCGCGTCAGCGTGGCCGTGTCGATGGGCATCGCCGCGATCGTTACATACGTCTACCTCAAGCTGCCCCTCGCCCTCGTCGTACAGTACACCGTCGGCGGCGTAAACAACTTCACCTTCATGGCCGTACCGTTCTTCATCCTCGGCGGCGAGCTGATAAATCAGGGCGGCATAGGCGACAGACTTGTAAAGCTTGCCGATGAGCTTGTCGGATGGATGCACGGCGGCTCGGCAATGGTCAACGTGCTTGCATCCATGTTCTTCGGCGGCATCTCCGGCTCCGCGCCCGCGGACATCGCGGCGCTCGGCCCGATAGAGATAAAGCTGATGGAGTCCCAAGGCTTCAGCCGCGAATATTCCACCGGCCTTACCTGCGCCACAGCAGTTCAGGGCATGCTCATTCCGCCGAGCCACAACCTCGTTATCTACGCGGTCGCGGCAGGCAGCGTGTCCATAGGCGCGCTCTTCCTCGCCGGTCTTCCCGCAGGCATCTTCCTCGGCGTCGTTCTGGCGATCTACTCCTACATCTACGCACGCCGCAGAAACATCTCCTCCGGCCATAAGTTCAACCTCAAGCGCACCGGAAAGGCCTTCTTTGAAGCCTTCGGCGGCCTGATGACCATCGTCATCATCTTCGCCGGCGTCACCGCCGGTATCATGACCGCGACCGAGTCCGCCGCCGTTGCGGCGCTCTGGAGCTTTATCTGCGCCTTCTTCATCTACCGCGACGTACCGCTTAAGAAATACTATGACATCGCTACCGCTGCGATCAAGATGCTATCGACGATAATGATCCTGCTGGCCATCGCAAACGCCTTCGGCTGGGTCGTCGCATACCTGCGCATCCCGAACAAGGTCGCCGTCGCGATACTCAGCGTCACCGACAGCAAGGTGCTGATACTCATTCTGATAAACCTGCTGATACTCTTCCTCGGCTGCATCATGTCCATCAGCTCCATCCTGCTCATCATCACGCCGATCATTGTCCCGATCCTTACCGCGCTCGACTACAACCTTGTCCAGTTCGGCGTCGTTATGATCCTCAACCTCGGCGTCGGTCTGCTGACCCCGCCCGTGGGTGCGGCGCTCTACGTCGGCTCCGCAGTCTCCGGCCTCGGCGTCGGCAAGACGGCGAAATCGCTTCTGCCGTTCTACCTGATAATGGTGGCAACGCTCTTCGCCCTCGCGTTCATCCCCGGAATATCCCGCATCCTCGGTGCATGGTAATTTTTTGAATAAATACGGAGGAAAACTTAAATGCGCTTCAATAACCGCGATGACATAATTGCCCTGACACCGCAGTGGAAGGGAGAGCGCTTCCCCGACGGCCGCCCCAAGGTTCCGGACAAGTATCTTGACGAGCTGCGCAAGATGACTCTCGAAGAGCTGTGGAAGCCCATCTTCGTACAGGGCTACGAGAACCAGTTCCTAGCGATGAAGAGCCTGCACCCGGAGTTCAAGGAAAACGGCGAGCTCAACTGCAAGCTCATCGGCCGCGCCGTGACGGCGGCATACGGCCCCACCAGACCCGACTTCTATGAGACGACCATGGCTCAGGCAGCTGCCGAGGGCCGCACCGGAACTCCGAACCAGTGGGTCATAGAGTGCCTGACCGACCGCGACGTCTGCGTTGTGGATATGTACGACAAGATCTACAAGGGCACCTTCGTCGGCGGCAACCTCACGACCGCCATCAAGAACAAGACCCATACCGGCGGCGCCGTTATATGGGGCGGCATCCGCGATATAGAGCAGATGCAGAAGGTCGACGGCGTCCAGGTCTACTACCGCGGCATCGACCCGACCCCGATACGCGACTTCGCGATGATAAGCTTCAACGGCCCCGTCCGTCTCGGCGACGGCGAGCACGCGGCGATCTGCCTGCCCGGCGACGTCGTCTACGGCTGCTCCGGCGGCGTGCTGTTCATCCCGCCCCACCTCGTCGTCGAGGTCGTGGAGAACGGCGCGAAGACCCAGGTCAAGGACATCTTCGGCTTCGAGATGATAACTTTCAACAAGTTCACCCCCGCCCAGATAGACAAGAACACCTGGTCGGTGGAGATGCTCGACCTGCTCATGGACTTCATCAGGGACGATCCGCGCGGCGAGCCGTACCGCGGCCTTGACTGGAGCCATGAGTACGACATGGCCATAAACGGCGACCCGACCGACACGCAGTCGGCACTGTAAGAAACAGACTCAACACAGCAGATCAGCCGCACGGAGTGACCCGTGCGGCTGATTTTATCTATCCCCAAAGCAAACGGCATATCCATGCCGCGGAGAGGAATCCCGCTATATCCGCGCAGAGCGCGGCGGGGACTGCCCAGCGGCTGTCCCTAACCCCGGCGGCGGTGAAGTACACGGCGATGACATAAAAGGTCGTGTCGCTTGAAGAGCACATGACGGCGGCGGTGCGCCCGGCAAGCGAGTCCGCCCCGCAGCGGGAGATAACGTCCGCCGCAGCGGAGAGCGCGGCGCTGCCCGAAACGGGGCGCAGCAGCATGAGGAGCACCGTCTCTTCCGGGATGCCGAGCGCGGACAGCAGCGGGCGCAGCAGCGCACCGATGTACTCCGGCAGTCCTGAGGCGCGCAGCAGGTATATCGCAGGGAAGAGCACGACGAGCGCGGGGAAAATATCCCGCATGATGCGCAGCCCCTTTGCCGCGCCCGCTGTCAGCGCGGAGAAAATGTCCACGCCGCGGCACAGCCCCGCGATGCAGGCAGAGCCGATGATGAGCACGGGGACAAGCCCCGCAAGTGCGCTCAGTCCCACAGTCTTTTCATTACTGCCGCCGCGGCTATCCCGGCGGCGAGAGATGCGGCGGAGCTCACCCACACGGCGGGCATGATATCAAAGGCTGCGGCGGCTCCGTAGGACGCGCGGACGGCGGCGACCGTCGTCGGCACGAGCTGGAAGGACGCGGTGTTTATCACGACGAGCAGGCACAGCTCATCCCGCGCGCGGTTGTTGCCAAGGCGCACCATTCCCTTGGCGGCGCGGATCCCGGCAGGCGTCGCGGCGTTGCCGAGGCCGAGAAGGTTCGCGCTGACGTTCTCCGACAGGGCGGCGATGATCTTACCGTCGCGCCCGCTCGCGGGGAACAGGCGGATGAGCGCCGGACGCAGCAGACGCGAGAGCCATGCCGCCGCGCCGCTGCGCTCCAGAAGCTCAGCCACGGCGCTCCACAGGCACACAGCGCCGCCTATCGAAAGGCAGAAGCTCACCGCCGCGCCTGCGCCCTCAAGCACGGCGCTCCCGGCCTGCGCCGCGCTGCCGCTGTATGCGGCATAGAGCCCGGAGAGGACATACATTGTGAGAATGATGATCCCGATGAGCACTGCGCACTCCCCTTTCCAATTGATGCCAATTGTAAGTTCATAGAATGTTGGATATTTCCCGCGCTCTCTGTGATATATTTAGTAATAACAATCCGCCTTGCGGCGGAGCATATATACACAAGGAGTGATGAATTTTGAAATCCACCGGTATGGTACGCAAGGTCGATGAGCTTGGGCGCGTTGTCCTGCCCATTGAGATAAGACGCACGATGGATATACAAGAGAAAGACCCGCTTGAGATATATGTTGAAGGAGAGAATATTATTCTTCGCAAGTATCACGAGGCCTGTGTGTTCTGCGGAAGCGTAAGGCACATCGTCTCTTTCGGCGGCAGGTACGTATGTCCTGAGTGCATAGAGAAGCTGAACAGAATGATAAAATAAATCCGCCCCGTGGGGCGGATGAACGCGGATATTGAAATGGCGCGCTGCACACGCAGCGCGCCATGACTATTCACCGGTGATAAATCCTGCGCACCTCGTCGGTCTCGCTGCCGTCCGGGAGGCGCAGGATCAGCGTAGGCTCTATCCTGAGCCCCGGTCTGCCGCCGCGGCGGCCTTCGACGAGGACGAGGTTCGGCGCGCTGCCCTCCCTGTGGCAGACAAGGCGCAGACGCTTCGGCTCGATGCCGTGCGCCGTCATGCAGCAGAACAGCTCCGACAGCCGCTCCGGCTTGTGCACGAAATTCACACTCCCGCCGGTTCGGCAGAGAAAGGCCGAGGCCGCGCATATCTCCTCCATGCTGCACTGCGTCTCGCCGCGCGCGGCGGCGCGCGCCGCGTCGGGCGAGAGCTTTCCGCTCCCGACCGGAAAATACGGTGGATTTGCCGCGACAAGGTCAAAGCTCCCGGCTCTGAAAAGCTCCCGGTGCCGCCGGATATCGCCGCAGACGATACCGCCGCGCGCCTCAAGGGCGTTTGCGCGCATATTCTCCTGCGCGAGCGCCGCAGCCTCCGGGACTATCTCAAGCCCCGTCATATGCAGCTTATCCGTGCGCGCGAGCAGCAGCAGCGCGATCGCCCCGGATGCGCAGCCGAGGTCTATGCCGCGCGCGGCTCCTGCGGTATTAACGAAATCCGCCAGAAGCACGCAGTCCGTGCTGAGACGGAAATGCTCGGCCTGAGCGAAAAGCGGGCCATTTTCCCAGAGCCGTTCAAATCCCGGCATAGCGGCAGCTCCCTTCATTAAAATAGTAATAATAAAAGGGGCGATTTTATCGCCCCTTTTATTATTTTGTGCAAGCCTTACTGCTGGACAATAGCCTCGGCGGGGCACTGTGCAGCGCAGGAACCGCACTCAACGCACTTGTCAGCGTCGATCTCATAGTGCAGGTCGCCCATGTCGATCGCTTCAGCGGGGCACTGTGCAGCGCAGGAACCGCAGGACAGGCACTCATCAGTGATAACAAAAGCCATAGTGTTACCTCCGTATGTTATTTGACCATTCACCTCTTAGGGATATAAGGTCTTTACATGCCGTATTGTATCACATCCTGCTCAAAAATCAATCGCAAAATTTGTGAACGATATATTTTCCATTGAAACTGGCAATAATTTTCACGCGGATCACCGGTTTCGCCTGATTTGGCAGGGCTTACGGGTGATAATCAATTATTATAAACGGCGCGCCGAGGGGGTAGTTCATATCAAAAGCAACGAAAAATTCACGCAGCGGGCAGAGCTTGCCATCGAAAACGCACGCGCAGCGGCGGGCGAGCTTGGGCACGGCTATGTCGGCACCGAGCATCTGCTGCTCGGCATCATCGCTGAAAAGGACGGCCTCGGCGCGCGCATACTGCGCTCTCAAGGGCTTGACGGCGAGCGGCTGCGCGGCATAATCATACGCCGCAGCGGCGTCGGCAGCCCCGCAAAGCCGAGCCAAGGGCTGACGGAACGGGCGCAGCGCGCGGTGGAGCGCGCCGCGGAGGAGGCGCGCTGCCTTCAGCAGAGCTATATCGGCACGGAGCACCTGCTGCTCGGTCTGCTGCGCCAGAGCGACTGCGGAGCCGCCGCCGTGCTGCGCGAGGCCGGCTGCGACCTCAACGATATCTACACCGACATTATGGCAGTGTTCGGAAACCCCGATTTCCGCGGAAAGCCCCAGGCGGGCGCGGCGCGCAGCACGATACGCCGCGCGGACACGCGCGTGCTCGACCAGTACAGCCGCGACCTGACCGATCTCGCCGCGGGCGGAGCCTTCGACCCCGTCGTTGGGCGGACGGAGGAGATACGCCGTGCGATACAGATCCTCTCGCGCCGCAGCAAGAATAACCCCGTGCTCGTCGGGGAGCCGGGCGTCGGCAAGACCGCCGTCGCCGAGGGGCTCGCGATGTGCGTTGCGCAGGGGCAGGCTCCGGCAGAGCTCAAGAACAAGCGCATAGTGTCGCTCGATATCCCGGCAATGCTCGCAGGGACGAAGTACCGCGGCGACTTTGAGGAGCGCGTGAAGTCCGTGCTGCGCGACGTGCGCCGTGCGGGGGACATCATCCTCTTTATAGACGAGCTGCACACCATCATCGGCGCGGGCAGCGCCGAGGGCGCAATAGACGCGGCAAACATCCTCAAGCCCGCGCTCGGCCGCGGCGAGGTGCAGATAATCGGCGCGACGACGCCGGAGGAATACCGGCGGCACATTGAAAAGGACGCCGCGCTCGAGCGGCGCTTCCAGCCGGTGAAGGTCGGTGAGCCTGACCGCGAGCAGACGATGGAGATGCTGCGCAGCGTGCGCACGCCGCTTGAACGGCACCACGGCGTCAGGCTCACGGCGGGCGCGATGCGCGCGGCCTACGAGCTCTCGGTGCGGTATATAAACGACCGCTTCCTGCCGGATAAGGCGATCGACCTGCTCGATGAAGCGGCAGCCGCCGTACACGTCGCGGGCGAGCGGATAACCGTCGAGACGCAGGACGTGGCACAGGTCGTGTCCATGTGGACGGGCGTGCCAGTGACAGGGCTTGACGCGGACGAGAGCCTGCGGCTCCTGACTCTTGAAAAGCAGCTGCGCGAGCGCATCATCGGTCAGGATGAGGCCGTCTCCGCCGTGGCGCGCGCGATACGCCGCGGGCGCGTCGGGCTCAAGGATCCGGGGCGGCCTGTCGGCTCGTTCCTGTTCCTGGGCCCCACGGGCGTCGGAAAGACGGAGCTGTGCCGCGCGCTGGCCGCGACCGTCTACGGCGACGAGGGCGCGATGATACGGCTCGATATGTCCGAGTACATGGAGAAGCACTCGGTCAGCCGCCTGATAGGCTCCCCTCCCGGCTACGTCGGCTATGAGGACGGCGGCCAGCTCACCGAGAAGGTGCGGCGCAAGCCGTGGTCGGTGGTGCTGTTCGACGAGATAGAGAAGGCGCACGAGGACGTGTGGGGCATCCTGCTCCAGATCATGGACGACGGGCACCTCACCGACTCGGCGGGGCGGCGGATAGACTTTTCAAACACGGTCATCGTAATGACCTCGAACATCGGCGCGAAGGCGATAACCGAAAACCGACCGCAGCTCGGCTTCACCGGCGGCGGAGAGCCTGACGGCGAGACGATGCGCAGCCGTGTCATGGAGGAGCTGCGCGCGACGTTCAGGCCGGAGTTTCTCAACCGCGTGGACGAGACGATAATCTTCCGCAGACTCGGTGAGGAGGATATGCTGGAGATCACACAGACGATGCTCACGCAGGTCGCCGGGCGATTCAACGCTCTCGGCCTTGAGCTGAGCGTACCGCAGGAGACGGCGCAGTGGCTGGCGCATGAGGGCTATGACGAGCGCTTCGGCGCAAGGCCGCTGCGCAGAACATTGCAGCACAGCCTTGAGGACACCGCGGCGGACATGCTGCTCGACGGGCGCATCGCCCGCGGGGACAGGGTCACGGCGATGGCCGCAGACGGCGGGATCATACTGGTCAGGGACAAAGAGACTTGACGCGCCGGAGTTCAGCGAGTATTATTATATCTACAACTATTTGAATTACGGAGAATGCCGAATGAAGAAACAGATGATCTCGCTGCTCCTTTGCCTGATTATGTTCGCCTCGATGCTCCCGGCGGCAAGCGCCGATGTGCTTGAGGATGTACACATCGCGGACGCAGGTTCACTCCCGGCGGCGCTTGAAGCAAACGACAGGAAGGCCGTTCTGAAAGCGCTCGAAGGCGATCTTGCCGGCAATGCCGTCGTTGTCGATCTCAAGACCTTCAACGCCGTGGTCATCACGCCGGCTGAAAAGTTCCTCGATATGTACGGGGCAATGCCGGATGTTGAAAACCGCGTTGTGATAGGGCGGTACGAAAACGAGAAGGCCGACGCAAAGACCGCATTGAGCAAGGACACATGGAGCTTTATGTTCTATCCCCAGAAGGGGCAGTATAAGTCCGAGTTCATATATGCGCTCACGGCGGATCTGAGAAACCTGAGTCTGCCCGAACGCGAGGAGCTGGAGACCGACGCGCTCCTCGACAGCGCGCTGTTCGTGCGCGAGCGCGGGTTTTACGATGTGAACGGGAACGTCTGCTCCGGCTGCGGAACCTATACGCACGAGCCTGCGGATCACTCCGTGCTGCCCTGCGGCGTTCACATGTCCTGCAATAACGACAAGAACGACATCGCGCATTACGCGCGCTGCCAGGAGTGCGGACGCATGTCCTGCGCCTGCTACTGCAACAACTATCTCTCCGCGCCGATCTGCATCGCTGTCACGGGAAGCGGTGAATACGCCGTCGCCGGTAATTTCCATGAGCTTATCTCCCTGTCCTTCGACAAGGGGGCAGACGTCAAATATATAGGCCTTGAGGAAGCGCCGAAGGTCTCTCCCACCCCCGTGCCGTCGGAGAAGCCGGAGGACGCAGCTCCCGCGGAGACGCAGGAGGAGACGGCCGAATCCGCGGAAAAGCCGGCATACCGCCCCAATGAGGAGCTCACGCCGGAGGTCAAGTGCGCCGTATGCAAAAAGAGCCTTACGTTATCGCAGGGCATAGCCCTTAACTGCGGCGACCACTACACCTGCCCGGAGTGCAGAGAGAAGCTGACCGGCACGAAAGAGAGCGCGCATCAGGACGTCCTTGAGTGCGGCCACTATTCCTGCGACGGCAAGAAGCACTCGACGGAGATATTCAGCGAGAGCTGCCCGAATGAGCCGAAGCACCACAAGTGCGAGGGCGAGACGGGCATACACGAGTGCTCCGCCTGCGGCAAGCAGTTTCCCTGCGAGGACGCCGCGCAGCACGCGAGCTGCTATGTATGCGGCAGAGCGATATGCGTCGGGGAACACATTGACTGCGACTACTGCGGCGGCAGATGGTGCGACGGCTGCTACCACGGCCCCGGCTCCTGCGTCTGAGCCCCTTTCATAAAGCATTAAACCCACCGGATATCCCCGGTGGGTTTTGGTTTCAGCGTTCGATCCTGCCCCATCCCTTGAGCGGCAGGCGCTGCATCGCGCCGAATATCTTGGACTTCATGTCCGGGTACTGCACGCTCATGGTCTTCAGCAGCTGCTTTATCTCATAGCGCTTGCTGCCCTTGTCCTCCGGGCAGGGGTTCTCGACGATAGGCACATTGAGCTCACGCGCAAGGTTCGTTATCTTCTGCTCCCCGGCGTAGATGAGCGGGCGTATCTGGGTAACGCCGGAGCGGTCGAGGAAGGTCACGGGCTGGAAGCAGCTTATGCGCCCTTCAAACAGCAGACTCATCATATAGGTCTCGACCGCGTCGTCAAAATGGTGGCCGAGGGCGAGCTTGTTCAGATTCCGCTCACGCAGGACGTTATTGAGCGCGCCGCGGCGCATCTTCGCGCACAGCGAGCAGGGGTTATCCTCCTTGCGCACGTCGAAAACTATCTCCTTGATGTCGGTCTTAACGCAGGTATACGGTATGCTGAGCTCTTCGCACAGCTCGCGCACGGGCGTGAAGTCCATGCCCTCAAAGCCCAGCTCTATCGTCACGGCCTCAAGCTCGAACGGCTCCGGGTAATACTGCCGCAGGCAGTTGAGCGCGAGGAGCAGCACCATGCTGTCCTTCCCGCCGGACACGCCGACGGCCACGCGGTCGCCCGCCTGTATCATGCGGTAATCGTCCACGGCGCGGCGGACAGTGCCGGTAAAATCACTCAATGCGTCTCTCATGGTTTTTCTCCTTCGGCGAAATGGAAAAATCGAATTTAGATTTTCAGAGATTTCGGGCGGATTTCAGAGCATTTGTGAGCTTTGAAAATCAAAATCAAATTTGCTGTTGACATGCCCGGTTCCTTGTGATATAAAGATAAAGCGCGTTTGAGATATATTGTACTTTCGCGCGCATGAAATGTCAAAACATTTATCATTTATATGGAGGCAAGAACATGTCCACTACTATGCTGACCAAGGAGACCGTTGAGCGCAAATGGTACATCCTTGATGCAGCCGGCAAGCCCATGGGCAAGACCGCTGCACTGGCCGCCGACATTCTCCGCGGCAAACTCAAGACCGATTATACTCCTCATGTTGACTGCGGCGACTACGTCATCATCATCAACGCCAAGGACGCAGTCCTCACCGGCAAGAAGCTGGAGCAGAAGTACTACCGTACCCACTCCGGTTATCCCGGCGGCCTGAAGGAGACCCAGTACAAGACCCTGATGGCAAAGAAGCCTGAGCTCGCAATGCGTCTGGCCGTCCGCGGCATGCTGCAGAAGAACACCATCGCACAGTGGCAGCTCAAGCGCCTGAGAATCTTCGCAGGCAGCGAGCACACCCATGCAGCCCAGAAGCCCGAAGTCTGGGATCGCTAAGAGGAGGTAAAAGAATATGGCAACCTATAAGTGCAAGAAGCCCTACATGTACGGTACCGGCCGCAGAAAGTCCTCTGTTGCCCGCGTTCACCTCATCCCCAACGGCACCGGCGCAGTCACCATCAACGGCCGTGATATAGACGATTACTTCGGTCTTGAGACCCTGAAGCTCATCGTCCGTCAGCCCCTCGTCGCCACCGGCACTGTCGGCAAGGTCGACATCGAAGCTACCGTCGCAGGCGGCGGCGTTTCCGGTCAGGCCGGCGCTATCCGTCATGGCATCTCCCGCGCGCTGCTCCTCGTCGATGACAGCTACCGCGCACCTCTGAAGGCCGCCGGTCTCCTGACCCGTGACCCGAGAATGAAAGAGCGTAAAAAGTACGGTCTCAAAGCAGCTCGTCGCGCTCCGCAGTTCAGCAAGCGATAATCGACTGCTCAGACTATATCAAAATG
>CAKTPR010000038.1 GCA_934591725.1 uncultured Oscillospiraceae bacterium
TCGGGAGTCGAGATCATGATGTCCTGACCGCGCTTTGCGTTTGCTTCGGGGTCGATCTTCACGCCGAGATAGCCAAAGTATTCGCAGATAGCGGCTCTGGTGTAGGAGGAGTTCTCACCGACACCGGCGGTGAAGATGATGGCGTCAACGCCGTTCATCGCCGCGACGTAGGAGCCGACGACCTTCGCGACCCAGTAGTGGAACATATCGAGCGCGAGCTGTGCTCTCTCGTTGCCTTCCTCTGCGGCCTTATCCAGATCGCGGAAGTCGGAGGACACGCCGGAAATACCGAGCACGCCGGACTTCTTGTTGAGGATGGTCAGCATATCGTCGATGCCGATGTTGCGCTTATTCATTATAAACTGCATTGCGCCCGGATCAAGGTCGCCGCAGCGAGTGCCCATCGGCAGGCCGACCAGAGGCGTAAAGCCCATGGAAGTATCGACGCACTTGCCGCCGTCGATCGCGCATATGGAGGAGCCGTTGCCGAGATGGCAGGAGATGAGCTTCAGCTCCTCGGCAGGTCTGCCCATGACCTCGGCGCAGTGACCGGAGACATAGCGGTGGGAGGTACCGTGGAAGCCATAGCGGCGGACGCTGTCGTTCTTATAGTATTCATAAGGCACGGCGTACATATATGCCTTGCCCGGCATGGTCTGATGGAAAGCGGTGTCGAACACTGCAACCATGGGCACATCGCCCATGACGGCCTGACATGCCTTGATGCCGGTGAGGTTCGCGGGGTTGTGCAGCGGCCCGAAGGGAATGCACTCTTCAATAGCGTCCATGACCGGCCCGTTGATGAGAACGGGCTGGGAGAATTTCTCACCGCCGTGGAGCACGCGGTGGCCGACAGCGTCTATCTCGCTCATGGAGGAGATCACGCCGTACTCCGGGCTTACGAGCTTGTCGATAGATGCGGCGATAGCCTCGGCATGCGTGGGCATGGGGATATCCGCTTCAAAAACCTTCTTGTCGCCGACCAGCGGGGTGTGCTTGAGATGACCGTCAATGCCGATGCGCTCGCACAGGCCCTTAGCCATGACCTTTTCGGTCTCCATGTCGATCAGCTGATACTTGAGAGAGGAGCTGCCGGCATTGATAACAAGGATCTTCATTATTTATTTTCCTTTCTATTGTAAATCCTGCCTGAATTAGATAAAATAGCATCAACAACTATTCTAATACATTTGCGTGAAAAATCAAGATTTTTTTATTCGGAGACTTCAAGATGAATATAGCCGGTATCGTATGTGAATATAACCCCTTCCACAGCGGGCATTTATACCAGCTCACCGAGACTCGCCGCGCCCTCGGCGAGGACACGCTGACGGTGTGCGTGATGTCCGGGGACTTTGTCCAGCGCGGGGAAGCTGCGGTGTTTTCCAAATTTGCCCGTGCCGAGGCCGCCTGCCGCGCGGGTGCCGGCCTTGTGCTTGAGCTTCCGCTGCCGTGGTGTCTCTCTTCCGCTGAGGGCTTTGCCGCAGGCGCGGTCTCGCTGCTCGCCGCCGTCGGCTGCACGCATTTAAGCTTTGGCAGCGAGAGCGGCGACGTGGAAACGCTTCAAAAGCTTGCCCAAGAAATACTCGAACCGGACACGCAGCGGGAGATCACCGCACAGCTCCAACGCTCGCCGGAGCTGTCCTATGCCATGGCGCGCGAGCGGGTGCTGACGGAAAAGCTGGGGGAGTGCGGCACACTTCTCGCGCAGCCGAATAACATCCTCGCTGTCGAATACCTCAAGGCCATCTATAAAAATGCCTGTCCCATTACCCCAATCACAGTAAAGCGCATCGGCAGCGGGCACGATAAAGCGGGGGAGCAAGGCCCCAAGTCCGCGTCGGAGCTTCGGGGACTGATGGAGACCGGCGCGGATATTTCGGAATACATCCCGGAGGCGGCGCTGTCTGTGTACCGGCGTGAGCGCGAGGCTGGGCGAGGACGGGACAAAGCGGTACTCGAGACGGCGCTGCTGTCCCGGCTGCGCATGCTCGATAGAGCCGTGTACGAAAGCCTGCCCGACGGCGGCGACGGAGCTGGCGCGCGGCTTTGGAAGGCCGTCAGAGAGGAGAGCACGCTTGAGGACATCGCGCAGGAGGCAAGGACAAAGCGCTATCCGCTTGCACGGATGCGCCGTATGCTGCTGTGCGCCGCGCTCGGCGTTAGTGCAGAATATACAAAGACGCTCCCGCCATATGCAAGGGTGCTGGCTGCCGACGCCGCGGGCTGCGCGTATCTGCGTGAGATCGACGGAAAGTCAGCCGTCCCGGTGCTTACGAAGCCCGCCGCTGTCCGCCGTCTGGACGGCAGCGCGGCCAAAGTGTTCGCGCTCGGCGCATCGGCACATGACGTCTATACCCTCCAAAACGTTACAAATAGTGACAAAAAATGCGGTCAGGACTGGCGAAACGGACCTGTTATTGTGTAATTTCCATAAAATGTGTTTTTGCCGGGAAAGCAATTTAGTAATTTAAGTTTATTGCAATTTAACTCGTCATAGTGCATAATCATCATATCGTTACTGAAACACATCTGTCCGCGAGATAGAGACAGTTTCGGCAACATAGTAACTTATAGGAGGAACCAAAATGAAAAAGGTTATTGCACTTGTTCTGGCACTCGTTATGGTGTTTGCACTGTGCGCCTGCGGCAGCAGCGACAGCGGCAGCAGCAGTCAGGCGGCTTCCGGCAGCGATGAGAAGGTCGTCAAGATAGGCGTTTTCGAGCCTACCAGCGGTCAGAATGCCGCCGGCGGCAAGAAGGAAATTCTCGGTATAGAGTATGCACACTCTCTGTACCCCACAATCGATATCAACGGTGAGACTTATAATATAGAGCTCGTCTATGCTGATAACGCATCCGCTGCCGAAAAGGCTCCCTCCGCGGCTCAGCTTCTCATAAGCAACGATGTCTCCGTTGTTGTCGGTACTTACGGCTCCGGCTGCGCAATAGCTGCCGGCGACCTCTTTGCCGAGGCTAAGATCCCTGCGATTGGCACTTCCTGCACTAACCCCCAGGTCACTGCCGGCAATGATTATTACTTCCGTGTCTGCTACATTGACCCGTTCCAGGGTGCCGTTATGGCAAGCTACGCTCTCAAGCAGGGCTGCAAGAACTGCGTCGTCATAGTTGAGGCCGGCGATGACTACTCCGCAGGCTTCGGCAACTACTTCTCTGAGGCAATGGTCAAGGGCGGCGCTTCCTGCGACACCGTTACTTTCCAGAAGGATGAGACCGACTTCTCCACCATCATGGCAAACATCAAGTCCAAGGACTATGACGGCATCTTTGCTCCCGTCTCCATCGAGACCGCTCCTCTGATCATCAACCAGGCTCGTGAAGCCGGTGTTGAGTGCCAAATCATGGCCGGCGACACTTGGGACGATATCTCCATTGCTGAGCGCGCAGGCGCAAACGCAAACGGCGTTTTCTTCTCCGCCTTCTTTGATGCGACCGATACGAGCAACGAAGCCGGCGTTGAGTTCAACAAGGGCATCCTTGAGTGGATCGCAGCCGACGCTACCAGAACCGAGAACAACGGCGGCACTGCCGACGCTATCTCCTCTGTTACTCCCTGCGGCTACGACGCTTACATGGCGGCCTACAACGCCATCCTCGCCGCACAGAGCACCGACGGTGAAGCCATTCGCGACGCTCTCGCAAGCCTCGATGTCAAGGGACTTGTCACCGGCGATCTGAAGTTCGATGAGAACGGCGACGCCATCAAGAACTATGTTGCTATCAAGACCTTCCAGGACGGCAAGATAGTCTTCTCCGATGCTTACACCGGCGAATAATCGATCGCTTTTACCTAATGCAAACGTAAGCGTTTTCCCCGGCGAAAATCGCCGGGGAAACGTTCCGTTTTTAATGCAGATATAGAATTGTTAGGAGGCTGTAATATGCACACTGCCACATATTACATAGATCTGCTGCTGTCCGGCATTACGGTCGGCAGCCTTTACGCGTTGATTGCCATCGGCTACACCATGGTCTACGGCATCCTTCGCCTTATTAACTTTGCTCATGGCGATATCTTTATGATGGCCGGCTTTTTCATGGTTTATATCAGCGCCTCGATGCCTATGGCAGTCGCTATCCCCGTCGTGCTCCTTATGACGGTGGCGCTCGGTCTGCTCATTGAGCGCGCAGCGTATAAGCCCCTGCGCAGCGCTCCGCGTATGTCGGTCATGATATCGGCCATCGGCGTGTCATACCTGCTGCAGAACCTTGCGACCTACATAACCGGCGGCCTTGCAAGACCCTATCCCGAGATTCCCTTCCTGAAGGGAACCTTCATGCTCGGCGCGCTCAAGATAAAGGTCATCACGGTCGTCACCCCGCTGCTGACCGTCCTGCTCGTCATTGCGCTCGTGCTTTTCATCAACCATACCAAGACCGGCATGGCGATGCGTGCCGTGTCCCGTGACTTTGATACCGCCCGTCTCATGGGCATCAAGGTCAATAATATCATTTCCGTGACCTTCATCATCGGCTCCTTCCTTGCTGGTGTCGGCTCCATTCTTTACTTCAGCAATTACGGTCAGGTCAGCCCGACCATCGGTGCCATGCCCGGGCTTAAGGCCTTCGTTGCCGCGGTCTTCGGCGGTATCGGCTCGATCCCCGGCGCTGTCCTCGGCGCATATATAATCGGTATCTGCGAATCTCTGATCAAGGCGAATGACGCGATCGCTATTTTCAGCAACGCCTTCACCTTTGCTCTGCTGATTCTGGTGCTGCTGTTCAAGCCCAACGGAATGTTCGGCGAGAAGCTTGCGGAGAAAGTGTGAGATCATGACCAATAAGAAAAGAGATATTATACTTTCAGTCGTATTCGCGGCGGTGATCGTTGCGCTGCTTATCTATATTGATAAGGAGCAGCACTATTCCATGCTCGCCTCCGTTATCCAGAAGGCGTCCATCTATGCGCTGCTTGCCGTTTCCCTGAACCTGCTCAACGGCTTTACCGGCCTGTTCTCTCTCGGTCAGGCGGGCTTCATGATGCTTGGCGCTTATACCTACGCTATCCTCACTATCCCCCTTGAGCAGCATGCAAGCGTTTACCAGTACTTTAACGGCGGCGTCGTCAATGTCTGCCTGCCGCCTGTCATAGGCATTATTGCCGCGGGTCTTGTTGCTGTCGTGTTCGCGTGGCTCGTCGGTAAGCCCTGCCTGCGCCTCAAGAGCGACTATCTCGCCATCGCAACTCTCGGCTTTGCAGAAATTCTCCGCGCACTTATCCAGTGGGATGTCCTCGGCCCTGTGACCAACGCCTCCAACATTCTCAAGAAGTTCCCGAAGTTTGACAGCATCCTTACTCCTGTCATCATTTCCGCGTTCTGCATCTTCCTCATCGTCCTGCTCATCAACTCCTCCTACGGCCGCGCTTTCAAGGCCATCCGTGAGGATGAGATCGCGGCCGAGGCGATGGGCATCAACCTTGCCAAGACCAAGATGCAGGCCTTCCTTACCAGCTCATTCTTCGCCGGTATCGGCGGCGCGCTGCTGGCGATGTTTCAGGCCAGCGTTCAGGCAAGGTCGTTCACCTCTGCCATGACTTACGAGATACTGCTCATCGTCGTCATCGGCGGCATCGGCTCTGTTACGGGCTCGATAATCGGCAGCTTCCTGTATATTGCGGCTTCGGAGTGGTGGCTGCGCTTCCTTGACGACTCTCAGACCTACCTCGGCGTGAACATCCCGTTCATGCGCGGCGGCTTCCGTATGGTCGTGTTCTCCGTCGTCATCATGCTCGTCGTCCTGTTCTACCGTCAGGGCATCATGGGCACGAAGGAATTTTCGTGGCAGGGAATAATCAACTTCTTCAAGCGCATTTTCAGAAAGAACAAGGGAAAGGCGGTACAGGACAATGGCTGAAAACGTTCTGCATATTGAAAACATAACCATGCAGTTCGGCGGCGTTGTCGCCGTCAATAACCTGAACCTCGATGTCAACAAGGGTGAGATCATCGCCCTTATCGGCCCGAACGGCGCAGGCAAGACCACCGCGTTCAACTGCGTCACCGGCGTCTATGAGCCGACCAACGGCAAGATAGACTTCATGGGCGAGACTATCGTTGAGAACTATCCGCAGGGCAAGATGAAAAAAATCTACGCCGGTGAGAATATGGGTATGTACGATAAGGTCGTCTCCCTCACTCCCGATGTGATAACCGGAAAGGGCATTGCCCGTACCTTCCAGAATATCCGCCTGTTCTCAAAGCTCAGCGTTTTCGAGAATGTCATCATCGCAAAGCACATGCGTGCAAAGCAGAACTTCTTCTCCGCCGCCCTGCATCTGAACGGCGCAGAGGAAAAGCGCATGCGTGAGGAGACTATGGCTCTGCTTGAGGAGCAGGGGCTCGATAAGTATAAGGACGATGTCGCCGGCAGCCTGCCCTACGGCATCCAGCGCCGCCTTGAGATCGCCCGCGCCCTCGCCACCGAGCCGAAGCTGCTCCTGCTTGACGAGCCTGCCGCCGGTATGAACCCGCAGGAGACTCTTGAGCTTGCGGACTTTATCGTTGAGATCAGAAAGAAGTATGATCTCTCTGTGTTCCTTGTCGAGCACCACATGGATCTTGTCATGAACATCAGCGACAGGATATATGTCCTCGATTTCGGTAAGCTTATCGCGGAAGGCGTTCCCTCCGAGATACAGAACAATGTCAAAGTCATAGATGCATACCTGGGGGTGAGCGAGGATGAGTGATGTTATACTCAGCGTAAAGGATCTTAAGGTCAACTACGGCGGCATCGAAGCCGTCAAGGGCATATCCTTTGATGTTCCCCGCGGTGAGATCGTCACCTTAATCGGCGCAAACGGCGCCGGTAAGTCCACAACGCTCAAGGCCATCGCCGGGCTTGTCAAGCCGAGTGCAGGCTCCATTGAGTTTAACGGCGCGAATATTACCGGCAAGGATCCATCCGCTATCGTCGCCTCCGGTATCACTCTCGTCCCTGAAGGCCGCCGCGTGTTTGATAATATGTCTGTTCTTGAGAACATCAAGATCGGCGCATATCTGCGCAGCGACAGTCTGGATGATGATATCGAGTGGGTATATTCGCTCTTCCCGCGCCTCAAGGAGCGCAGCTGGCAGTTGGCCGGTACGCTCTCCGGCGGCGAGCAGCAGATGCTTGCCGTTGCCCGCGCGCTGATGAGCCACCCGCAGGTCATCATGATGGATGAGCCGTCGCTGGGTCTTGCCCCGCTGGTCGTCAAAGGCATCTTTGATATCATCAGAGAAATCAACAAAAACGGCACCACCGTTCTGCTTATCGAGCAGAATGCCAACATGGCGCTCAAGGCTGCAAACGACGCCTATGTGCTTGAGACCGGCAGCATTACGCTCTCAGGTACCGGCGCGGAGCTGCTCGCAAACGAGCAGGTCAGAAAGGCATACCTCGGCAGCTGATACAAAGCTTTTATACGGACGGATATCCGCTCTTTGGATATCCGTCCGTATTTACTTTATCCGCTGCCTGTGGTAAAATAATCTGTAAAATCCAATTATCGGAGTGACACATGTTCGATAGTATTAAACAGCTTCAGCGGCAGTATGAGCTGCTCTGCGCCAGAATGGAGGAGCCGTCCACCTACTCTGACCCGGCGGCATATTCTAAATATGAGCGCGAAGCGCGTGAGCTTCAGCCCATTGTGACTGCGTATACCGAGTATCAGCAGGCCGATTCAAGAATGCAGGAAGCGCTTGAACTCATGGGCGATAGCGAGATGCGCGAGCTTGCGCAGGAGGAATACTCTCAGGCCAAGGCAGATAAGGAGCGGCTTGAGCAGGAGATAAAGATACTTCTGCTGCCAAAAGATCCGAACGATGCGAAGAACGTCATCATGGAGATACGCGGCGGTGTCGGCGGGGAAGAGGGGATGCTTTTCGCGGCAGACCTGTTCCGGATGTATTCGATGTATGCCGAATCCAAGGGCTGGAAGATCGATGTTGCCAATGTCAGTGAGACCGAGCTTGGCGGCATAAAGGAGATAAGCTTCGTCGTCGAGGGGGACGGCGCGTATTCGCGGCTCAAGTTTGAAGCCGGCGGACACCGCGTCCAGCGTGTCCCGGTCACGGAGTCCGGCGGCAGGATACACACTTCGGCTGCGACGGTCGCTGTCCTGCCCGAGGTCGAGGAGGTCGATTTCCAGCTTAATCCCAATGACCTCAAAATCGACACCTACCGTTCATCCGGTGCCGGTGGTCAGCACGTCAATAAGACCGAGAGCGCGATCCGCATTACACACATCCCTACCGGAACCGTCGTCGAGTGTCAGGATGAGCGCAGCCAGTATAAGAATAAGGATCGCGCCATGCAGATACTACGCTCGAAGCTTTATGAAGCCGAGCAGGCGCGGCAGCACGCTGCAGTCGCCAGCGAGCGGCGGAGTCAGATCGGGTCGGGTGACCGCAGTGAGCGTATACGCACCTATAACTTCCCGCAGAACCGAGTGACGGATCACCGTCTCAGCGGGGACAATAAGAACTTCAATATCCAGAGCATAATAAACGGGAACCTTGACCCGCTTATCGACTGCCTTGTTACCGCCGACCAGGCGGCAAAGCTTCAGGCGCAAACGGAGGCATAGCAATGAAAACTCAGGTTTTTTTCGGCACTTCAAAAGGTGCCGCGGAAGTAATCAGAAACGGCGGTCTTGTCGCTGTCCCGACGGAAACGGTATACGGCCTTGCCGGGAGCGGATTGAACGAGCAGGCAGTGGGCATGATATATGAGGTCAAGGGCCGCCCGGCCATAAAGCCGCTGTCGCTCATGGTTCACGGCAGCGAAGCCATGGATGCACTGTGTATCGACGTTCCTGAGCAGGCGCGCACTCTTGCCGCCCGCTTCTGGCCTGGGCCGCTGACCATCGTGCTGAAAGCAAAGCCAGAGATACCGTCCATCGTTCTGGCGGGCGGCTCGACTGTCGGGCTGCGCTGCCCGGATCACCCGCTTACCCTTGAGCTGCTGCGTGACTGCGGCCTTCCGCTTGCCGCGCCCTCGGCGAATCCGTCTGGTGAGGAAAGCCCCAAGGATGCCGGTAAGGTACTTGAGTATTTTGACGGAAAGATAGATGCAGTTATCGACGGCGGAAGATGCGGCCTTGGCCGGGAGTCCACGATAATAGACATGAGTAAGACCCCGTACCGCATCCTCCGTCAGGGTGCGCTGCCTGCCGAGGATATCGCTGATGCGCTCGTCGGCGGGATGAAGATAATAGGCATAACCGGCGGCACAGGCTGCGGGAAAACGACTGCGCTGCAGGAGCTTGAAGCCATGGGGGCGCTCGTGCTCGACTGCGACGCTATCTATCATGAGCTGCTTGAGAGCAGCTCGGCGCTTCTGGGCGAAATCGAAAAGTGCTTCCCAAATACGGTACAAGACGGTAAACTAGACCGCAAGGCGCTTGGCACCATCGTGTTCGCGGATGCCGCGGCGCTCAGCGATCTGAACGCAATTACGCATAAGTATGTCGGCATGGAGCTTCAGCGCAGGCTGCGTGAGTTTGCCATGGCCGGAGGTACGCTTGCCGCGATAGACGCGATAGAGCTGCTTTCAAGCGGCCTGAACCGGCGCTGTTTCAAGACTGTGGCAGTTCTTTCGGATAGGGAAAACCGCGTAAAGCGCATCATGGCGCGTGACGGCATAACGCGGGAATACGCATTAATGCGCATCGCCGCCCAGCATGACGATGCGTATTACGCTGAAAAATGCGATCACACACTGTACAATAACGCTGACATGGACAGCTTCAGAAATGACTGCCGTCAGCTTTTTAAGGAGATGTTCAGCAATGGATGAAATTAAAAGCAAGCTTTTTTATGAGCCGAAGAACGGCTACGACCTGATAGACGCCGCCGAGCACGTCGCAGTTGAGGACTACTGCCGCGGCTACATGGAGTTTTTGAACACTTCCCGCACCGAGCGCGAGGCCGTCGCGAACGCGATAGCCATGGCGAAGGAGAACGGGTTTGTTGAGTTCCGCCCCGGCATGGAGCTGCGCCCCGGCACGAAGGTCTATTACTGCAACCGCGGCAAGGCGCTTATCCTCGCCGTTATCGGCAAGCACAGTCTGGCTGGCGGCGCAGTAATTGCCGGTGCTCATGTCGACGCGCCGCGCGTCGACCTCAAGCAGAACCCAATGTACGAGACGGACGAGCTCTGCTATTTCCGCACGCACTATTACGGCGGGATAAAGAAATACCAGTGGGTCACTATCCCGCTTGAGCTGCACGGCGTTGCCGTGCTCAAGGACGGCACTGTCGTGGATATCTGCATTGGCAGAGAGCCGGATGAGCCGCGCTTCGTCATTACAGATCTGCTGCCGCATCTTGCGCAGGAGCAGGTGAAAAAGACGATGGCCGAGGGAATTACCGGCGAGGGGCTCCAGCTGCTCATCGGCTCCGTTCCCTACGCGGGCGAGGGCAAGGACAGGGTCAAGCTTGCGGTGCTCTCAACTCTCAATGACATATACGGCATCACCGAGGAGGATTTTCTCTCGGCAGAGCTTGCAGCCGTTCCGGCCTTCGATGTGTGCGAGATCGGTTTTGACCGGTCGCTCATCGGCGGCTACGGCCATGACGACAGGGTCTGCGCATATGCTGAGCTCAAGGCGCTGTTCGACGTAAAGGAGCCTGAGCGCACCTGCGTGTGCATCCTTGCCGATAAGGAGGAGATAGGCTCCGACGGCGTGACCGGTATGCAGAGCGCGGCGTTCGACTGCTTCATGGAGGATCTGTGCGCGATACAGGGCGTTGAAGTGCGCCGCTGCTTTGAGAACAGCTTCTGCCTGTCAGCGGACGTTACTGCGGCCTTTGACCCGCTGTACCCCGATGCCTACGAGAAGAGCAACGACGCAAAGCTCAACTACGGTATGGGTATCTGCAAGTTTACCGGTGCGCGCGGCAAGTCCGGAACGAGCGATGCTTCCGCCGAGGTGGTCGCGTATCTGCGCCGTCTGTTCGATAAGGCCGGCGTTATCTGGCAGTTGACCGAGATGGGCAAGGTCGATCTCGGCGGCGGCGGAACGATAGCCAAGTACATGGCGAACCGCAATATCGACACCATCGACGCGGGCGTTCCAGTGCTGAGCATGCACGCGCCGTTCGAGGTCGTCTCCAAGCTCGACTGCTACATGACCTATAAGGGTGTGCGCGCAGCGTACTGCGACGAATAAATAAAATAAGCAGGACGGGCAATCAGCTGCCTGTCCTGTTTCTATATGCTGCCGTCTGGATAGAATACCATAGAGGTGATGAACAGATGGCGGAAAGCGAAAACAAGACCGCGGAGATAAACGAGGTGACGGAGCTTGGGCAGACCCGGCAGGGGAGCATACACTGCCTGAGCATAATAGGCCAGATCGAGGGACACCAGATTTTGCCTGAGGATGTAAAGACGACGAAGTACGAGCATGTCCTGCCGATGCTTGCTGCAATCGAGGAAAGCCCGGAGATAACAGGACTGCTGATACTGCTCAATACCGTGGGCGGAGACGTGGAAGCGGGGCTTGCGATAGCGGAGCTTATCGCCGGGATGTCGACACCGACAGTCTCACTCGTCCTCGGCGGCGGGCACTCGATCGGCGTGCCGCTCGCCGTCGCCGCGAAGCGCAGCTTCATTGCGCCCTCGGCATCAATGACGATACACCCCGTGCGTATAAACGGCCTTGTCATAGGCGCGCCGCAGACCTATGAGTATCTTGCCGGGATGCAGGAGCGCATAGTGAGCTTTGTCACGGCGCACTCCCGGATAAGCCGCCGGGACTATACGCGCCTGATGTCGGACACGCGCAAGCTTGCAAACGACGTCGGGACCATTCTCTCCGGTGAAGAGGCGGTGCAGTGCGGGCTGATAGACCAGATGGGCACACTCTCCGACGCGCTAGAATATCTGAAAATAACAGCAGGCGTGGAATGAAACACGTCTGCTGTTATTTATAAAAATGCCTTGCCCCTGCGGTTCTGTATTACTTGTTTTTGAAGTATAAATGTGATATGATATATTTTACGATTACCGTGGGGGTTTATGCAGATGAGCGTTTGGAATGCTGTGATCCTTGGTCTTGTGCAGGGCATTACCGAGTTTTTGCCGGTGTCAAGCTCCGGGCATCTTTCTATGATAAATAATCTTTTCAATATGTCTGATATCCAGTCCGGGCATTTGTTCTTTGATGTGCTCCTGCATCTGGCGACCCTTATTTCGATACTCATCGTTTACTGGAAAGACATCGTCAGCATGACCTATGAGACGCTGGCTTTCGTCAATCTTGGGCCGCTCGCGGGTATGCCGCGCGAGCGCTATCCGGCGGCGCGCATGCTGTTCATGATAGTCATGGCGACGCTCCCGCTCTTCCTTATCCTGCCGGTAAAGAGCATGCTTGAAACGCTCTACTACCACAATATCTTCATCGGCATCGCTCTCGTTCTCACGGGATGTATGCTCTATGTGTCGGATAAAATGACTCCCGGCAAGAAGACTGAGCGCAATATGACAGTGCTTGACGCGCTGATTATCGGACTGTGCCAATGCGTCGCGGTCGTCCCCGGTCTCTCCCGCTCCGGGACTACTATCACCGCCGGCATCGCAACGGGGCTGCGGCGCGACTTTGCCGTGAAGTTCTCTTTCCTGATGAGCCTGCCTGCCGTCCTCGGCGCAAACATCCTTTCCATTGTTGACGCGGCGCAGGAGGGGATAGAATGGAGCAATGTCCCGGCCTACCTTGTCGGAATGGCCGTCGCGCTCGTTGCAGGCATCGCGTCGATCAACCTGCTCAGGTACATAAGCTCAAAGGGCAAGTTCGGCGGATTCGCGTATTACTGCTGGGTCATCGGCGTGCTGTCCATTATTCTGACGATGATCTTCTGATCTTGAAAGGACTTTCTATAAATGGCACAAGCAAAGAAAACCACAACCAAAAAGAAAACCTCGTCCTCGAAAAAGACTAGCGCGAAGGCGCAGCCGACTCAGCCGCCGGATCCTGTGGTGCCGGTCAGGCGCGAGATCGGTGCGGTACTGTCCCTGTTCCTCGCGCTCTTTGTCGGCATCAGTTATTTTATGAATGAGGGCGCATTCATTCTTTTCTTCTCAAATCTCATAAAGGGACTGATCGGCTGGGGCTATTGGCTCACGGCACCGGTGTTCCTGCTCGTCGCAGTGATCCTCGGCTTTCATCGCGGACGCCCCGTGGCGCTGCGCGTTTTCTGCGCACTGATGATACCGATCCTTGCCGCGTCTGTCATGAGCCTTATGATGTATAAGTACCAGCTTGACGGCGGGGATATCAAGATCATGTGCAGTCTCCTGTTCGAGCAGGGGCAGCGGCTCGATTCGGCCGGTGTGTTCGGCGGGCTCATCGCCTATGCGCTTGAGAAGTCTTTCAGCATATATGGCGCGCTGCCGGTGCTGCTGGTCTGCCTTGTGTTTGCTGTTATCGTCTCCGTCAACGGCAGCTTTAAGAAGGTCGCAGACAGGGTCAAGCTTCAGGTCGAGGCAAAATACGACCCGTCCATGTATGAGGACGCACTCAAGCCCGTGAGCTCTGTTGCCGGCAGAGTGCCTGTAAGCCGGACGCCCAGCAAAATTGAGCGCATAAGCCGCTCATCCTATCCGATAGATATCCCGCTCGGCGATGAGGAGGACGTGCTTGAACTGCCTGACGGGCGCAGTGCAAAAACAAAGCGCGGCGCGAAGAACCAGAAGCCAGATACCGCGCTTGCGACTGACGGGGTCGCTCCGCTTTCGATGAAGGAAGCCGCGGCGCTCGCCGGTGTGCAGCTTGCTGAGCCTGAGAGCGCAAAGCCCGAAATAAAGAAAACCTCCGGAAAATCCGTCACCGTCTCGGCTGAGATATCCGATCCGCCGAAGATAAAGAAGATAGACCGCGCGGAGGTCGAAGCGGAGGCACAGGCTGTCGCCGAAGCGATAAACGCGACGGAGGACAAGCCTGACTATGAGTTCCCGCCGCTGTCGCTGCTCAGGAGCGGCGGCGTCTCGACGGTGGATTCACGCGAGGAGATAATCACCAATAAGGAACGCCTTGAGGGCGCGATAAGAAGCTTCGGCATCAGCGCGTCGATCGTCGGCGTGACGCGCGGCCCGACGGTCACGCGCTATGATATAGAGCTTGACCAGGGCGTGAAGCTCGCAAGAGTGACGAACCTTGCGGGCGATCTCGCGCTTGCCCTCGGCGTTGTGAACGTGCGCATCGCACCTATCCCGGACAAGATATCCACCGTCGGCATAGAGGTGCCGAACAAGATCGTCAGCACCGTTTACCTGCGCGATATAATCGAATCGCCGAAGTTCACATCGGCAAAATCAAAGCTCAGCTTCGCCCTCGGCAAGGACATCGGCGGCGACTGCATTGTCGGCAATATTGCAAAGCTGCCGCATATGCTCATCGCCGGTACCACCGGCTCCGGTAAATCCGTCTGCATGAACTCGCTCATTCTGTCGCTGCTGTACAAGGCGCGGCCGGACGAGGTCAGGCTCATTATGATCGACCCGAAGATGGTCGAACTCGGCGTGTATAACGGCATCCCGCACCTCTATGTGCCGGTCGTCACCGACCCGAAGAAGGCGGCGGGCGCGCTGCAATGGTCGGTCGTCGAGATGCTCAAGCGCTACCGTCTTTTCTCCGAGGTCGGCGTGCGCGACCTTGAGAGCTACAACAAGCACTGTGTCTTGGCCGGGGAGCAGACGCTGCCTCAGGTCGTCATCGTCATTGACGAGCTGGCAGACCTCATGCTAGTTGCCTCCAAGGAGGTCGAGGAGAGCATCTGCCGCGTGGCGCAGATGGGACGTGCTGCCGGTATGCACCTTGTCATCGCGACGCAGCGTCCGTCTGCGGACGTTATCACCGGCCTTATGAAGGCCAATATCCCGTCGCGCATCGCGTTTGCCGTCTCATCCGCTATGGAGAGCCGCATCATCCTCGATCAGGGCGGCGCGGAAAAGCTCGTCGGCATGGGCGATATGCTGTTTTCACCGGTCGGCTGCGGAAAGCCTGTCCGCATTCAGGGTGCGTTCGTTTCCGATGAGGAGCGCGAGGACGTCATACGCTTTATCAAGGAGGGCGCGGGCGGCGCGGCGCAGAACAACAGCGAGATCGAGGAATTCATGAACAAGGCTGCCGAGGACAAGAACTCCGGCGGTGACGGCGGAAAGTCCTCCAAGGAGGAGAAAGGCGGCCTCGGCGGCTACGATGAGATGCTGCCGCAGGCGGTCGAGGTCGTGCTTGAAACGAAATCCTGCTCCGTCTCAATGCTCCAGCGGCGTGTCAAGCTCGGCTATTCCAGAGCCGCGCGCATCGTTGACCAGATGGAGGAGCTCGGCATCGTCGGCCCGTATGAGGGCGCAAAGCCCCGCCAGGTCGTTATTGACCGCGAGGGCTGGAACGAAATTCAGCGCGGTCTCGGCCTTGCACAGGACAGCGACCTCAGCCTTGCAGCGGACATGAGCCAGGAGAGCGACAGGCTCGGCTACGACGAATAAAGCATAAAAACGGGCGTTTACCGACGCCCGTTTGCCTTAAAAGGAGAGATATATGTACGGATTTTTTCCTGAAATGCCCGTTCAGGACGTGAACAAAATAAGTATGCTTGGCCTTGCGCACGTCGGCGACGCGGTGTATGAGCTGCTTTACAGGAGCAAGCTTTGCACCGATGGACACACAGCGGTCGCCGAAATGCACAGGATGACGGTCGCCTTTGTCCGTGCAGAGGCGCAGGCGGAAGCGGCGGCAAAGCTGCTGTCCGTGCTCACACAGGAGGAGATGAGCGTCTATAAGCGCGGCAGGAACGCCAAGGTAAACTCCGTGCCGCACAATGCGGATATCGGTCAGTACCATGCGGCGACGGGACTTGAGGCGCTGTTCGGCTGGCTGTATCTGCTGGGCAGGACTGAGCGGATAAACGAGCTTTTCAACATAATTACCGGAGGTACGGACGATGCCTCTTGATGCCATATGTCTTTCCGCGCTCACTTCTGAGCTGAGCGATAAGCTCACCGGCGGGCGCATCGATAAGGTGCAGCAGCCGGAACGGGACATGCTGCTTATCTCTCTGCGCTCCAAGGGTGAGAATCTGCGCCTGCTCATTTCCGCTGGAACGGGCAGCGCGAGGGTGCACCTGACAAAGGCGTCCTTTGAAAACCCTGCCGAGCCGCCGATGTTCTGCATGCTCATGCGCAAGCACCTTGTCGGCGCGCGTATCGTGTCGGTCAGCCAGCCGGAGGGGGAGCGCATGCTCTGCATCGAGCTTGACAGCCGGGACGAGCTGGGCTTTGAAACGCGGAAGAAGCTCATCGCCGAGCTAATAGGCCGCAGCTCAAATCTGATCCTCGTCGACGCTGAGGGACGGATAACCGACTGCATGCGAAGGATGGACTTCGGCGGGGACGCGCTGCGCCGCATGCTGCCGGGGATGATATACCGTATGCCCCCGGCGCAGACAAAGCCGCAGATACTTAAAACAAGCCCTGAGCAGCGCCGCGCGCTGATCGCGTCGGCGGACAGGGACAAGCCCGTTGACAAATGGCTGCTTGACAGCTTTGCCGGGCTCTCGCCGCTCGTGTGCCGTGAGCTCGCGTACCGCAGCGGCGGGTATGAAATGCTGCCGGAGCTGCTCGACGCGTTCTGCGAGAGCGTGAACGCGGGCGAGATGCGCCCGTACCTGCTGCTCTCCGACGGGAAGCCGGCGGACTTCAGCTTTATGAAGATAGGCCAGTACGGCGAGACGATGGACTGCGAGGAGCAGGAGAGCTTTTCGGCGCTGCTTGACAGGTTTTATTCCGAGCGCGACAGGCTCGAACAGCAGCGCCGCCGCAGCCACGACCTGACGAAGACCGTCCGCACCATGCGTGACCGCCAGCAGAGAAAGCTTGCCGCACAGCTTGAGGAGCTGCGACGCGCGGATGACAGGGAAACGCTCCGCCGCCGCGCGGAGCTTATAAAGGCGAACCTCTACCGCATCAGCCGGGGAGACCGGAGCCTTGAGTGCGAGGACTATTACGAGCCGGACTGCCCGACCGTGCGCATTGAGCTTGACCCGCTGAAGACGCCGCAGCAGAACGCGGCGGCGCTCTTCAAGGAATACGGCAAGATGAAAGCCGCGCAGGAACACCTTACAAAGCTCACCGCGGAGGGTGAAAAGCAGCTTGATTATCTCAACAGCGTACTTGAGCTGCTGGAGAGCGCGGAGAGTGAGAAGGATGTTTCGGACATCCGCCGCGAGCTTATTGCGACAGGGTTTATCAAGAACAGGAAGAACGCCAAAGTTGACAAGACAAAGGCTCAGACTCCGCTGCGCTTTGTCACTGACGACGGGCTTGAGGTGCTTGTCGGGCGCAGCAACATCCAGAACGATGAGCTGACCACAAAGCTTGGCCGGCGCACGGATTACTGGCTGCACACGCAGAAGATACATGGCAGCCATGTTATTCTTCGCTGCGAGGGCGTTGAACCGCCGGAGCGCAGCATAGAACAGGCGGCGGTTATCGCGGCGCATTACTCGCAGGGGCGCGGCGGTGCGAAGATTCCGGTGGACTATACTATGCTGCGCTTTGTGAAGAAGCCGTCCGGCGCGCTGCCGGGTAAGGTGATCTACACAGATTATAAAACCATCAATGTTCAGAGCGACGCGGAGCTTATAAGCAGGCTGAGAAAAGGGAAATAAAAACCGGGCAAAGCGCAAAAGCGTAACGGAAGCGATACTTTAGGTAAACTCAAATGAGCAGCCCCTGTTCCAGCCAAGGTACATTTTGTTCAGAACCGGCACACATCCGCGGGCAGTCACTGCACGCGGATGATTTTGCGGCGGGATAATCGTAAAAAAGGCTTGCAATGTGGGCGGCAACGTGATATTATTGCTAACGTAAGTATTAGGTTTTAGTCAGAGTGGGTTCCAGCCCACTCTTTTTTACGAAACTTTTGCACCGGCAATGAGTCTGCCGGGCGGATTGAAAGTGAGCGGTATATGAGTAAGATCACAGACAAGGTCACGGAGCTTGCAAAGCCCGTGGTCGAGGAGGAAGGGTGCAGCCTTTGGGACGTTGAATATGTCCGCGAGGCCGGAAGCTGGTTCCTGCGCATATTTATCGATAAGGACGGCGGCGTCGGTATCGACGACTGCGAGCGCATCAGCCGCAGGCTCGACCCGATCCTGGACGAGGCTGATCCAATCCCTGACAGCTATGTTTTTGAGGTCGGCTCCGCCGGTGCCGAGCGCGAGCTGAAGCGTCCGGGGGACTTTGAACAGTTCATGGGCAGCGAGGTCGAGGTCAGGCTCTATCAGCCGGTGAACGGCTGCAAGGTCTATGTCGGCGCGCTCTCCGGGTACGATAACGGGAGAGTGACCGTGACCGTCGGCAAGAACGAGGTCAGCTTTGATAAGAGCCAGATCGCGCTCGTGAAGCTGCATATATCAATATAAGACGTATAAAGTTTGAATGGAGAGAATAAAATGAACGCTGAATTTTTTGAAGCAATCGAGGATATCGAAAAAGAAAAGGGCATTCCCCGCGGCTATATGTACGAGAAGATCAAGCAGGCCATGCTCGCTGCCTTCCGCAAGGATAATCCTGAGTGCGAGGATAATGTTGAGATCATCCTTGATGAGGAGAAGAAGCGCCTTGAGATGAACGTCAACAAGACCGTCGTCGAAGAGGTCGAGGATCCCAGCCACGAAATTATTCTCGAAGCCGCAAAGAAGTACAGCCGCCGCGCAAAGGTGGGCGATGTTGTCCCCGTGCCGGTTGAGACGAAGAAGTTTGGCCGCATCGCGGCTCAGGCTGCAAAGCAGGTCGTCATTCAGGGCATCCGCGAGGCGGAGCGCGGCATCATCTATGAGGAATTCACCTCCAAGGAGCATGAGATACTCACCGGCATCGTCTCGCATATCGAGCCGAGGACGGGCAGCGTCTCCATCCGTATCTCCTCCAACAGCGAGTTTACCGAGGCCATGCTTGCTCCCAATGAGCGCATCAAGACCGAGGAACTCAAAGAGGGCGACCGCATCAAGGTCTATGTCGTCGAGGTCAGAAACTCCACCCGCGGCCCGCAGGTGCTCATCTCCCGTACGCACCCCGGCCTTGTCAAGCGTCTGTTCGAGCTTGAGGTGCCTGAAATATACGACGGCACTGTTGAGATAAAGTCCATCGCCCGCGAAGCCGGCAGCCGCACCAAGATGGCTGTGTGGTCGGCTGACCCGGATGTTGACCCGATAGGCTCCTGCGTCGGCCCCAAGGGCGGCCGCGTTGCCAGCATCGTAAACGAGCTCGGCGGAGAGAAGATCGATATCGTCAAGTACAGCGAGGTTCCCGAAGAGTATATCGCCGCTGCGCTCTCCCCGTCCGAGGTCGTCAGCGTCACCATGCTTGAGGACGGCAAGAGCTGCCGCGTCATAGTTCCCGACTCTCAGCTCTCCCTTGCCATCGGCAAGGAAGGCCAGAACGCGCGCCTTGCCGCAAAGCTCACAGGGTATAAGATAGACATCAAGCCTGAGAGCGAGAGCTGA
>CAKTPR010000039.1 GCA_934591725.1 uncultured Oscillospiraceae bacterium
GCCGCCGTGTATGACAGCAGACTCACTATGCCGAGCAGCCCGCAGTAATTGAGCAGAGTCCTTTTCTCTTTCATTTCCATCCCCTCCTATGCCGCTTTACGGCGTGGAACGGCAGTCCCCCCCAGTTGGCGCTCCCCGCCGCGGCAGGTGTAGATTATAGGCTTATATAAACTCCTGCGCAATAGCTTTTCTGTAATCTTAATAAAAATTCAGCACCGAAGAACGGTGCTGAATTTTTATTGGTATTCTTTTTAAGCAAGCGTCACAGTATCGGCTTGCGGCGGGAGATGCAGGCGACGGCGATAGTGCCGATGCCCTCGAGGATGAACACGAGGCCGACCGTCACGCCGACGGCCACGACGCTGACCCACGGATCCATCATGCAGACGATGCCGAACACGAGCAGCACGATGCCGAGGGCAAGTATCCAGCCCCAGCCGCGCATACCGAGAGCCTTGAGGTCAAAGGCGCTGACGAATCTGGAAACGCCGGAGAACAGGAGCCACACGGTGAACAGGATGGGCAGGGACATCATCGTGAACCACTGGTTGAACAGCAGGAACAGCGACATGACGACCGTCAGCACACCGTCCAGCAGCAGCCAGCCGGAGCCAAGGATGAACCGGCTCGTCCCGGCGAAGATGACGATCTCGACGATACCGGCAACGAGCATGAGAAGCCCGAGGATGATGCCCGCGGACATCGCCGCGACGTCCTGATTGCACAGGCAGTAGATACCGGCGACGATAAGCAGCGCACCGGTGATAATGCTGAGAATACGCATTGTTCTTGAAGTCATTGAAAAGACCCCTCTCAATAATTATTTTAATAAAAGTATACTCATGTCCCGCAAAATGTCAAGCCCATCGGCGTGTGATGCGAGCACCACATGGCTCTCCCTTTGGGAGAGGTGGCCGAGCGCAGCGAGGACGGAGAGGGCACCTGCGCGCCGAGCCTTCAGCTTTCGACCTCGATATCCAGCCCAAGCTCACGCGGACGGAAGCGCGGGCAGACGTTTTCGGACGCCGTTATGACGGACGCGGCAAGCCGGGTCCCAATCTCGACGGCCTCGCGCATGGACTTCTTATATGTCAGGCCGATGGCAACACCCGCGCAGAACGCGTCTCCCGCGCCGGTCGTGTCGCGCACGGTGACCTTCTGCGCCGGGTACACGCCCTTGTCGCCGTGCATATCTGCGTACACCGCGCCGCGGCTGCCCATCGTGACGACCATCGACGGTATCTGCGCGCTGATGACGCGGCGGGAAAGATCGTCGCACAGCTCATCGGGGCTCATGTCGGAAAAATCGCTGACGAAGAGTATGCCCGCCTCCTGCTGGTTGCAGACGAAGCAGTCGATAGACTGGAGAAAGTCGCGCCGCTGGGTGGCGATGCTCATGTTCGCGACCACGGCGTAGACCGGCTTGTGGTACTTCTCGGCGTAGCGGAACACGCGCTTTACTATCTCCTTGTCGATGTCGATCTCCATGATGATGCTGTCGGCATTACGGAAGATCTCATCGCCCTTTTCATCAAGCATCTCGCATATTGGGCTGAGATCAGGGCGCTTGGATATCGATCCCGCGATATCGCCCATGTTGTTGAACACTGCCAGCCACATACCCATCCCGTCCTTGACGCGGCGGATATAGTCGGTGTTCACCTTGTGGTTGCGCAGCTTGCTTATGACCTCTTCGCCCTCAGCCGTGTCGTCGACAAGGCTGACGAAGGTGGGGCGCAGCTCGATATTGGCGATGTCCTCCGCAACGTTGCGCCCGACTCCGCCGTGAACTATCTCGACCTTACCGGCGTTGCGCCCGGTCGGGATGTACTGATCCTCCGGAAAACCCTTGACGTCGACAAACACCGCGCCTACTACAACTATCGCCATGAGAATACCTCCCGCGCTTTTTTGACATTTTACCATAGCCCCCGCGTTTATTCAACGCCGAATGACGAAAAGGAGCCGCCGTTTTATTTACACTTCGTTATCAATTGACCGCTTGAATGTGCCGCTGCATGGTGCTATTATCTGATGCGCAAAATTTTCCGCTCAGAGGTGGGCGTATGTCAAAGGATCTCACACAGGGCAGACCGTTCCGGGTGCTGCTGCAATTCTCCCTGCCGGTCATTGCCGGCAATCTCTTTCAGCTTTTCTATACTCTGGCCGATACCGTTATCGTCGGGCGCACGCTCGGCGCGCAGGCTCTCGCCGCCGTTGGCTCCACGACGATAGTTATCTATTTTGTCCTCTGCTTCGTACAGGGCTTCACCGGCGGCTTCGGCATCTGCCTTGCCCAGCGCTTCGGCGCGCGCGACATTCCCGGCCAGCGTTCGAGCGCGGCAGTGTCGTGGCTGCTGTCGGCGGGCTTCGCCGTTATCATAACCGTGCTCTTCTGCGCGCTTTCCCACCCGATACTTCGGTGGATGCGCACCCCGGAGGACATTTACGCCGAGGCATACAGCTATATGTTTGTTGTCCTTCTCGGCACCGGGGCGACGGTGTTTTATAACATGATCTCCAATATGCTCCGAAGCCTCGGCGACAGCCGCACGCCGCTGTTTTTCCTGATATTCTCGGCGCTTCTCAATGTCGCGCTCGACCTTGTGTTTATCCTGCCGCTCAAAATGGGCGTCGCGGGCGCGGCATGGGCGACCGTCTTGAGCCAGCTGCTGTCGGCTGTGCTGTGTACCATCGTCGGAATGCGGGACTTTGACGTTCTGCGCACCCGCCGCGCAGACTTTGCCGATTGGCGGCGCACTGCTGCAAAGCACCTCGCCGTCGGCTTCCCGATGGGCTTTCAGATGTCTGTCATGTGCATCGGTCAGCTCGCCATGCAGACCGGCGTCAACTCTCTCGGCTCCGTTGCCGTCGCGGGCTACACCGCCGCGACGAAGGTCGATCAGCTCTCCGTGCTCATGAACAACGCCTTCGGCATTGCGCTCTCAAGCTATGTTGCGCAGAACTATGGTGCGGGGCAGTACCGCCGCATAGGCGAGGGCGTGCGCGCCTGCCTTGCGCAGATTGAGCTGTGCAACGTATTCATGTGCGCGCTGCTGCTCGGCTGCCGTCACCTTGTCGTGCCGCTGTTTCTGGATTCTCCCACCGCCGAGGTCATCCGGTATTCCGACGGCTATCTCTTTGCCGTCTGCCCGTTCTATGTCGTCCTCGGCCTGCTGATGGTTTTCCGCACCGCCATCCAGAGCATGGGCAACAGCCGCACGCCGTTTGAGGCCTGCGTGATAGAGTTTGTCATGCGCATCCTCGGCTCGGTCGGTCTTGCCGCGCTGCTCGCGCCTTACGGCCTGAGCTATACGGGCATCTGCCTGTCGCACACCCTGGCGTGGCTCGGCGCGACAGCGCTGCTCATGCCGGTCTACTTCCGGCAGATGAAGGCTCTGCCATTATCACAGTAACGTAAAACAGCCGTCCCCGGCTTTAACCGAGGGACGGCTGCTTTTTCAATTTCTTCTTTACTGAGTATATGAGCACGGATACTGTCACTGTCGTGAACAGTACGGCGAGTGCGTACATAAGGTCGCTGCCTATCCATATCGCTTCACTGTGGAAGAGATCCAGCGGTATCAGCTGCACCGCGTACAGCTCCATCGATACCTTTCCCAGCAGCTCAAGCGCCCGGTTCCCGAAGCGCAGCTTCATCGTTATCAGCACAAAGCCGAGGGTGAAGAACATATTCCTCAGCACTGCGAGCGCGAGATGAAACGCCGCCGTCGGGCACAGAGCATATATGCTGTCATACTGCGTGAATATCAGCGCGAAACCGGCAGCGCAGAGTACCGTCACCGGCAGCCAGCATTTCTTTACTGTCCGCTGAATGCCGCCCTCGTACAGCGCCCATGCCATACCTATCGGAAGCAGGTGCGCCGTGTTGTACCACCATTCGCCAAGCCCCGCGCAGCTCCCGGCAATGACATATACCACCCAGCACAGAACCATCGAGATAAGCACCGCCTTCGGCCTTCCGCCGAAGAGCAGCGCCGATACGGCAAAGAGGAAATACGCTCCCGCGATAACGACAAAGTACCAGAGTATACACAGCGAGTTGCCGCTGTTTATCAGATAGCCCAGCATATCCCCGGCGGACATCTCCTGCCCTGTGCACAGGCACATGAGCTTGTATGCCGCAGCCGCGAGGAAGAACGGCACAGCCACCTTCGGCAGACGGCGGCGCAGTATGCTCCTGCCGTAGGATGCGTCTGATGCCAGCCTTTTCATAAGGCCGTAGCCCGATATGAAGAAAAATACCGACACCGGCATATTCCCCAGATACTCGAACCTGTGAAACAGCAGCCCCGCCGAGGTGTACTGGGCGATATGGTGCATGATGACCGTGACGGCAAAGAAGCCCCTTGCCGAAAGGCAG
Source organism: uncultured Oscillospiraceae bacterium (assembly GCA_934591725.1). Lineage (GTDB taxonomy): Bacteria > Bacillota > Clostridia > Oscillospirales > Oscillospiraceae > Limivicinus. Next base: position 4,385 of record CAKTPR010000039.1, read on the forward strand.
CTGCGCGATGATAGATGATCCTCCCGGAGCGCGCCGGCCGGTTTTACGATGCTGCACTTATACAGCAGCAGCCCGGCCAGCAGCACAGGCAGCAGATCGATCAGTCTGTCCATCCGGCGTCAGTCGCCGAACTCGCAGATATACCCCATCGTCCCGGAATAGAAAGCGGGATAGTCACTGCACGGATCGTCGCGGTTGTCGTTATATGCCCAGCCGTTGTTGTTCCAGAGCATCACATAGTCCTCGGAGACCTGATCGTTCACGTCGACATAGCTCGGCTCGCCCTTTGCCCATCTGACAAAGCCGTCCTGACCGTTCACCCAGCTCTCCTGACCGTTCTGCCTGCGCAGGCCGATCCAGATCCTTGAGATGCCGTTCTGCTCCGCCATGGATATTACCTCGTTGAACTCGTCCTCGTCATTGATGACGACGAGGTGTCCGCCCAGCTCCTCGCACTTCTGCTGTGCCGCGCTCCAGCTGATGTCCTCCTTGAACACCTGATAGCTGTGCTCGACCGGAGCCGTGCTCTCAGCCGGCATGGGTGTTGCCTGAGGATCGGGAGTCGCCTGAGCGTCGGGCGTCGTCTGTGCGTCGGGAGAACCCTCGCCTATTTCAAGCCCTCCCGAAGGAGCCTCCGTACCGTCCTCGGCGACGGGCGGCATGGTGGTGTTTGCGTATGGGTCGCTGCTTGCCGCAGCCGGGGTCACATTGTCCGGCTGCTGCCGCGCCTGCTGGAAGTCCTTGAGCATTGCGTTAATGACTATCGCCGCCATTATCAGCACTGCGCACAGCACGAGTATCAGCGCCAGCGGCCTTCTTCTGCGTTTTTTCACCTCTTCGGCTATCTTCCTTTCGCGTTCAGCGTTTTTTGTATACTGCACCGCCGGGGTCTTGACCGGCTGCCTTACGGGGACGACCGGCTCAAGCTCCGGGTTCTTCTCCTCGGTCAGCTTGGGGACGGCGGGCGCACCCTGATTCTTGAACTTTTTCGAGAGCATCTCGACCTGCTCGGAGCTGATCGGCCCCTCGGCAGGTGCCTGTTTGCTCTCGGCTTTTTTCTGTTCGGGCTTCCTGGCATTGGCCTCGCTCTTCGGCGCGGGCTCATAGACCTTCACGCCGGGCTCCGGCTCCGCGGGAGCTTCAGCGGCAGGCTCCGCTTCCTCCTCGTCGTCATCGCCCTTTTCTATGATGCCGACCATCATCCGCTCTATGTCGCTCAGGTCGTCGTCATTCTTTTTGAAGATGGCCTCGGCGCTCGGCACGTCGCTGAGGTAGAGATTCTTGATGCAGCTGTCGAGCACGGCGCGCAGCTCGTCAAGCGTCTGGTACCTGTCGGCAGCCTTGAAGCGGATGCACTTTTCGATTATCTCGCTGAGCCTGCGCCCCGCCGCCTTGGGCGCGGGGTAATCGTCCCCGCCCATGCGGCGCAGCTGCGCGTCGCGGCACTCGTCCTCCAGCGGAAGATGCCCGCCGCTGACGGCGTAGTACATCAGCATGCCGACAGAATAGACGTCGGACGCGGCGGAGAGCTGACCGTTCCAGTACAGCTCCGGCGCGATGAACTTGAGTTCCTCGCCCTCCCACGGGCTTTTCCCGGCGGGGCCGATGGCAATGCCGCCGTTATCGTCAACGCTTATGTTGCTTGGGTATATACCGCCGCGGCGGCCTCTCGAACCGACCTCCGCCACGACCTTGCGGCAGAGCGCGGAGACGAACTCGCAGAGCTCCTGCCGATCCATTCTTGTCAGTTTCAGACCCAGTGCTCTCTCCGGGTCAAATACCGGGTTTGCCATGCTTATCCTCCTGTATAGACTGTATAAGTCAAGTACGCTTTGCCGATCATTGGGCATACGTACACTCTATGTCCTGTTACATTATCGTAGCACAGCGGCAGTTTTATGTCAACTAAAAATCGCCCGTCAGGTATATTTTTCCATATCGTCCGACAGCTTGTTTATATCCCTGACAAAGCCCTGAAGCACCTTGTTCGGCTTCCCCTCCATGCGCTTGCAGAGCTGCAGCAGGCGCTCGGCCGCGGCGATGAGCTCGGAGACAAGGCGGCTCGCCTTGGAGACAATAGGCTTCTTCTCTATCGGCTTCGGCTCGGCGATGTACTCAAACTCACCGCGCAGCAGGTCAAAGCGTGTGCCGCTGTAGGGCGCGAAGGCCTTGCAGCCCTGCTCGTCATTGAGGCAGGCGGTGAAGCTGTCGGCGGAATCCGGGTCGCCGTGGTTCACGAAGACGAGCTTCGGCTTCTTCTCAAAGCCGTGCAGCCAGCCGAGAAGGCCGTTCTTGTCGGCGTGACCGCTGACGCCCGGCAGCACGCTTATCGAGGCGCACACCTCGATATCCTCGTTGAAGAGCTTGACCTTCTTTGCCCCGTCTATGAGCGCCCGGCCGGGGGTGCCGACGGCCTGATAGCCCACGAACAGCACCCGGCACTCCGGACGCCAGAGGTTGTGCTTGAGGTGGTGGCGCACACGGCCCGCGTCGCACATACCGCTTGCGGAGATGATGACCTTCGGGGTCTTGTCCTCGTTTATCGCTACCGAGGCCTCCTTCGATACCGAGAGCTTGAGACCGGGGAACATGAGCGGGTTCACGCCGGAGCGGATGACCGCCTGCATCTCCTCGTCGACAAACTCCGTGTCGCACTGGAGGAACACCGTCGTCGCCTCGATGGCGAGGGGGCTGTCCACGTATACAGGAAAATCAGCGTGGCCGTGCACGAGGCCGCGCTCTTTAATTTCGCGTATGAAGTACAGAATTTCCTGCGTGCGGCCGACGGCAAAGGAGGGGATAATGAGGTTCCCGCCAGCGTCGAGCGTTGATTGGATGAGCTTTGCAAGCTCAGAGACGTAGTCCGCGCGCTCCGAGGAGTGCAGCCTGTCGCCGTAGGTGGATTCTATCACGAGGTAGTCTGCGCTCTTTACATGCTGCGGGTCGCGGAGGATGGGCTGATTGACATTGCCGATATCGCCGCTGAAGCAGATGCAGCGCTCCTCGCCGTTTTCGTGCAGCCATACCTCTATCGCTGCCGAGCCGAGCAGGTGCCCCACGTCGGTCAGCCGGATGGACACGCAGTCGTTGACCTGAATTATCTTGTTGTACCCGCAGGGGATCATTCTCCCCATGATGCCCGCAACGTCGTCAAGGTCGTATGCCGGCTCGACCGGCGCACCGCCTGCGCGCATGGCCTTGCGGGATTTCCACTCCGCCTCCTGCATCTGGATGTTCGCCGAGTCGCGCAGCATTATGTCGCACAGCTGGCAGGTCGCGGCGCTGGCGTATACCGAGCCGCGGAAGCCCTGCTTATAGAGCGCGGGCAGCATACCTGAGTGGTCGATGTGCGCATGGGTCAGCAGCACGAAATCCAGCTCACCCGGAGCGACTGGCAGGGGAGCGTTCTCAAAGAGGTTCTTGCCCTGCTCCATGCCGTAATCGACAATGCCCTTCTTGTCGCCGACTTCGATATAAGTGCAGCTGCCGGTCACTTCATGCGCGGCGCCTATAAAAGTTATCTTCATGGTCTGTCCTTCTTTCTTATATGTAGACGTATACTGTGCCTATATTTTACACCAGCGTCTATGTCGGCGCAAGAAATAAAAATTCACATTCACTGACTGAAAAAAATTTGAAAAAGCTCTTGACAAGTTACCGTTCGGTAACTATAATGCAAGTTACCGAGCGGTAACTGAAAGGAGCAGGATAATGGCCGAAGACACAAAGAAGCGCATATTGGAGACGGCGCTGGAGCTGTTCGCGCAGCGCGGCTATCTCGGCACGTCCATGAGCGATATTGCCCAGCGGCTTGGGATAACAAAGCCGGCGCTGTATAAGCACTATACCGGCAAGCAGGAGATATTGGATCAGATAGTCGCGCGCATGAACCAGATGGACTATGAGCGCGCAGCGGAATATGAGATGCTGGAAACGGAGCCGGACGGCTTTGCCGATGCCTATATGCACATGCCCACCCGAAAGATACGCGCGTACAGCAGGGCGCAGTTTGACCACTGGACGCGGGAGGAGTTCCCCGCAAACTTCCGCCGTATGCTGACTCTGGAGCAGTACCGCGATGAGAAGCTTGCACGGCTCTATCAGGACTATCTCGTCTCAGGCCCGGTCGGATACATGGCGGCTATCTTCCGGAAGCTGGCAGGTTCCGACACTGCTGCAATGCAGCTTGCGCTGGATTTCTACGGGCCGGTGTTCCTGCTCTACAGCGTCTATGACGGCGCGGAGGACAAGGGCACTGCCGAGAAGCTGTTGAATGAGCACATCGACCGCTTCATCGCCAAAGTGGAAAAAGAATATAAAAAGCCGTGAACACGGCAAATCATTTTATGGAAGAAAAGGACATTATGGACGCGATAATTTACACCACCAACACCGGGAGCACCGAGCGCTATGCGCGGCTGCTCTCGCACGAGACCGGGCTGCCCGCATACTCCGCCGCCGAGGCGGGGAAGTATGTCTCCGCGGGCGCGGAGATAATTTATATGGGCTGGATCATGGCAGGCTCCGTCAAGGGCTATGCCGCTGCGGCGCTGTAATGAAGATCGTGACGATGGAGCTTGCGAGAATACTTATGAAATAAGGCGGATAAATAGAGTATCCCCGCTGTCCGTGATGAACAGCGGGGATGTTTCGTCTATATATTATATAGTATATCGCTTACGCCTGTTCGGCGGCGTTCTTTCTGACAACGCTGCGGATGACGAACAGAGTGCCGATGGTCATCGCGATGCCGATGATAAGGCAGATCACTGCGTTGCGGATGAAGCCCGCAAGGATGAAGTTCACAAAGCAGATCGCCGCGACGGTCAGTGCGTAGGGCAGCTGAGTGCTGACGTGCTCGATGTGGTTGCAGTTTGCACCGGCAGAGGCCATGATGGTCGTGTCGGAGATGGGGGAGCAGTGGTCGCCGCAGACAGCGCCGGCAAGGCACGCAGAGATGCCGATCATGAGCAGGTCGGGAGCGTCAGCGAAGACGGGGAGCACGATGGGGATCAGAATGCCGAAGGTGCCCCAGCTGGTGCCGGTGGCGAAGGCCAGACCGACCGCGACGAGGAAGATGATCGCCGGGAGCATGGAGAACAGGCCGTCAGCCGCGCCGGCAACAAGACCTGCGACGTAATCGGCAGCGCCGAGGAGACCGGTCATGTTCTTGAGGGTGAGCGCGAAGGTGAGGATGAGCAGTGCGGGAACCATTGCGACAAAGCCCTTGGTGATGCAGCCGGTAGCGTCTTTGAAGGAGATGACGCGGCGCAGGAGCAGGTACGCAAAGGTGATGAGCAGGGCAATGATGCAACCCCAGGGCAGACCGACGGAAGCGCTGGTGTTCGCGAAGGAGTCAACAAGACCTGCGCCGTCCCAGAAGCCGCCGACATACATCAGGCCGACAATGCAGAATATAATAAGTACGATAACGGGAATGAGCATATCCCAGATGCAGGCGTTCTCGACGTTATTCTCTTCGTCGTTACCGAGAGAGCCGAGCTCGCCCTGAAGCGCCTTGAGTTCAGCCTTGGCCATGGGGCCGTAATCGAAGCCCATGACGGTGATGGCGATAACGAACACGATGGTCAGCAAGGAATAGAAGTTATAAGGAATAGCCTGAACGAAGAGCTGGATGCCGGAGATGCCGGTGTCGAGATCCTGTGCGGTGGTCGCAACGGCGGCTGCCCAGGAGGACACGGGCGCGATCATGCATATAGGCGCGGCAGTTGCGTCAATAATATATGCGAGCTTTGCGCGGGAGACGTTGTGGCTGTCGGTGACGGGACGCATGACGGAGCCGACGGTCAGGCAGTTGAAATAGTCGTCAACGAAGATGAGCACGCCGAGGAAGAAGGTGGCGATTATCGCACCGGCGCGGGTGTGAACGTGCTGTGCAGCCCAGCGGCCGAATGCGGCGGAGCCGCCGGCAGCGTTGATGAGCGCGACCATGATGCCCAGCAGAACGAGGAACATGAAGATACCTGCGTTGTCGCCATCGGAAAGCGCGGCGATAAAGCCGTCGTTTATCATGGTGTCGAGCGAGTCAACAAGATTGAAGCCACCGACGAAAAGCGCGCCGACAACAATGCCGAGGAACAGAGACGAATAGGTCTCCTTGGTTATAAGGGCCAGAACAATGGCCACAATGGGAGGCACGAGGGCCCAGAAAGTACCGTACATCAGTTCTTTCCTCCTAAAAAAATAAAATCATGAACAGAGCAGATACTGTTCATGACCTCGAAAAGAATCACCAAGGTGGCCTGACAGCTCTCCGCTTACGCGACAGTCCGCCGGATATTCTCCGACGACCCAGATATACCGGATCAGGAAGTCCGATACTCTTCGGCGGCTGCTCCTTTCGCCCCGACGGTTCCTGCCGTCTTTCAAGGGGACTACTCTTAACATCCGCGCCTCTATCATGCTTTGTTCAATTGCCTGCATTATAGCACGCTTTCGGCATATGTCAATAGAAATATACAAAAAAGTCAGATTTTTATACAATCCAAACGCCCAAAGGCGGAACATACATCAATTTTTTGTGACCAAGGCAGAAAAATGACAGATTTTTTTGATTTTTCCATAGATCCGCATTCCGAAAACTCCCTCGGAATGTTTTCCTTCGGGCACATCCTCTGGCTGCTGGCTGCGCTTGCGGCATGGCTGATGCTGTGCCGAAGCTATAAACGCTGCGCCCCCACCTGCCGCGCCCGCAAGCGCTGCGCGGTTGCGGGCGCGGCGCTTGCGATGGAGCTTCTGCGCGCGGGGCTGCTGATGTTCGCGGGCGAATACGGCATAGGGCGGCTGCCTCTGCACCTGTGCGCGCTCGCGATATATATAAGCTTCCTCCATGCTCTGCGCGGCGGGGAGCTCACCGGGCAGTTCCTCTATGCCTTCTGCATGCCTGGAGCCGTGTGCGCGCTGCTCTTCCCGGATTGGAGCGCCTATCCAGCCTTTCACTTCATGAGCGTCAGCTCCTTTGCGCTGCACATCCTGCTCGTCGGTTATACGCTGATGCTCGTCGCGGGCGGGGATATATGCCCCGACACGCGCCGCACCCCGGCCTGCCTCGGCGTAATGCTGCTCATCGCCGTGCCGGTCTATATATTCGACCGCCTGATGGGCACGAACTATATGTTTCTCAACTGGCCGTCGCCCGGCTCACCGCTGGAATGGTTGGCTTTCCTCGGCCGCCCCGGCTATCTGCTGGGCTACCTACCGCTCCTCGCCGCCGCATGGGCGGTGATATACGCGCCGTTCATAAAAAAACGCCGCGCCGGATAAACCGGTGCGGCTTAATTCAAATTCACTTCTTGTGATACAGCTTCTTTGCCTGATACCTCGGCTCAAAGGAGATATTGACGCCGAGCTTCTTGAACATCTCCTCATCGACGTGCGAGAGGATGACGGAGGAGTGCGCCTCGCAGCCCTTGAGGCTGTTGATCTGGTCGATCGCGTAGCCCGCCATCGGGTTCATGACCGAGCATATGGTCAGCGCGATAAGCATCTCATCCGTGTGCAGGCGCGGATTGTGGTTGCCGAGGTGCTCGACCTTGAGGTGCTGGATAGGCTCGATGACGCCCGGAGCGATGAGCTGCAGCGGCTTGTCTATCCCCGCAAGCTTCTTGAGAGCGTTCAGCAGGCAGGCCGAGGACGCGCCGAGCAGGGAGCTGGTCTTGCCGGTGACGATAGTCCCGTCGTTCAGCTCCAGCGCAACGGCGGGCGCGCCGGTCTCGGCGGCGCGGTCGAGCGCTGCCTTGACTACCGGACGGTCGTCGACGGAGATACCGGCGGAGTTCATGATAAGCTCGATCTTGCGCAGCTCCGCTGCGTCGCTCAGACCCTGACGCACGGCGCAGGCGGCGGCATAGTAGCGGCGGATTATCTCCTGCTTTGACGCTGCGCAGCAGGCCTCGTCGTCGGTGATGCAGTAGCCTGCCATGTTGACGCCCATGTCCGTCGGGCTCTTGTACGGGCTCTCGCCGTAGATGCGCTTGAAGATCGCTTCGAGCACGGGGAATATCTCAACGTCGCGGTTGTAGTTGACGGTGGTGACGCCGTAGGCTTCGAGGTGGAACGGGTCTATCATGTTCACGTCGTCAAGGTCGGCGGTCGCAGCCTCGTATGCGAGGTTCACCGGGTGCTTGAGCGGGAGGTTCCAGACCGGGAAGGTCTCAAACTTCGCATAGCCCGCGTCGATGCCGCGCTTATGCTCGTGGTAGAGCTGGCTCAGGCAGGTGGCCATCTTGCCGCTGCCGGGGCCGGGTGCCGTGACGACGACGAGCGAGCGCGTCGTCTCGATGTATTCGTTCTTTCCGAAGCCCTCGTCGGAGATTATGAGCGGGACATTCGAGGGATAGTCGGGGATGATATAGTGCAGATACACCGCAACGCCGAGCGCCTCAAGGCGCTTCTTGAACTGGTCGGCTATGGCCTGACCGCGGTAGTGCGTGATGACGACGCTGCCGATGTACAGCCCTATCCCGCGGAACGCGTCTATAAGGCGGAGCGTGTCGTCCTCATAGGTGATGCCGAGGTCGCCGCGGCGCTTGCTGCGCTCAATGTCGTCCGCGGAAATGGCGATGACTATCTCTGCCTCGTCCTTCATCTCAAGCAGCATCTTCACCTTGCTGTCCGGCGCGAAGCCCGGTAGCACGCGGGATGCGTGGAAGTCGTCAAAGAGCTTGCCGCCGAACTCCAGATACAGCTTTCCGCCGAATTTGGAGATACGGTCGCGTATGTTCTGCGATTGCAGCTTTACGTATTTGTCGTTATCGAAGCCTATCCTGTTCATATGAAGATCCCTCTGTTCTCTCTCGGTGCAGCCCGGTAGTATTTTCGATGAAATATTTTAGCACACAAAATCAGGCAGGACAAGATTATACTTTTTTTATTCATAAACTTGTGCTAATATGTATGTTGAATTGGTATCTTATTTTTTCTTTCAGGAAAGGCATACATAAATGGGAATTTTCAACAAGCTGTTCGGTAGCTATTCCGACCGTGAGCTCAAGCGCATCTACCCGATAGCAGACAAGATAGAAGCACTCTCCGATGAGTACGCCGCAAAATCTGATGAGGAGCTGCGCGCGAAGACCGATGAATTCAAGCAGCGCCTTGCCGGGGGCGAGACGCTTGACGATATCCTGCCCGAAGCCTATGCCACCGTGCGCGAGGCCGCGTGGCGCGTGCTCGGCATGCGCCCGTTCAGGGTGCAGCTCATCGGCGGCATCGTCCTGCATCAGGGGCGCATCGCCGAAATGAAGACCGGCGAAGGCAAAACGCTTGTCGCCGTGCTCCCGGCCTACCTCAACGCGCTGACCGGCGAGGGCGTACACATCGTCACCGTGAACGATTACCTTGCCAAGCGTGACAGCGAATGGATGGGCAAGGTGCATCGCTTCCTCGGCCTGAGCGTCGGCCTTATCGTCCATGGGCTCAATAACGACGAGCGCCGCGCGGCTTATAACTGCGACATCACCTACGGCACGAACAACGAGATGGGCTTTGACTATCTGCGTGATAACATGGCGCTCTATAAGGAGAACATGGTTCAGCGCGGCCATGCCTTCGCCATCGTCGATGAGGTCGACTCCATCCTTATCGACGAAGCCAGAACTCCGCTCATCATCTCCGGTCAGGGCGATGAGAGCACCGACCTTTACCGTCAGGCGGACGATTTTGTCAGCCGCCTGAAAAAGGTCGTCTATGCGAGCGTCGATGAGAAGGAAGAGGAGAGCGAGGATCTCGACGCGGACTATGTCGTCGATGAAAAGTCCAAGACCGCGACGCTCACCGCCCGCGGCATCGCAAAGGCCGAGCGCGCCTTCAACCTCGAAAACCTCGCCGATATCGAGAACGCAACTCTCTCGCACCATATAAATCAGGCGCTCAAGGCGCACGGCATCATGAAGCGTGACATTGACTATATCGTCAAGGACGGCGAGATAATCATCGTCGATGAGTTCACCGGCCGTCTCATGCTCGGCCGCCGCTACTCTGAGGGGCTGCATCAGGCGATCGAGGCCAAGGAGCACGTCGATGTCCAGAAGGAGAACAAGACCCTTGCAACCATAACCTTCCAGAATTACTTCCGTCTCTATGGCAAGCTCTCCGGCATGACCGGCACCGCCGCGACCGAGGCGGAGGAGTTCGGCGCAATATACAAGCTCGATATCATCGAGATCCCGACGAACAAGCCCGTTATAAGGATCGACCACCCCGACGTTGTGTATAAGAACGACGTCGGCAAGAACCGCGCGATAATCGAGCAGATCGTTGCCTGCCACGAGAAAGGTCAGCCAGTTCTGGTCGGTACTATATCCATAGAGAAGAGCGAATATATCTCCTCCCTGCTCAAGCGCCGCGGCATCCCGCACACGGTTCTGAACGCGAAGTACCATGAGAAGGAAGCCGAGATCGTCGCTCAGGCCGGTAAGTTCGGCGCTGTCACGATAGCGACGAACATGGCAGGCCGCGGTACCGATATCACCCTCGGCGGCAACGCCGAGTTCATGGCCAAGGCCGACCTGCGCAAGGCCGGGTACGACGAAGCCACCATCGCCGAAGCCACCGGCTATGCCGATACGGACGATGAGAACATCCTCGCTGCGCGCGCTATGTTTGCCGAGCGCATGAAGGCGCACAAGGCGGAGACGGACGCGGAAGCCGAAAAGGTTCGCGCCGTCGGCGGGCTCTTCATCCTCGGCACCGAGCGCCACGAGTCCCGCCGTATCGATAACCAGTTGCGGGGCCGTGCTGGCCGTCAGGGCGACCCCGGCGAGAGCCGCTTCTACCTTGCGCTGACGGACGATGTCATGCGTCTCTTCGGCTCCGACAGGCTCACCGGCCTTATGGACACAATGAAGGTCGATGAGGACACCCCGCTTGACCATAAGATGCTCTCCAACGCCATCGAGCAGGCGCAGCGCACGGTCGAGAGCCGCAACTTCCAGACCCGTAAAAGCGTCCTTGAATACGACGATGTCATGAACCAGCAGCGCAATATCATCTACGGCGAGCGCCGCAAGGTGCTTGACGGCGAGGATATCCACGCGCAGATCATGAACATGATAAAGGAGTTCGTCTCCTCCACCGTGGCCGACGGCCTTGCCGGCGGCGTGGCGGAGAACCAGACCCAGCTCGATAACGCCCTTCAGCCCTTTGAAAAGCTCTTCATGCGCCGCGGCACGTTCAAGATAGAGCAGTTCGGCGGCAGCGTACACAATGATAAGCTCAGCGAAGCTGTGAACGAGCTTGCCGAAAAGGTATATGCCGCCAAGGAAGAAGCCTTCGGCGAGGGGCCGAACGGCCTGCCGCTGATGCGCGAGATAGAGCGCGTCATAATGCTGCGCGTCGTCGATGAATACTGGATGGATCATATCGACGCGATGGCCGAGCTCAAGCGCGGCATCGGTCTGCGCGGCTACGGCTCTGTCAAGCCCATCGACGCATATAAGCAGGAGGGCTTCGATATGTTCGAGGCCATGGTGCGCGGCATCCGCGAGGAGACGGTGCGCCGCCTGTTCATCGTGCAGGTGCGCAAGGAGCAGGCCATCGAGCGCAAGGCCGTCTCGAAGAACGCTGCGGCAAACGTCGGCGGCGAGCCGGTGAAGAAGCAGCCCGTCAAGAAGGTGCCGAAGCCCGGCCGTAACGATCCCTGCCCCTGCGGCAAGATGAAGGCCGACGGCTCCCGTAGGCTCAAGTACAAAGAGTGCTGCGGCCGCAACGAGTAACAGCAACACTGTATTTCACCGGTCAAAGGCTCCCCTTGTTTCTCAAGGGGAGCTGGCGCGGAGCGCCTGAGGGGATAAAGCCGCTGGGTTTATCTGCGCTGCTGCAATGACCGGCACATTGGTTTTCAGGAGTAAATTCCATGTCCTTTACAGAGAACAACTATAACGGGCTCATCTATATGAGCTCGGATAAGATCGGCGCGCGCCACGCGTTCACCACACGCTACGGCGGCGTGAGCAAGGGGATATTTTCCTCGCTGAACCTCGGCTCCAACCGGGGCGACGATCCCGAAGCCGTGCGCGAAAACTACCGCCGCGTGTGTGAGCTCATGGGCGTCGGCATTGACGATATGGCCGTGACGCAGCAGGTACACAAGGCCGATGTGCGCATCGTCACCTCGGCGGACAAGCACGTGTGCATGTCGCGCGTACCCTATGAGGCCGACGGCATCGTCACCTCTGAGCGCGGCCTGCCGATAATGTGCATGGTGGCCGACTGCGTGCCCGTGCTGCTCTGGGACGGGGAGCACTCCGTCACCGGGGCGATCCACTGCGGCTGGCGCAGCTCCGTCGGGGACATCCTCAAAAACGCGCTTGACGCGATGGCGTCTCTCGGCGCGGAAGCTCGGAGCGTCCGCGCCACGATAGGCCCCTCGATAGGCCGCTGCTGCTTTGAGACGGACGACGATGTCCCTCAGGCGATAGAGCGCTATCTCTCCGGGGACACGGGCGGCCTGTTCGACCGCCGCGCCGACGGCAAGACGATGGTCGACTTACGCGCGGCAAACGCGCGGCGGCTCGTCCAGCTCGGAGTTCTGCCGGAGAATATTGACGTTTCGGATGAATGCACCTACTGCCGCCATGACAAATACTGGTCGCACCGCTATACCCACGGGCAGCGTGGCAGTCAGGCGGCGCTGATAGTCCTGGACTGAGGAGATGAACATGAGAAAGAAAAAGAGACTGTGCGCGCTGCTGCTGTGCATGGCTATGCTGCTCGGCTGCACCGGCTGCGGCAGCACGACGAGCAGGAGCAATAACGTAAATGACCTTGTGTCTACCGCCGGTAAGGACGTGACCCGCGCCGCCGCGGCGGACAACGTGTTCTCCCTCAACTGCAATAACGATTACAGCTTCAACCCTCTTATCGCGACGAACCACTCAAACCAGCTCGTGTGCAGCCTTGTTTATGAGAACATGGTTGAGCTCGACAACAGCTTTGAGGTCATCCCGAACCTGCTGACGAGCTGGATCTGCAACGAGGATGCCACCTACTGGACTTTTGATATCGCCGAGGGGCACTATTTCAGCGACGGTACGCCTGTCACAGGGCGCGACCTGCGCTATTCGCTCGACGCCGCTATAAACTCCGACCGCTTCCGCGGCCGCTTCGCGAGCTATCAGGGCTCCGGATATGACGATACCCGCTTCTATGTCTCTCTCGGCATAGGCGATACGCAGTTTGTAAAGCTGCTGAATATCCCCATCGTCAAGTACGGCACCTACGGCGACTCCAAACCCATCGGCAGCGGCCCGTATATGTACAGCGAGGATGAGACCTATCTCGTCGCCTCGCCATACTATCCGGACTATGAGAGTCTCCCAATAGACACGGTGTTCCTCGTGAAGTACACGGACGCGGCCAGCCGCATCACCGCCTTTGACGACGGCATCATCGACGTCGTCACGAATGACCCGTCGAGCTATACGAACCTCGGCTACGCCAGCACCAGCGAAATTCATAATTATGCCACCACGAATTATCACTATGTGATGTTCAATGAGGAGTCTACCATCGGCCGCTTCAACGGCTTCCGTCAGGCGATGAACTACGCCTTTGACCGCGCGTATTTTGCCGAGGAGCTGATGCACGGAAACGCGGCGGCCTCCGCTGTGCCGATGTACCCCACCTGTGCGGACTATCCGCAGCAGTATGCCGACAGCCTCGCGTATAACCTGGAGACCTGCCGCCTTGTGCTCGAAAACTCCGGCATAAAGGATTACGACGGTGACGGCAAGCTCGAATATATGTCCGGCTCCGCGCAGAAGATAGAGCTCAAGTTCATCGTCTGCTCCGACAGCAGCGCCAAGACCGGCGTCGTGCGCAAGTTCGCAAGCGACATGGAGACCCTCGGCCTGACCGTGAACGTTCAGGAGCTTACATGGGAGAACTACATTCAGGCGCTTGAGGACGGGGACTTCGATATGTACTACGGCGAGGTGAAGCTGCGCAATAACTTCGATGTTACAGAGCTCCTCGACCCGGACAGCGACCTCAACTATTCGCGCGGGAAGGACAGCAGCTTTGTCGGCTATATAAACGATTATCTTGCCGCCGGGGACACCTCGCGCTCTGCCATGTTCCAGCAGCTGTGCCAGTATATCGCCGGGACGGGCTCGCTCATTTCCATCGGCTTTGAGACGCATCAGTTCATAAGCCACCGCGGCGTCATCAAGGGCATAAACCCCAACGCTGGGAACCCGCTGTACGACTTCCCCAATTGGGAGATAATGCTGGACTAAAGTCCTCAACAAAGCATAAATGCTTTGTTGAAAAGCGCTCAGACCCGCGCCTACGTCAGAATAACACCGCAAGGTCATGCCGCGCCGCAAGCGGCACGACCTTGACCGGCAGTGTTATTCTTCCTTTTCCTCACAAACCCACTTCGTTGGGCTTTGCTCGGAGTTACAGGGGTGCAGTGAAGCTTGCAGTACAAATATTCTTTTGTAAATCATGCAAGTAAAAGCATAACTTGGGAGAAGCAATAAACTTGAAATAAAATAGGAGGAATATCTATGACTGACAGAGAACTCATGTCAAAGGCAAAGCAGGCGTCGCTCAACGCCTACGTTCCGTATT
>CAKTPR010000040.1 GCA_934591725.1 uncultured Oscillospiraceae bacterium
GCGCCGGGGGCGGCGCGGCAGGTCGGCTGGGCGATGCGCTGCTGCCCGGATGATATACCGTGGCAGCGCGTCGTGAAGGACAGCGGCGAAATAGCCGGCGGCGGGCACGCGGACTTCCGACGCATTCTGCTTGAGGAGGAGCGGGTGAGCTTCCTGCCCGACGGCAGAGTCGACATGGAGAAATGCCGGTATGATTATATAATAGAAGAGACTACGGAGGACAAAGAATGAACATCACAGTGTATCTCGGCGCGAACGAAGGAAACGACCCCACGCTCAAAAGCGCGGTGCGGGAGCTCGGCACATGGATAGGCGAGAGCGGCAACGCCCTTGTATACGGCGGCTCTAAGGCAGGGCTCATGGGCGAGCTTGCCGAGAGCGTGCTCATGGCGGGCGGCGAGGTGACGGGTGTCGAGCCGCAGTTCTTCATCGACGCGGGCTTTGAGTATGACGCGATAACCCGCCTTATCGTGACAAAGGATATGCCGGAGCGCAAGACGAAAATGATAGAGCTGGGCGATGCGTTTATCGCCTTCCCCGGCGGGACGGGTACGCTCGAAGAGATTTCCGAGGTGATGTCCTGCTCCGCGCTGGAGATGCTCAAGGCACCGTGCATACTATATAATTTGAACGGCTACTATGACGGGCTCAAGGCGCTGCTGGAGCACATGATAGATATGGGACTGTCGACCCCGGAGAAGCAGAGCGGAATATATTTTGCTTCCGACCTCGCGGAGATCAGGGCGATACTGGAAAAGGCATGACGGAGACGGAAAGCAGCCCTGTGCTGTACAGCGCGGAGCGCCCTGAGTGGCTCGATGAGTTCTGCGCCCTGCCGGAGATGCAGCGGCTCCGATACGTCGGCATGAACTGCGGCTGTGAATATACCTCCTTCCCGCACTTTCGCGGGCTGAAAAAATATTCGCGGTACCGGCACAGCGTGGGCGCGGCGCTCATCGTCTGGCACTTCACCGGCAGCATGGCGCAGACGCTCGCGGGGCTGTTCCACGATATCGCGACGCCGGTGTTCGCCCACACGGTGGACTTTCTGTACGGCGACTATATGGCGCAGGAGCACACCGAGGGGCGCACCGGGGAGCTGATACGCGGCTCCGAGGGCATAACGCGCCTGCTCGATAAATACGGCGTAGACCCGGACGCAGTGACGGATTATCACATCTACCCCGTCGCGGATAATGACAGCCCGCACCTTTCGGCGGACAGGCTCGAATACACGCTCGGAAACCTCGCGGCATATACCGGGAGAACTGCGGCGGAGCTTCAGGCGTATTATGATGATCTCAGCGTCGCGGTGAACGAGCACGGCGAGACGGAGCTTTCATTTACCTGCGCGGACACGGCATACCGCTTTGCGCATGACGCGCTCGAAATGTCGCGCATATATGTTTCGGACGAGGACAGATACGCAATGCAGATGCTCTCGGAGCTTCTGGGGCGGGCGCTCAAAAAGGGCGTGCTCAGAGCGGAGGAGCTTTATCTGACGGAGGAGACCGTTATAGAAAAGCTCCTGTCCGATGCGGAGACTGCCGGACTGTGGCGCGGTTACTGTGCGCTGCATGAGATAGTCACCGACAGGGAAGCTTTCCCGGACGGGGTGTGGCGAGTGATCGGCGCGAAGAAACGGCGCATCGATCCGTTCGTGCGTGGCATGGGGCGGCTGTCTGAAATAAACGCGCAGTTTGCCGGAGAGATAAAGGACTTCATGGACACGCCGCTTGACAGGGCGATATGCGCGCGATAGGGCTCAGAACCATTTCGGAGGAGATCGTTTGGAGAACAGCATTCTCAAGAAAATTTCAAAATTCATCGTCGATCAGCGCATGCTGGTGATGATCGTATTTGCCGCGGCCTGCGTGTACTGCGCAATGTCGATAAGCAAGGTGAAGGTCAATGAGGACATCACGGCCTTTCTCCCGGCGAATACCGACACGCGCCGCGGCCTTACGATAATGGAAGAGGAGTTCACGACCTTTGCCAGCGCGAATGTCATGCTCGCGAACACGACCTACGACCGGGCGAAGGCTGTGGCCGACGAGATAGCGGAGCTGCCGCATGTGACCGGCGTCACCTTTGACGATTCGACGGCGCACTTCGTAAGCTCCGCGGCGCTGCTGACGGTGTCCTTCGACGGGGATGAAAACGACCAGGACGTTATCGACACGATGAACACCATCCGCGACATGACGGCGGGGCCGGATACATATATCTCCTCCGAGATAGGGCGCGACCTGCTCGCGCAGATCGCGAGCGAAATGGGCGGCGTGCTGGCGCTGGCGGTGCTGGTCATCGTCGGGGTACTGCTGTTTACTTCGCGCAGCTATTTTGAGGTGGTCATCTTCCTCATCGTGTTCGCCGTGGCGGCGCTTCTCAACATGGGCACGAACTTCTGGCTCGGCGAGATATCGTCGATCACGAACTCCATCGCCGTCATAATGCAGCTGGCGCTCGCGATAGACTATGCAATCATCTTCTCCCACCGATATCAGGACGAGACCGAGCGCTTCCCGACGGAGTATGACGCGCTTATCGAGGCGCTTGCAAAGTCCATCGTGGAGATATCATCCTCCAGCCTTACGACTATCGCGGGGCTTGTCGCGCTGATGCTGATGCAGTTCCGCCTCGGCTACGACCTCGGCCTTGTGCTGTCAAAGAGCATAGTGTGCAGCCTTATCACGGTATTCCTGCTGATGCCGGGGCTTATCGCATACTGCCGCAAGCCGCTGCGCAAGACCGCGCACCGCTCGCATATACCGCAGCTCTACGGCTGGGGCAGGTTCCTGATGAAAACGAAGCTAGGCTTCGTCGTGATCTTCCTCGTCATTCTCCCGATGGCGGTGTACTGCTCGTCGAGGACGGAGTACGCTTTCTCGGACAGCAGCATTGATGAGCTTGTCCATTCCGAGAGCCGCGATGCTTCGCGCAAGATAACGAACACCTTCACGAACGATACGACAATAGCCGTGCTCGTCCCCGCCGGGGACTATGCATCCGAAAAGGCGATACTCAGCGCGGCGGAAGAGCTGCCGCACGTCAAGAGCGCGACCGGCCTTGCCAATATCGAGATAGAAGACGGGCGCGTGCTCACGGACTCCTACACCCCGCGTATGTTCTCGATGCTGCTGAACATCGACTATGAGCAGGCGCAGCTGCTGTACGCGGCCTACGGCGTGGAGCATGAGCAGTATCAGGCCGTGTTCGGCAATGCCGAGGCCTACTCCGTGCCGCTTATAGATATGTTCCTATACCTGTTTGAAAAGATAGACCAGGGCATCGTCACGCTCGACGATGCTTCTCAGGAGACGCTCGACTCCCTGCGCGGCGAGCTTGAGCGCGGCGAAGCGCAGCTGCGCGGCGTGAACTGGAACCGCATGGTCATAACTGCGGACGTTCCCGTCGAGGGCGAGGAGAGCATCACGCTTGTCGACTCTCTGCGCAGCCTTGCCGATGGGTACTACGGCGAGGGAAAGTGCCTTGTCATCGGCAATGTCACGAGTGCGCGCGAGCTGCGCGAGACCTTCAGCGGAGACTCGCTTCTTATAAATATACTGACGATCACCTTCGTGCTGCTCATCCTTATATTCACCTTCAAGTCCATCGGCGGCGCGGGGATACTGGTGTTCGTCATACAGGGCAGCATATGGATAAACTTCACCTTCCCGTACCTTACGCAGACAAAGGCATCGTTCGTGACGAACATGATCGTCTCGGCGATCCAGATGGGCGCGACGATCGACTACGCCATAGTCATGATGAGCCACTACCTCGACCTGCGCAGGCTCAACGAGCCGCGCGCGGCGATGGTCAAGGCCGTGAACGAGGCTTTCCCCACGGTCATGACCTCCGGCACGATAATGACTGTGGCGGGGCTGCTTATCGCCTACCGCGTGAGCGATGTTTACATAGGCCATATCGGCCTTGCGGTCGGGCGCGGCGCGCTCATCTCGGTCATCCTTGTCATGACCGTGCTGCCGCAGCTGATAGTGCTGCTGGATAAGGTGATAGAAAAGACGACTTTCGGGAAAAAGGCGGGGGACTGACGGTATGAAAAGAACTTTTTCGGTGCTCCTGTGCGTGCTGCTGCTCCTGCCGTACTTCGTGACCGGTGCGCTCGCGGCGGAGGATGATGCGGAGACGGTCAGGATATCCACCGCCGAGGAGCTTACGGAGCTTGCCGCAAACTGCGTCTCGGACACGTGGTCACAGGGCAGGACGATACTTCTTGAAAACGACATTGACCTCACGGGACTGGACTTCACGCCGATCCCGCTGCTCTCCGGTACCTTTGACGGGCAGGGACACAACATCACCGGCGTGAGCTTCGACGCCGCAGGCTCAACTCAGGGGCTGTTCCGTATGGTGCTTGCCACCGGCGAGGTCAGAAACCTCCGCGTCTCCGGGACGATAAAGGCGACCGGGACGGGGGAGAGCATCGGCGGCATCGCCGGTGTCAATTACGGCAAGATAACCGGCTGCCGCTTTGACGGGGACATTCAGGCGGTGAGCGCCGTCGGCGGCATCGCCGGGCTCAACGCAGAGGGCGCGGAGATATCCGGCTGCACAGTCGCCGGGACGCTCTACGGCCGCCACCGCGCGGGCGGCATCGCGGGAGAGAACCGCGGAACGATACGCGACTGCCGCAGCATGATGGACGTCAACACCGAGTATATCCCTGATGATGAGGATCGCAGCTTTGATATCTCCACGCTCAGAGCCAGCCGGGAGGAGGACATCATCGACATTACCGACATCGGCGGCATTGCGGGGCTGAGCAGCGCCCTCATAGAAAACTGCGCAAACAGCGGCGCGGTGGGCTATCCGCACGTCGGCTACAACGTCGGCGGTGTTGTCGGGCGGCAGAGCGGGCGCGTCGTCGGCTGTGCGAACCACGGCGAGATCACCGGGCGCAAGGACGTCGGCGGCATCGTCGGGCAGATAGAGCCGCACGCCGAGTGGAACTTCACCGGCAGCGGGCTCTCGAATATGCGCGCGGGGCTGTATGAACTTGAATCATCGATGAACACCATGCTCGGCAACATGGGCGCGGGGATGGCAGACGCGGGCTACATGATGCAGGACGCGATAGACATCATTGCCGACAGCATCGACATCATCAACGGCTCGACCGACGGGGATGCGATGGATCAGCTCGACGCGAACTTTGAGCAGCTTATATCGATAATGAACTCGATCGCCGGGATAGTCGGCGACGGGACGCTTGCGTCCGATATGCAGGGCGTGAGCTCTGCCATGACGGACGTCTCCGCTGCGATGACGGAGATGCTCTACGGCCTCGGCAGCGCATCGGATGCACTGAACATAACCGACGTGTCCGACCTGAACGGCCCCGACACCGCGCCCTGCGCCGTGGTGAACGGGCTGAACCGCGCCGGGGTAAGCGCCGATACGAACGCTGGGGGCATCGTGGGGAGCATTGCGCTGGACGTGTCCTTCGACCGGGAGGATCAGCTCAATATCTCCTCCGTCGTCCTTGACAGCGGGCGCTATGAGGTGCTCGCGCTGGTGAGCGGCTGCGAAAACTATGCCGAAGTCAGTGCAGTGAAATCCTGCGCCGGGGGCATTGCGGGCAGAATGGACTACGGCCTTGTCTCCCTCAGCGGTTCCGCCGGGAGCGTGAGTGCGGGGAACGAGTACGCCGGGGGCGTCGCCGGTCTCAGCACCGGGACGCTGCGTGACTGCACGGCGCGCGCGAACGTCTCCGCGTCGAGCTACATGGGCGGTATCGCCGGCAGCGGAAAGAACATCGAGAGCTGCCGCGCCATGCCGCACCTTAAGGGCTGCGCGGAGTTTCAAGGCTCCATCGCCGGGTTTGCCGACGGCAGTATAAAGGATAATCTGTATTCCGACTGCACTGTCGGCGGTGTGGACGGCTTCAGCTTTGCCGGGCAGGCAGAACACATGGACTATGAGGAATTTGCCGCGCTCGACGGCACGCCCGACAGCTTCAGGAAGATAAGCGTAAGCTTTGCGGTCGAGGGAAAGACCATCGAGACTGTCGAAGTGCCCTTCGGCGGCGCGGTAGAAAAGCTGCCGGAGATACCGGACAAGGACGGCATGCGCTGGCGTTGGGACGATTTTGACAGCAGCGCCGTATATTTCAGCATGACCGTTGAGGGTAGCTATGTCCGTCCGGTTACGACGCTTGCGAGCGACGGGGATGAGCCGCTGTTTCTTGCCGAAGGCATCTTTGACGAGACTGACAGCCTGCTTGCCGTACCGCTCACACCGGACTGCGCGGCGCTCGGAATAGACGCGGAAGAGCTTATCTCGGCCTATACCGTCGAGGTGCCAGACTATGAGGGCAAGCTCACCGTGCGCATGCTGACGGAGGATAACGGCAGGCTCTATGAGCTGCGCGACGGCGCACTCAACGTGTTGAGCTATACCCGCGACGGAAGCCGCATCGTGTTCACGCTCGAAAACGGCGGCTCGGTCGTGCTGCTTTCGGCGCAGCGCGGGACGACGCTTCTGCTGCCGGTGGCTGCGGCTGGGGTGATAGCCGCCGGTACCGCTGCGTTCTTTGTGGTAAGGAAAAAGAAGACTGCGAAGAATAAGGCGGAATGATATCAAAGAAGGCATACTGCGCCAGCGGTGTGCCTTTTTGATAATATAACAATAGAACCTTTTTCCATCGGAACACGTCATTATTATGGAATAATACGATCGGAGTGACTGCCATGAAAAAGCTGCCGGCGCTCTTGCTCGCGCTGCTCATGCTCCTGACGCTGTGCGCCTGCGGAACTGCCAAACCCGCAGAGCCAGAAAGCCCGGAGGAGACATATTTCTGGCGCACCGAGGCGGTGAGCCGCTATCCCTTCGGCCTTGACGGCACGATAAGCGCTACTGCGGCGGACGGGGAGCACATCTTTTTATGCGGCGTCATGGACGGCGCGCCCTGCCTTGCGCACATGGACTATACGCTTGACGGCGGACTGCGTATCGGCGATGCCATAGTGACAGCACTGCCGGAAACAAGCAGCCCAATCTCCCTTGACTGCGCCGCGGGGCACTTTCTCCTGCTGCTCGGCGAGGAAGCGGACGGCGGGGCGCAGTACACCGTGAGCGCCTATCTGCCTGACGGCACCTTGACCGGGACTTACCCCGTGAGCATCGACGCGGGGGACGAGGCGCGGAGCATCCTTGCCCTGCCCGACGGCGGCTTCTGGCTGCGCGGGGTGCATAATATCCGGCGCTATTCCGCTTCGGGCGAGGAGCTTGAGAGCTTTACGCGTGAGCGCGTCGAGTTCTGCCCGCCGCTGCTGATAGACGGCGAGGCGGTCTTTCAGACTATCGATACCGACAGCCATAGATCGAAGCTCAACACTTATGACGCGGCGGCGGGGAAGCTCGTCCCCATCGACTGCGATATCGACCTGAGTGCGCCGAGCGCAGTGTGCCGCAGCGCTGCCGGGGAAGCGCTCGTGTGCATGGGCGGGACGCTCGTGAACATCGGAGGTGACTTCACTGCGGCGCGCGCCGTCGAGCTCGATGAACTGTACAGCGCGCAGACGCAGTACAGGGAAGTCCTCAGCCTTGATGAGAACACTTATCTTTTAGTCCCCACAAAGGCTGACACTTTCCCAAACGAAAACTCCGGGGAGCTTGTGTGCCTGACGCGGGAGTGGGCGATAGACGACCGACGCACGGTGAACATCGCCTTTTACGGCAGAGCGTCGGGAATGCTGGCGACGCTGAAGCAGCAGTATGTGCAGCTCTCGCCCGACCACCGCGTCGAATGCCTTGATTACGGCGCGGATGAGGAGGGGCTCACGCGTCTGCTGCGCGACGCGGCGACCGGGGAGGGAATGGACCTCATCGTTGCCGACGGGTATTCGATCGATACCGCTTCCGGTTTTGCCGATCTCTACCCGTTCCTTGATGCCGACCCGGAGCTTTCGCGCGAGAGCTTCGTGCCGGGTCTGCTGACGGGGCTTGAGCGCAATGGACGGCTCAATGAGATATGGAGCGGCTTTTCGATCTGTACATTTGTATCGGGCGGTGCGCTGCGCGATAAGCCGGGAGCGCTCAGGCTCGCGGAATGTCAGGAGTATCTGGATTCTGTCGGCTGCACCGAGCCGCTGTTCAACGGCTGGATGACGAAGACAGAGCTTCTGCGCTGCATGACGCCCGGCATATTCGCGCGCGGGACGGCAGCACTTGAGTCGGACGGTGTCCGCGCACTGCTTGAGCTGTGCGCGGCAAGACCGGCGGAGGTCAACACCGAAGAGACGGGGACACCGGAGCTGACGTACACCGACCTCCAGCCGGACTATCTGAACCGCGCCATGGAGTCCGGCCACGCGCTGCGCCTGCTCGACGGGAGCGACGGCGGGGATGATTTCGCAAGCCTTGTCTGCGATCCGCGCGGCTGCTATATGATCCCGGAGACCTGCCCGGATAAGGAGAACGCGTGGAGCTTCCTGCGTCTGCTGCTCATGGAGGAGCGGCAGATGAAGGACTTCGACCGGCGGCGCATATGCTATCCGAGTAATGCTGCAGCGCTCGATGCGGTGCTGGATTCCTACTCCCTCCCGGAGCTGGGCGAAACGGTCATGGGGCTTATTGACGGCGCGCCGGTGTACACTCAGGAGAGCGCCGGGATGGAGCGGATATTTATCGAGAGTATGCAGCCCTATCTGTACGGTGACTCCGACATGGACACGGCGCTCGGCATCGCGCGGGGCAAGCTCGATATATTTATTGCCGAACACGGTGCTTGACATATTTCTGCCGGCGCGCTATATTGTACCTGATAGTTAAAAAATTTTAACTATCAGGTATTTTTGATTTACGGAAACGGAGATGCAGATAAACATGAATAAGATCGCTGTAGTCACAGGCGGCAGCGGCGGCATAGGCCGCTGCACGGCGGCTTCGCTCAAGGCGGCGGGCTGCACCGTTTATGAGATATCCCGGCGCGATATCCCGTCCGAGGGCATCATACACATGAGCGCGGACGTCACGGATGAGGCGCAGGTGCGCCGCGTCATAGACGAGATCGCCGAGCGCGAGGGGAGGATCGATATCCTCGTCAACAACGCCGGCTTCGGCATATCCGGGGCGGCGGAGCTGACGGAGAGCCGGGATTCCCATGCGCAGCTTGAGCTGAACGTCTTCGGCACGGATAACGTCACGCGCGCGGTGCTGCCGCATATGCGCGCGCAGGGCGGCGGCAGGATAGTGTGCATGAGCTCCATCGCCGGTATAGTGCCGATCCCGTTCCAGCTCTGGTACTCTGTCAGCAAGGCGGCGATAATCGCATATGTCCTCGCGCTCCAGAACGAGGTGCGCCCCTTCGGGATAAGCATCTGCGCAATAATGCCGGGCGATATCGCCTCCGGCTTTACCGACGCACGGCGCAAATCCGCCGCCGGGGACGATGTCTATGCCGGGCGCATCGAGCGCTCTGTCGCCGTCATGGAGCATGACGAGCGCACGGGCATGACGCCCGAATACGCCGGCAGCTTCGTCGCAAAATACGCACTGAAAAAGAACTCACGCCCGCTCGTCGCGATGGGCTTTGCCTACAAGGGCGCTGCCATGATCGCAAAGCTCTTCCCGCGCCGTCTGTCCAACTGGATAGTCGGGCAGATATATGCGAAGTGACGTTTCGGCTCGACATAATATATTTGCAATGATTGACAAACTGTGGGATAATGTAAAGCATATCTTACACGTCTGGAGCGCGCCCGGAATGAAAACAAAACGCAGATGGTATATCATCGCCGCCGCACTGCTGCTTGCAGCTGCGGCGGCTGCCGGAATATTTGGACATTTTCGCCGCGACTACCGCAGCCGCGCCTATGAGCTGCTTGCCGCGGGGGATTATTCCGGCGCCGTGGCGCAGTTTGAAAAGGCGGGGGATGGCGATAATGCCGAGCTTTGCCGGAAGCTTATCCGCGAGCAGAGCTATACCGATGCGCGCCGCGCCCAGCAGGCGGGGGACTATGAGACCGCGCGGCATATGTTCGCCGAGCTTGGCGATTATAAGGACGCGCGCAACCTTGAGCTTGCCTGCCGAAGCCTTGAGGCGCGGCAGCTCATGGAGGAAGGGGAGCTGCTGGATGCGCTGGAGCTGTTTGAGTCCCTGGACGCGTACCCCGGCGCAGATGCGGGGCTGGATTCCGTAAAGGAGAAGCTGTACCGGAAGGCGCTTGACTGCGCCTGTGCGGGGGACTATGAGCAGGCCTGCGGTTTGTGGCAGCGGCTTGAGGACTATTCCGACAGCCGTGTGCTTGAATGGCGCTGCGAAAGGGTGCTCGAATGGAGCCGGGACAAGTCCGCAAAACCGCTTTTCAGCGATGAGAACCGCTTTGATAATTCGTATATGAAAGAGGTCTACATCTGCGATACGGGCTATGTGGTGCTGCCGGAGCAGTGCGATGCGGACACACGCTTTTTCATATACTTCCCCGGCGGCCGCGATATACAGATATCCGTGGACTTTCTCTACTATTATATAATGAACCCGGCACCGAACACGATAGCGCTGTTTCTCTACACGAACGGCCTTGATTATATGGAGGAGAAGACAAAGCTTGCCGTGGACATGCTCGACCGTGTCGCGGCGGAGTGCGGAGTGTTCGCGCATGACGTCATGGTCTGCGGGTCAAGTCTCGGCGCGTATCCCGCGATGCACGCGGCTATATACTGCAAGGAGGACTTCGGCATCACCGTGCCCTGTGTTCTCTCCCTTGACGCCGGGAGCGACTGGCAGGAGTATCGCTACACGCTCGATAGGGAGGAGTGCCTGAAGACCGCGCAGCTCGGTACGCAGTTCTATCTGTTTGAAAGCCCCTTCGTCGGCATGAACCGAAACCCCATAAAGGAAATGGTGCTGACCGGGAACGACGTCACGATAGTCGGCTGCGTGTATGACCAGCATGAACGCATTTCCTTCGACGCGCTCGGCATGGGCGTTATAAACTGGGCGCTAGGCGACCGCAGCGAGCCGTATGTGTCGGATATATACAGTTTCAACAAGCTGACACCGTGATTTTTTTTGACGGAAACTTCAGCCAAATAACAAATTGCTGTATTGACACGGGTGCGGAATAAATGTATAATATGTTAAAATTATACTCATGACGACGGATGAACAACAAAAGGCCCGCACGAAAAAACAGGGCCCTGTTTTTTACACTTTGTTCCAAAGTGTAATGGGGTTTGATTTCATGCGAAGCCGGACGGAGGCATCAGGCGTCGGGTATAAAAATTTTAAGGAGGACAAACATGAAGAAATTTATCGCACTGCTCATGGCTCTCTGCATGGTATTCGCTCTGTGCGCATGCGGCGGGTCTGCTTCCGACAATGCGACCACTGCTCCCGCAGCCGATACCGCAAAGGCTGATGACACCGCTGCTGACGACGCTGCTTCCACCGGCAATGTCCACATCGGCATAGTCACCGGTTCCGTCTCTCAGTCCGAGGACGACCGCCGCGGCGCCGAGGCTTTCCAGGCAATGTACGGCGAGGATATGGTCAAGCTGGCCATCTACCCCGACAACTTCACCGAAGAGCTCGAGACCACCATCCAGACCATCGTTAACCTCTCCGATGACCCCGACATGAAGGCCATCATCGTTAACCAGGCTGTTCCCGGCACCACCGAAGCTTTCCGCCGCATCAAGGAAAGCCGTCCTGACATCCTCTGCATCGCAGGTGAGTCTCACGAAGACCTGCCCGAGATCGGCTCCGCTGCTGACCTCGTCTGCAATAACGACTTCGTCGCCCGCGGCTACCTCATCATCCGCACCGCTCACGAGCTGGGCTGCGACACCTTCGTTCACATCTCCTTCCCGCGCCATATGTCTTACGAGACCATGAGCCGCCGTGTTGCCATCATGCAGGCTGCATGCGAGGAGTTCGGCATGAAGTTCGTCCTTGAGACTGCTCCCGACCCCACCTCTGACGTCGGCGTTGCAGGCGCACAGGCTTACATCCTTGAGAAGGTTCCTGAGTGGGTCGAGAAGTATGGCCAGAAGGCTGCTTACTTCTGCACCAATGACGCTCACACCGAGCCTCTGCTCAAGCAGCTGCTCGAGTACGGCGGCTACTTCATCGAGGCTGACCTGCCCTCTCCCACCATGGGCTACCCCGGCGCTCTGGGCATCGACCTGACCGCTGAGGCTGGCGACTATGCTAAGATCCTCGCAAAGGTCGAAGAGGCTATCTGCGAGAAGGGCGGCGCTGACCGCTTCGGCACCTGGGCATTCTCCTACGGCTACACCGTTTCCGCCGGTCTTGCTCAGCATGCTCTGAACGTCATCAACGGCGAGAGCGAGCTTTGCGATATCGACGATATCGCAAAGGCATACGAGGTCTTCTCCCCCGGTGCTGCATGGAACGGCTCCAACTACACCAATGCCGAGACCGGCGTCAAGGCTGAGAACACCTTCCTTGTCTACCAGGATACCTACATCATGGGCAATCCCGGCCACTACATGGGCTCCACCTCCGTTGAGGTTCCCGAGAAGTACTTCACCATCAAGTAATCAAGCATAAGCCTATAACAAAGGGGGAGGAAAAATCCTCCCCCGACGTTTCGTTTTTTGTTCCGACAGCGGATCGGCAGTCCCTCTGCGTAAAATGACGGGAGCGCTCAGCGGAAGCGGCGCTGCTTCTGTGATCTCCCGGTTAAGTTAGGATTTGAAAGATATGATAAATGCCAATGCTCCATTACTGGAGATGAAGAATATCAAGAAGGACTTCTTCGGCAACCAGGTTCTGACGGATATCAACCTCACGCTCATGCCCGGCGAGGTGCTCGGCCTCTGCGGTGAGAACGGCGCCGGTAAGAGCACGCTGATGAAGATACTCTTCGGTATGGACGTCATCAGAGAAACAGGCGGATACGGCGGAGACATTCTCATTAACGGCGAGAAGGTCACTTTCAACACGCCCTTTGACGCGCTTGCCGCCGGTATCGGCATGGTGCATCAGGAGTTCTCGCTGATCCCCGGCTTTACCGCGACCGAGAATATCCTTCTCAACAGAGAACCCAAGAAAACAAATGTGCTTTCTCAGGTGTTCGGCGAACGTCTGGACACCCTTGATTATAATGAGATGAACGGCCGCGCCGCGGCCGCGATCGACAAGATGGGCTTTTCCATTGACCGCAGCATGGTCATAAACGATATGCCCGTCGGTCACAAGCAGTTTACCGAGATCGCCCGCGAGCTTTCAAAGGACAATCTCAAGCTCCTCATCCTTGATGAGCCTACCGCCGTCCTCACCGAAAAGGAAGCGGAAGCTCTGCTCGATTCCATAAGAAGCATGTCCGAAAAGGGCATCGCCGTTATCTTCATCACGCACAGACTGCATGAGATCCTGTCCGTGTGCGATACCGTTGTTGTCATGCGCGACGGCTACGTTGTCAAGAACGTCCCCGCGAAGGACACCAACGTCTCCGATATCACGAAATGGATGGTCGGCCGCAATGTAAGCAGCGCCGCCAATAATGATATAAGAACTCTGCCGCATGCAAAGACCATCATGAGCATACGCAAGCTCTGGGTCGATATGCCCGGCGAGATAGTCCGCAACGTCGACCTTGACATCAAGGAGGGCGAGATCCTCGGCATCGGCGGTCTTGCCGGTCAGGGCAAGCTCGGCATCCCCAACGGCGTCATGGGTCTGTACGAAGCGGGCGGCACCGTTGAGTTCGAGGGCAAGCCCATTCCCCTCAACAGCCCGCGCAGCTGCCTTGATGCGAACATCGCTTTCGTTTCCGAGGACAGGCGCGGCGTCGGCCTGCTGCTCGATGAGACGCTTGAATGGAACGTCGCTTTCCCCGCAATGCAGGTGCAGGATAAGTTCCTCAAGAAGCTCCTCGGCGGACTTATCAAGTGGAGAGACGAAAAGGCCATCAGCGAAGTCACCGATAAATACATAGAAGAGCTTATGATCAAGTGCACCGGCTCCAAGCAGAAGGCGCGCGAGCTCTCCGGCGGCAACCAGCAGAAGATCTGCCTTGCCAAGGCCTTTGCGCTCGAACCGAAGTTCCTTTTCGTTTCCGAGCCTACGCGCGGTATCGACGTCGGCGCAAAGTCGCTGGTGCTTGAAGCGCTCAAGAAATTCAACCGTGAGTCCGGCGTCACCGTCGTTATGATCTCCTCCGAGCTTGAGGAGCTGCGTCAGGTGTGCGACCGTATCGCCATCGTGTCCGGCGGCCGTATCGCGGGCATACTTCCCGCTTCGGATTCCTCCGAGGACTTCGGCATGCTCATGGTCAGTCAGGTAAAGTGAGGTGGAAGGATGAACAGACAATTATCCGGCGAGAACGCCACATTCATGGACAGGCTCAAAGCGGCTGTCAACTCCTTCGGCCTGCCGAGACTTATCATTGCGGGCTTCCTCCTGCTCCTGTTTATCGCCGCTCCCTTTGTCGGCGCGGACTTTGCGACCCAGATCACCAATACCCTTAACCGCTTCAGCTGGAACGCAATCCTCGTGCTCGCAATGGTGCCGATGATACACTCCGGCTGCGGCCTCAACTTCGGCCTGCCGCTCGGCATCATCTCCGGCCTTCTCGGCGCGACGCTCTCTATTGAGTTCGGCTTCACCGGCGCTATGAGCTTCGTCATGGCAATCGTTATCGCCACTCCCTTTGCCCTGATCCTCGGCGCGGGCTACGGCTGGCTGCTCAACAAGATCAAAGGCGGCGAGATGATGATCGCCACTTACGTCGGCTTCTCGTCCGTCTCCTTCATGTGCATGATGTGGCTGCTGCTGCCGTATAAAAGCCCGACGATGGTCTGGGGCTTTGCCGGCAAGGGTCTGAGAACCACTATCTCCCTCGAAGGCTTCTATGACAAGGTGCTTGCGAACATCCTTCAGATCAACATCGGCAACCTCTCCATCCCGACCGGCACTCTGCTGTTCTTCGCGCTGCTGGCCTTCCTGATGTGGGCTTTCCTCCACACCAAGACCGGTACCGCTATGACCGCCGTCGGCTCGAACCCGACCTTTGCAAAGGCCGCGGGCGTCAATGTCGACAAGATGCGTATGCTCTCCGTCATCATGAGCACCTGGCTTGCAGCCGTCGGCATCCTCGTCTATGAGCAGGGCTTCGGCTTCATCCAGATCTACACCGCGCCCTTCTACATGGCGCTGCCCGCCGTCTCCGCCATCCTTATCGGCGGCGCGTCGGTCAACAAGGCGTCCATCGCGAATGTCATCATCGGTACCTTCCTGTTTCAGGGCATCGTCACCATGACGCCGACCGTCATGAACTCCATGATCCACATGGACATGAGCGAGGTCATCCGTATCATCATCTCCAACGGTATGATCCTCTACGCTCTTACCAGAAAAACGGAGGGCTCGAAATGAAAAATAAAAACGTAAGCAAGGAAGCCGTCCCCTTCGGTAAGAGAGTTCTGGGCTTTGTGCAGAACAACTCCGTGCCGCTCATGTTCGTGCTCATCTGCATTGTCTGCATCCCGATATCCGGCTTCTCCGTCGGCTATCTTATAAACGAGATCGTCACGAGAATGGGCAGAAACATCTTCCTTATCCTCTGCCTGCTCTTCCCGATAATGGCCGGTATGGGCCTGAACTTCGGCATGACCCTCGGCGCAATGGCCGGTGAGATCGCACTGATCTTCGTGGCCGACTGGCAGGTGTGGGGCATCCCCGGCGTCGTGCTGGCGATGATCCTGTCCGTGCCGTTCTCCGTCCTCCTCGGCATGCTCTGCGGCAAGCTCCTCAACATGTCCAAGGGCAGAGAAATGATAACCAGCTATATCATCAGCTTCTTTATAAACGGCGTGTATCAGCTGATCGTGCTGTACATGATGGGCTCCATCATCCCCATCAAGCACTTTTCGCTCAAGCTGCCCCGCGGCTACGGCATCAGAAACACCGTCAGCCTCCTCAATATGCGCCAGTGCGTGGATAACCTGCTCGCCGTGAATATCGGCGGCGTCAAGATCCCTGTGCTCACCTTTATCATCATCGCGCTGTTCTGCCTGTTCATCGTTTGGTTCAGAAAGACCAAGCTCGGTCAGGATATGCGCGCCGTCGGTCAGGACATGGAGGTCGCGCGTGACGCAGGCATCAAGGTCGAGCGCACGAGAATAATCTCCATCGTCATGTCCACCGTGTTCTCCGGCTTCGGCATGATAATCTACCTCCAGAACATGGGCAACATCGCGACCTATTCATCCCACTCGCAGATCGGTATGTTCTGCATCGCGGCTCTGCTTGTCGGCGGCGCGTCCGTTGACAAGGCCTCGATCGGCAACGTGTTCCTTGGCGTCATCCTTTTCCATACGATGTTCATCGTTGCGCCCTCTGCCGGTGCGAAGATAACGGGCGACTCGATGATCGGCGAATACTTCCGCGTGTTCGTGTCCTATGCGGTCATTACCGTCGCGCTCATCATGTATGAGACGAAGAAGCGCAAGCAGAAGAGCCAGCTAGGCCAGCAATTGGCGCGGGAACAGCTTGAGGAGGAGACGAAATGAACAAGACAAAAACCCTCCTTATAAGGATCGTCACCGTTGTTTTCTTCGTGGCGCTGGCAGTGCTGATGTACTTCCTCGGCCGCGGCCACACCGTGTATATCGACAACAAGAAGCTCGAATATAACGGCACGACTTATGACACGCCGTACAAGGTCGAGGTCTATGTCGGCGGCGAGCGCATCGCGAAGCTCTATGACAAGGAGCGCGGCGCATCCACCTGCATCGGCGCGAACTTCTCCATGGATCTTGTCGTCACCCAGGAAAAGGGCGGCAGCGAGGAGAGCTACACCTACTCCATTAAGCTCCCCTATGACAAGGACGGACTCATCGTCAATATACCCGGCCTGATGGCTGGTCTCGGAGAGGACGCGTACATGACCGAGTTCATCTCCACCACTCCGGAAGAGACGGTCGATGAAGAGGTCGTCACCGACGAGTTCGGCATCACAATGGATGAACCCTCCGCGGACGAAGCCGCCGCGGGCTGAAAAGAATAAGCACTAATACGACGGAGCCATGCTCCGTCGTATTTACCATCAGTTGACAAGGACACACACGCCTGACAGCGTGTCTTTCTGGTGCTTTTTGTCCTTTTCGCCTTGACGGGCGTCAGCCCGTCTGCGTCTCAAAAACCAAAAATCACACAAAAAATCCATCACTGTCAGGTGCAAGCAGTTTTGCCGGAGCAGAAAAGCGTTCAGGCAATGAAAAGCCCGCAGGCAATACTTTGTGTATTGACAAGGGCTTTGAAGCGGCATGGGCGTTTTTCTGCCCGTCAAAACCGTGCGTGCTCTTGTCAACTGATGGTACATACTTGCAAAGAGAAAAGACAGTCGCTATAATAGTATCACTAACGGTGAAAGGGGAAGTATCATGAGAAAAAGATCAAAGCATATCGCGCTGCTGCCGCATCAGGCAAAGCAGGAGAAGACCAATGCCCTGAGCCTTGCCGCCCCGAAGGGGATAGCCGGCCGCGCCGCGATGCAGGCGATAAAGAACATCGACGCGAAGAAGGCCGTGACCGTTGCCGGCGGTGCAGTTCTTGCAGCAAGCGTCATCAGCCTTGCCGGGAAGTACAGATTCTATAAGGGCATCGTCGCAGGGGAGCTTAAAAAGCAGCTGAGCGCCGTGAACAAAAAGCTCGACGCGCTCCAGAAGCAGAATGAGGAGCTTCAGGAGGAAATAGCCGAACTGAAGGCCGAGCAGAAAAAACAGAACAGATAAGTGTATTTTAATACCACGCGCTGAAAAAATTCAACGCGTGGTATTAAAATGATTGACACAGTAAATTCGGGATGCTAAAATGACACGCATGAAAAAAAGGAAGTGTTGCTCTATGCTCAGCGAAAACATCAGCAGAAACTCCGGCGGTGTGCTTTGCTTTGCCGGTCAGAACGCGGCAAAATTAGCGGAAAAATACGGCACCCCGCTGTATCTCATGGACGAGGGGCGCATCAGAGACAATTGCCGCATGTACCTCCATGCGTTCAGGGATGCTTTCGGAGAGCACGGCAAGGTGCTTTACGCGAGCAAGGCGGCGTCCTTCAAGCGTATGTACGAGATAGTCGCCGAGGAGGGGCTGAGTGCCGACGTCGTTTCCGCAGGCGAGATACGCACGGCGCTGAAGGCCGGTTTTCCCATGGACAGGCTGTACTTCCACGGCAGCAGCAAGACCGACGCGGAGATAAGCTATGCCGTCGCTTCGGGCGTGGGCTGCTTCGTCGTCGACAACGTGGAGGAGCTGCACACAGTGAACCGCGAGGCGGGCAGCGCCGGTATCCGTCAGCGCGTGCTGCTGCGCGTCACCCCCGGCATAGACCCGCACACCTACGATGCGGTGAGCACCGGCAAGGTCGACTCCAAGTTCGGCGTCGCGATCGAGACCGGGCAGGCCAAGGAGTTCGTAGCTGAAGCCTTGCAGCAGGAGAATCTCGAACTGTGCGGGCTGCACTGCCATGTCGGCTCGCAGGTTTTCGATGAGGACGTCTATGAGCGCACTGTGGATATAATGCTTGCCTTCATGGCGGAGGTGCGGGACAGCTTCGGTGTGACACTTGAAGAGCTTAACCTCGGCGGCGGCTACGGTGTGCGCTACACGGTGCTGAGCATCATCGCCCGCTCACGCTCGCGCGCCGCCGACCGGCGCACCGCGGCGATAGAGCTGGGG
>CAKTPR010000041.1 GCA_934591725.1 uncultured Oscillospiraceae bacterium
AGCATCTGCCGCAAGTACTGCGAGGACGCATGCACCCGCGGCACTGTCGATGAGCCGCTCGCAATAGACGAGATAAAAAAGTTCATCGCCGAGCAGGACATGAAGGCCGAGCACCGCTACGTGCCGCCTATGAACTCCTGCACCCACGAGAAATTCGACCAGAAGATCGCCATAATCGGCGCGGGCCCCGCGGGTATGTCCTGCGCGTACTTCCTCGCCATCGAGGGCTACAGCCCCGTCGTGTTCGAAAAGGAAGCGACTCCCGGCGGTATGCTCATGAACGGCATCCCCTCCTTCCGCGTCGGCAAGGACATCGTAAAGTCCGAGATCGACGTACTGCGTGAGATGGGCGTTGAGTTCCGCTGCGGCGTTGAGGTCGGCAAGGACGTCACCATCCAGCAGCTGCGCGAAGAGGGCTTCAAGGCCTTCTATGTCGCAGTCGGTCTCCAGAAGGCCGCAAAGCTCAGCATCCCCGGTGAGGAGCTTATAGGCGTTCAGGGCGGTCTTGACTTCCTGCGCTCCGTCAACAGCGGCGCGACCAAGGAGCTCTCCGGCGACGTCGTCGTCATCGGCGGCGGCAACGCGGCCATCGATGTGGCGCGCGCTGCAAAGCGCCTGACCGGCGGCAGCGTCAATATGTACTGCCTTGAGAAGGACGAAGAGATGCCCACCGTTCCCGATGAGAAGAACGCGGGTCTTGCAGACGGCGTTGTCATCAACAACTCCTGGGCGCCCAAGGCCATCCTCGGCGAGGACGGCAAGGTCACCGGCATTGAGCTCATGCGCTGCGTCTCCGTGCGTGACGCAAGCGGCAGGTTCGCTCCCGTGTATGACGAGAATGAGACCATCACCGTCCCCTGCTCCAATGTCCTCGTCGCGATCGGCCAGCGCTCCGAGTACGGCGCTGTCCTCGCAGGCACCGCCGCGGAGACTCCCGACGGCCGCCTCATCGCGCATGACGGCGTGACCTTCCAGACCGCCGAGCCCGACGTGTTCGTCGGCGGCGACTGCGCGACCGGCCCGAAGTACACCATCGACGCCATCGCCAGCGGCCGTGAGGGCGCGGTGTCCATCCACCGCTACGTGAACGTCGGCCAGACGCTGACCATCCACCGCAACCTGCGCGAGTTCAAGGAGCTCGACAAGGAGAACGTCACTCTGCCGGCTGAGAAGATAAAGAAGCCCGCACGCTCCGCCGTCGTCATCGACAAGAAGAAGGTCCTCACCATGTGCGACGACCGCGTGACCTTCACCGAGGAGCAGATAAAGTCCGAGGCCTCCCGCTGCCTGAGCTGCGGCCGCAGCGTGGTCGACCCGAACAAGTGCATCGGCTGCGGTATCTGCACCACCAAGTGCGAGTTCGACGCGATCCACCTCAAGCGCAACCGCCCGCAGAACAGCAAGATGATCCCCGCCGAGGACAAGTTCAAGGCCATCGGCCCCTACGCCGCAAAGCGTCAGGTAAAGATAATCAAGAAGCAGCTTTCCGGCAAATAATCATCCCGGAGCAGAAACAGGTGCGGGATAAACCCCGCACCTGTTTTTACAGATCAGATCAGAAAGGAAAGTTATGCACGAGCTTAGCATAGTGACCTACGTAATCGAGCAGATCGACGAGATAGCCAAGGAGAACAAGCTCACGGACATCCAGTCCGTCACGCTGGAGTTCGGCGAGGTGTCCGGGATAGTGCCGGAGTATCTGAGCGACTGCTGGAAATGGTACGCCAAAAAGACCCCGCTGATAGAACACACGGAGTTCAAGTACGAGATCATCCCGGCCATAACATGGTGCGACGACTGCAAGACCACCTACCCCACCGTGAAATACGGCAAGACCTGCCCCAACTGCGGCAGCGGCCATACATGGCTCCAGCAGGGTCAGGAGATGAACCTCAAGGAAATAGTCGCGTGTTGAACGGCGGAATTTTGTCAAAAAGCTGACATCAGTATGTTGCATTTAGAAGAACAAGTGTTAAAATAATGACGGTCGCCCGCGGCGGCTGGATTCTTGTGCCGGAAGCGGTCGGCTCACGGCGATTGGAGAAGAAAAGATATGAAAGATCTCAAGCACCTGCTCTATTTTGAAAATCTCCTGCAGGAAGCTCAGAATGAGCTTATCTTACAGGCGCAGAGCGAGGGGAAGGTCTGCGTGGCTTATGTCTGCGAGAACACCCCCGAGCCGCTGCTGAACCTGCCGGGCGCGTTTTCCACGCGTCTGCGCGCACCGCGCACCGGTTCCATGGAAATGGCGACCTATTACATGACCAGCTTCCTCTGCGAGTACAGCCGCGCCCTGCTTGAGCGCGCCATCGAGGGCGGCTACAACTTTGCCGACTGCCTCATCACTCCCGACGGCTGCACGATGATGAACCGCGCCGTCGAGAACATGGAGCTGCTGAAGGCGCTGGGCAAGGACAAGGAAAAGTTCTTCTTTGAGTATATGGAGATACCCATGAAGGCCGACGACAACGGCCTGAACCTCTATACTCTCCAGTGCAGGAACCATATCCTCAAGCCCCTGCATGAGCACTACGGCATTGACGTTTCCGATAAGGCGATCCGTCAGGCCGTCGCGGAGCACAACCGCGTCTGCGAGCTTATCCGCGCGATCGGTGAATTCCGCAAGGGCGACAAGCCGCGCATCACGGGCTATGAGTTCCATGTCATCACGCTTGCGACCTACGTCGCGCCGAAGTACCTGATCATCGACAAGCTCGAAGAGACGTTCGAAGAGCTCAAGACCCGCGAGCCTGACGAGAAGGGCTACCGCGCCCGTGTGCTGGTGGTCGGCTCCGAGGTGGACGACTGCGGCTTTATAAAGCTCGTCGAGGACACCGGCGCTTATGTCTGCGCCGACCGCTTCTGCTACGGCTCCCTCCCCGGCCGCGACCCCATAGAGCTGACCGACGATGAGGACGCGCTGACGCAGATATGCCGCCAGTATATGTACCGCGGCCAGTGCCCGCGCTACATGAACACCGCCAAGATGACAGGCCGCCGCGAGTACGTCAACAAGCTCGCGAAGGAATACGGCGCCGACGGTATCATCTATGAGCAGATAAAGTTCTGCGACCCGTGGGCTTACGAGCGCATGATGGGCTCACACATCATGCACGATGATTACGGCTACCCCGTGCTGTCGGTCGACCGCCCGTATAACATCTCGTCCTCCGGCCAGATGCGCACCCGCGTGCAGGCCTTCGTCGAGAGCATCGAGATAAAGAAAATACAGGGAGGGGACAAGTGATGAGCAACAAGAGAATTGGCTGCGAGAATTTCGGTAAGTTCTACACCGAAGGCAAGGTCAGGAATCGCCGCGAGTGGCGCGGCGTGGTCGACACGCTCTATGATTACTCCCGCTGGCTCCACAACTGGATAACCATGGCGAAGATGGTCTCAAAGCCGAGAAACATCAAGGCCATGTTCCGCTACCGCTGGATGGCGAACTATCTCGCCGTCCCCATGATGGTCGACCGCCACACCCAGGGGCTGCGCGGCGAGCATCTGCGCATCTGCCATCTGGAGCAGGACCTCATAATCGAGGACGTTGCAAAGCTGCTTGATGGCCTCTTCCGCGGCGACCGCCGCATCGGCAACGACAAGGCGTTTTCCGACAAGGTAGTCCTCGTCGATGAGAACGAGATGACCGCCGTGATGATGGGCTTCCCGACGCTGAAGGGTCTCAGCCGCGAGACGCCGTCCACCTACGTCTCCGTGCTTCTGAACCAGCACGCGGCGGAGCATTATATCGACGTTGCGCAGGAGTACGGCCTTGCGGGCGACGTGTGCCCCATGCCTGAGGCCGAGGCCGGCGTGTCCATCGATGATGACGCCCCCGTGCTCGGCGCCTGCGCCGTCCAGTGCAACACCACCTGCGACGGGTCGCTGCTCGGCAACGGCGTTATCTCCAAGCGCCTTGAGCTTGAGGACGGCATCCCCGTGTTCCAGCTCGCAGCCCCCCTGCGCCACCGTGAGGACGACGTGCAGGACTATGCCGCGCAGGAGATAAAGAACGCCATCGCTTTCATCGAGGAGCACACCGGCGAGAAGTGGGACTGGAACGCATACTTTGAATGCGCAAAGCGCGTCAATTACGCCACCAAGTGCCGCATCGAATGGCTTGAGATGAACAAGACCGAGTACCCGCAGGTGTTCGGCTCGAACCTCGCGCTCTACACCGAGACGAACTACATGGCGATATGCGGCAAGGTCAAGGCCTTTGAGGACGTCGACCGCAAGATAACCAAGCTCGCAGAGCGCGCCTACAAGAAAAAGAAGATGGCCGCAAACGAGTACCGCCACAGAGCCATTGTATGGGGCGTCCAGTCGCACTTCTATATGGACTTCCTCGTGTGGCTGCTCAACTGCTGGGGCATCGTGCCGCTGACGGATATGCTCTCCATGGTCTCCACGAAGGAGCTTGTCACCGAGGATACCCCGGAAAACCGCGAGCAGGCGTACTACGACATGGCATGGCTGACCGAGAACATGATAATGCGCAACCGCACCCACGGCGGCTACAAGGTGCTGCTTGACGAGCTGTGGGAGTACTGCAAAGAGTTCAACGCCGACATGGTTGTGCTCTGGGAGCACATGAGCTGCAAGGCTCTCGACGGTATGCACGGTATGTTCGAGGAGCGCGCGCGTGAATACGGCATCCACCTTGTCTGGGTATCGCACGATCTGTTCGACCCGCGCGTGATCTCCCGTCAGGGCGTGCGCGACCAGATAAACAACTATATGCGCACGGTCATGGGCGAGGAGCCTGTCGACCCGAGCCTTGAAGTCCTCCATGATGAAGAGTCATGGTAAAAAGGGAAGAGTCAAAAAAGGAAAGGAGATAAAAATGTCCAAATTCTGCAAGCTCCTTAAAAAGCTGCTGCTTATATGCCTCGCATTTTTCGCAGTGACCTTCGCGATATATTTCTTCAATCTCGATATGAAGCTCACCTCCGCGATGCAGCCCATTCTCGACCATTTCTACGACAAGGTCGACCGCGACCAGCATCTTTGATATTTGCGGGCATGGCCGCCCGGAAGACGCTGCATTCGGAAAATAAAGAAACCCAAAAAACATCGGAGAAAGCGAAAGCCTTCTCCGATGTTTTGTCTGTTTTACTTTAAGTCACGGCAGGATAACGCTGAAGGTGCTGCCGGAGCCGGGGGTGCTCTCGACCACGGCGTCACCGCCGTGGAACTGGGCGATCTCCTTCACCATCGCGAGTCCCAGACCGCTGCTGCCCTCGTCGCCGCGGGAGGCGTCCGCCTGCCAGAAGCGCTGCCAGACCTTATCAAGGTTCTCAGGTGCGATGCCGATGCCGTCGTCCTTGACGGAGAGCACAGCGCCCTGCTCCGTGCGGCGCAGCGTGAGCCATATGTGCCCGCCGTCAACGCCGTATTTATACGCGTTCTGAAGAAGATTATGTATGACGCGGGACATCAGCGTACCGCTGAAGCGGGCGGTGACGCCGGGTGCGATATCTGTTTTGAGTGTTATGCCGCGGCTGTCGGCGGGCGTGAACTCATCGCAGCAGGACTCCGTAAACTCACTCAGGTCGCCCTCGCGCATCGGGTAACGGTCGGTGCCGTGCTGCATGCGGGTAAGGCCGAGCAGCTGCTGCACAAGCTCGGACATATACTGCGCCTGCTCCTCAATGACGCCGATGGAGGCGGAATAGTCCTCGGACGTTTTGTCCTTGCGGCGGGAGCGGTCGCACTGGGCGAGGATGATGGTTATCGGGGTGCGCAGCTCGTGCGACGCGTCGGAGGCAAACTGCCGCTCGGTCTCAAAGGATTTCTCCAAGCGCTCAAACATTCTGTCAAAGCTGCTGCCGAGGCGCTTCATCTCGGACGGGCCGCGGCGGATATTCAGGCGCTTTGTGAGGTCGCCGCCGTCGCTTATGTCGTTTGCGGCATTGACGATCTTCTCAAGCGGCTTGAAGGACAGGCTCGCGATGAGCCAGCCGCCGCCCGTGGAGAGGACAAGGATCGCCGGGAGCAGCGCGGCGGTGAGGATAAGGATGGTGTGCATAAGGCCGGAGCGGTCGGACGCGGAGATAAGGCCGCGCACCCAGACGTAGGTAATATCCATATCGACATAGACATCGTAGATATAATATTCCTCGCCGTTTATCTCGGTGCTGCGCACGATGTTTCCCTCAAACGGAACGGCGGCGGAATCGAAGCCGTCGGGTATCGCGCCGCTGAGCAGGTCTCCGTCCTCGGCGTAGAAGGTAGTGTACACGCCGCGGCGGTACGCGTCGACATCGTCCCATTCAAAGCGCCCATGGTCGAATTCAAGCCGGTCGGCGTTTTTCATCACGACCTTGACGAGCCTGCCCGCGGGGTCGTCCGTAACGGTGTTTGCATTGATGACGAACACGAACACCAGCACCATGGCCGCCAGCAGCAGCACCATGAGCGTGATCCACAGCGTCATTCTGAGCTTGACAGACATAGGCTCAATCCTCCTTCAGCACCCAGCCGGTGCCCCAGACAGTCCGGATAAGCTTCTTGTCAAAGCCGGTGTCCATCTTCTTGCGCAGGTAACCGACATAGACATCGACAACGTTCGTGCCGCCCTCATAGTCATAGTTCCAGAGGTTGTTCTCGATCATCTCACGCGAGAGGACAACGCCCTTGTTGCGCACCATATACTCAAGCAGGGAGAACTCCTTGCTGGTAAGGTCGATGCTCTTCCCCGCGCGGGTCACGCTGTGCGAGGCGGTGTCAATGCTCAGGTCGCCGACGGTGAAGACGTTCGAGCGGTTGCCGGTATATTTGCGCGTCATGACGCGCACGACGGCCATAAGCTCTTTGAAGTCAAAGGGCTTGACAAGATAATAGTCCCCGCCGCTCTCAAGACCCTCGACGCGGTCGGCGACGCTGTCGCGCGCGGTGAGGAAGAGCACAGGGGTGGTGTCCCCGTCGCGGCGCAGGCGGCGCACGAGGTCAAGCCCGTTGAGCTTAGGCATCATGATGTCCAGAATCATGACGTCATACTTCGCGCACTCCATAAACTCAAGCGCCTCCTGCCCGTTAAAGCAGCTGTCGACGCTGTAGCCCTCGTCCTCCACGGCCTCGCTGATTATGCGGTTGAGATGCTTTTCATCCTCTACGACAAGTATCCTCATTCCGTTCCTCCATGTGACGGACGGCACAGCGCCCGTATTCTGAGCGTATTGTAAAGCGAAGAATTAAGAAATCTATTAAAAATATACCGGTTATTCTATAGTTATTATAAACGCATCTGCGGCGGGACGCAAGCATATGAAATTATATCCGCCGATATGACGGGCAGAGGTGGCTTTTTTGCCTGATACGTGCTAAAATACATCAGGTACAAAGGGGAATATAAACTATGCTGGATCAATACGGACGCAAAATAGATTACCTGCGCATATCCGTGACCGACCGCTGCAACCTGCGCTGCCGCTACTGTATGCCTGAGCCTATGGCCGCCGTGCGGCACGAGGACATTCTGCGCTATGAGGAGATACTGCGCATCTGCTGCGCGGCCGCGGAGCTTGGGATAACGAAGTTCAAGGTCACGGGCGGGGAGCCGCTCGTGCGCGCGGGCTGCACGGAGTTCATCGCCGCGCTGAAAAAGCAGCCCGGCACAGAGCAGGTCACGCTGACGACGAACGGCCTGCTGCTGGAAAAGAACCTTGACGCGCTCACGGCCGCAGGACTTGACGGCGTGAACATCAGCCTTGACACAACGGACAATGTGCGCTTTCGCAGCATAACCGGGTACACCGGCGACGGGGCGGACACGCTCCTGCGCGTGCTCAAGGAGTGCTGCGCCAAAGGACTCAAGACAAAGATAAACGCCGTGCTGCTGGAGGAGACGGAGGCTGACGCTCCCGCGCTCGCCGCCATAGCTTCTACGCTCCCCGTGGACGTGCGCTTTATAGAGCTGATGCCCATAGGCTTCGGCACGGCGATGAAGCGCGTCTCACCGGAGGATATCCTCATCGCGCTGAAAGAGCGCTGGCCTGACCTTGCCCCGACGGATGAAAAGCGCGGCAACGGCCCCGCGCATTATTATAAGAGCGCGGCGCTCCTCGGCAGAATAGGCTTCATCGACGCGGTGAGCCATAAATTCTGCGCCGAGTGCAACCGTGTGCGCCTGACGAGCACCGGTCAGCTCAAGCCATGTCTCTGCTATGCCGACTCCGCCGACCTGCGCGCGCTCATCCGCGGCGGGTGTACGGATGAGGGACTGAAAGACGCGCTGAGGGCCGCTGTATACGCCAAGCCCCGCGCGCACTGCTTTGATACAAACGCCGTCATCACGGAAAAGCATGCGATGAGCCAGATAGGAGGATAAGACCATGGGAAAGGTGATAGCGGTCTGCACGAGCGACCGCAAGGGAATACAGAAAAAAGACGTCAACACCGCGCACTTCTCTGCCGAATGGGGCATTGACGGCGACGCGCACGCCGGTAAATGGCACCGGCAGATAAGCCTGCTGAGTGCGGACAAGATAGAGGCATTCAATAAGCGCGGGGCAAATGTTATCCCCGGCGCGTTCGGTGAGAACCTCGTCGTGGAGGGCTTCGACTTCCGCGCGCTCCCGGTCGGGACGCTCCTGCGCTGCAACGATGTGCTGCTGGAAATGACGCAGATAGGCAAGGAGTGCCACAGCCACTGCGAGATATATAAGAAAATGGGCGACTGTATCATGCCGCGCGAAGGCGTTTTCGCCCGCGTTCTGGAGCCGGGTACGATCTCCGTCGGAGATGAGATGGTCATAGTCCCGCGCGAGGGAAAATTCCCGTGGCAGGCCGCAATCATCACGCTCGGCGAGAGCGGAAGCAGTGAGACGATCTCCAAGCGTCTGCGCGATGCGGGGTACGCGGTGGTTGAAGAACCGGCGATCCCCGACGACGTGCGTGTGCTTAAGCAGCAGCTCATGCGCCTGTGCGACCAGCGCCAGCTCGACCTCATCCTTGTGACCGGCGGCACGGGCAGCGCTGCACAGGATGCGATGCGCGCCGTTTCGGATAAACCCGATCCCGGCATCGTGTCAGCCGCCATACGCGGCAAGACGCTCATTGCTGCTGCCACGGAGGAGCGCATGGACGCGCTCATGGACTCCGCACCGCAGGTGATGGAGAGCCTGAGAAACGGCAGATGAGGAGGTAAGACCCATGCAGGACTTCACACACTTCAACGATCAGGGCAGGGCAAAGATGGTCGACGTCGGCGATAAGCCCGCGACCGTGCGCACCGCCGTCGCCGCGGGGCGCGTGACGGTCAACGAAAACACCTTTGCGCTCATCAAAAACGGCGGCATGAAAAAGGGCGACGTTCTGGCCGTGGCGCAGGTCGCGGGCATAATGGCCGCGAAGCACACGCCGGACATCATTCCGATGTGCCACCCCGTCCTCATAGACGGCATCGACATTTCACTCACGCTGGATGAGGCGCGCCTTTCCGTTGAGATAACCGCGTCGGCCTCCTGCGCCGGGCACACGGGCGTTGAGATGGAAGCGCTGACGGCGGTCAGCGCCGCCGCGCTCACGGTATACGACATGTGCAAGGCAGTGCAGAAGGACATCCTCATCTCCGACATTCACCTGCTGGAAAAGACCGGCGGCGTTCACGGAGACTATTCCTACGCCGGCAAATAACGGGAGCACAGGGCGTATTTTTCTATTTCTTTTTGCAGCGGCAAGTTTCTTAGAATTTCTAATAGTTTTCTTAAAAGCTCCGGATATACTTTAGCCAAGCTGAAATGAGTCAGGAAAAAGGAGAAGGAAAAAATGAACAAGACACTCAAAAACATTCTTATCGCATTGCTCGTACTCGTCATCATCGGCGCTGCCATCGGCGGATATTTCATCTATCGCCACAACAACACCTACATCGGCGCAGACGCCGCACTGAACATTGCGCTTGACGACGCCGGTACCACCGTCACCATGATTTACTCTGACGACGTTGAATTTGAAAAGACCCGTCACTCTGCATGGTATGAGGTCGAGTTTGACACTCATCAAAACGAGTATGATTATATTATCGACGCCGTCACCGGCGAGATACTCAACAGCAGCATCAAGCCTCAGGACTGATATAAAGACCTGAAAAATGCTCGCGCCGCAAATTGCGGTGCGAGCATTTTTACGCTTATTATCTATTTTTCATGACGTTCTTCATTCTCAGGCTGTGGTCGAGAATGCTCTTGCGCAGGCGGAGGTTCTTCGGCGTGACTTCAAGCAGCTCGTCGTCAGCGAGGAACTCAAGGCACTGCTCAAGGCTGAGCTGTCTCGGCGGGACAAGGCGCAGCGCCTCGTCGGAACCGGAAGCACGGGTGTTCGTCAGGTGCTTCGTGCGGCAGACGTTGACGGGCACATCGTCGCTCTTCTGCGTGACGCCTATGACCATACCGGCATAGACCTTCGTGCCCGGCGTGATGAACATCGCGCCGCGCTCCTGCGCGTTCCAGATTCCGTATGCCACGGCTTCACCAGTCTCCCACGCGATGAGGGAGCCGGTGCTGCGGCGGGCGATGTCGCCCTTGTAGGGCGCGTACTTCTCGAACACGGAGGCAAGGATGCCCTCGCCCTTGGTGTCGGTAAGGAACTCGTTGCGGTAGCCGAACAGGCCGCGGGACGGAACAAGGAATTCCATCTTCATGCGGTTGCCGGCGGGGGTCATCTCAAGGAACTCGCCCTTGCGCGCGCCGAGCTTTTCCATGACGGAGCCCATGCAGTCCTGCGGCACGTCGACGACGACGCGCTCGATAGGCTCGCACTTCTGTCCGTCGATCTCCTGATACAGCACGCGCGGGGGGGACACCTGGAACTCATAGCCCTCGCGGCGCATGGTCTCGATGAGGATGGACAGGCTCATCTCGCCGCGGCCGGCGACATTGAAGCTGTCGGTGCTGCTGCCGATCTCGGAGACGCGGAGGGAAACGTCCTTGAGCGTCTCGCGGAAGAGACGGTCGCGGATCTGGCGGGAGGTGACGAACTTGCCCTCAGTCCCGGCAAAGGGGCTGTCGTTCACGGAGAAGGTCATTTCCAGCGTCGGCGCGCCGATCTTAACGAACTCTATCGGCTCGGCAAAGCCTCTGGCACAGACAGTGTCACCGATGGTGACATCGCCTATGCCGCTCATGGCGATGATGTTGCCCGCACCCGCTTCGGTCACGGGAACTCTGTTGAGCCCGTCGAACTGGTAGAGCGACACGGCCTTGGCCTTCATGGGCGGCTCGTCCTGATTGTGGTAGTTGCAGACCTCGATCTCCTGGTTCTGCTTTATCACGCCGCGCTCGATGCGCCCGATGGCGATACGGCCGACGTACTCATTATAGTCGATGCTGCTGACGAGCATCTGGAAGGGCTTGTCAAGATCCATGCTCGGTTCGGGGATGTAGTCAAGGATCGTATCGAACAGGGGCTTGAGGTCGGTGCCGGGAACGTCGGGGGAATAGCTCGCCGTGCCCTGTCTGCCGGAGCAGAAGAGCATCGGGGAATCCAGCTGCTCGTCGGTCGCGTTGAGGTCGATGAGCAGTTCGAGCACCTCGTCTATGACCTCGTGGATGCGCTGGTCGGGGCGGTCGATCTTATTGACGACGACGATGACGCGGTGGCCAAG
The DNA here is from genome assembly GCA_934591725.1 of uncultured Oscillospiraceae bacterium. Classification (GTDB taxonomy): domain Bacteria; phylum Bacillota; class Clostridia; order Oscillospirales; family Oscillospiraceae; genus Limivicinus. Next base: position 11,609 of record CAKTPR010000041.1, read on the forward strand.
CTCCAGCGCGCGGCTGAGCACGAAGCGCGTCTGCGGCATCGGGCCTTCAGCGGCGTCGACCAGCAGGATAACGCCGTTGACCATCTTGAGTATACGCTCCACCTCGCCGCCGAAGTCGGCGTGACCCGGAGTGTCGACTATGTTTATCTTCGTGTCGCCATACCACACGGCGGTGTTCTTTGCCATGATGGTGATTCCGCGCTCACGCTCGAGATCGTTCGAGTCCATGACGCGATCCACGACCTCCTGATTTTCGCGGTAAACGCCGGATTGCTTGAGCATTTCATCGACAAGAGTGGTCTTGCCGTGGTCAACGTGTGCAATAATGGCGACGTTTCTAAGCTTATCCATATCTATCAGTGCTCCCTTACTGCGTCCGCATAGCTGCGGTCAAAATTTCTATGTACTATTTTCAACACAAAATGAAATTTTAACACTGCTCTTCGCCTTTTGCAATACTTATATAAATGAAATTTACAAAAAATCCTGCTTATTGAAATAATTCTCCCGCCGTGATAGAATCAAGGCAGCCCGAAAACAGAAACACGGAGAAGAAAAACACATGAGCCACAATTTTTTTGCCTACATTTCGCGTATGCGCTACATCGGCCGCTGGAGCCTGATGAGAAACGCGCTGCCCGAAAACATACAGGAGCACAGCCACATGGTAGCCGTGATCGCGCATGCGCTCGCGGTCATCCGCCGCGATATCTGCGGCGTCCACTGCGATCCGGACAGGTGCGCATCCGTTGCGCTGTTCCATGACAGCTCCGAGATCCTCACCGGCGACCTGCCCACGCCGATAAAGTACCACAGCGCGCAGATCCAGTCCGCCTATAAGCAGGTGGAGAAGCTCGCCTGCGATAAGCTCCTGGCGACGCTGCCGGAGGAGCTGCGCGGGACTTATGAATCCCTGCTCTACGGCAGGGACGCTGAGGAGCTGCACGATATCGTCAAGGCAGCCGACAAGCTCTCGGCCTACATCAAGTGCATCGAGGAGCGCAAGGCCGGCAATGACGAGTTCATTTCCGCCGAGAAGCAGACCCGCGCCATACTCGACGCGAGCCCGCTGCCGGAGGTAAAATATTTCCTGGATAAATTCATCCCGGCCTTTGAGCTGACGCTCGACGAGCTGGGGACTATAGACGAGGAGGGCAAAGCATGACACAGAAAAAGCTTGACCGCATAAACGAGCTTGCGCATCTTGCAAAGGAGCGGGAGCTGACCGCCGCCGAGCAGGAGGAGCGCGCCGCGCTGCGCAAGGAGTATATCGAGGACTGGCGCCGCGGCACGATAGAGCTGCTGGAGAACACCTACATCGTCACGCCCGACGGCAAGAAGCACAAGCTGCCGAAAAAAGGCGAGACACCTAAGGCGTAAACAGAAAAAGCGGCGAACCCCGGCGTGACATTGCCGTCACGCCGGAGTTCGCTGTTAAAATGCGCAGTCCAGCAGCAGAATCGCCTTGAGTGTGCAGGTAAGTCTGCGTTATTATCCCCTCAGTCAGCCTTGCGGCTGACAGCTCCCCTTGCAACAATGGGAGCCTTGGGCTGTAGCTCAGACCGTTTCCAGAAATTCGTCAACGGCATCATACCGCCGCAGATATTTACATAAAGAATATGCTCCATGCGATGAGCAGCTGCGCGGCGTAATAGGTCGCGTGGATGCCGATGTTCGCGCCGAAGCGGCGCTCGCTGCCGAAGCTGTAAGCGCAGAGGATATTGTCGCTGATGATGAAGAGCACGCCGCCGATGGCGAACAGCAGCGTCGACACTCCCGGCGCGTGTATTGCGACGGAGACGGCGAGCGCGCCCATGAAGGCGACGACCGCCATGTATATCATGCCGGGCACCTGCATATTTCCGGCGTTCGTGTCCTTGCGGTAGTTATATACGCCAGAGAGCGCGAGCGCGGCAAAGCCGATGGCAAGGCCGCCGAGCAGTATGCCGGGGGCGCGGTGCGACAGGGCGATGATATACAGCACATGGCCGACGGCAAAGCTCGCAGCCCCCGCGGCGAAGAACTGCGTTTTCTTATTCACGCAGATAAAGCGCAGCGCAAGCAGCTGGTCGCCGAGCAGGCCGAAGATGAGCCCCGCCGCAACGAGCCACGCGCCCGCCGGGGCGGCTCCGCCAACGCCGAGCAGGCTCCGTATGTTCGCGTCAGTTCCCAGCAGGCCGAGCACGACGAAGCACAGCCCCGCTGTGCCCTTATAGGTGAAGGCTCTGCGGTAATCCTTCCGCTTGCAGAAGACAAGATAGATGCCCCCGGACACTGCGCACAGCGCTGTCAGCACCACTGCGATGATCCGGACGTTGGACGCGGTAATTTGCATATCTGACTCTCCGTTTCTTATGTGTTTATTTTCCGTTAAAAATCTATTCCGATTATAGCAAAAAAGAATTTGGCTGTAAACATACAGTAAAGGGAACTTTATTCGGAAATCCGCGTCTTTGTAATTGAGGATGAACTTGTAAATAACTGTAAAATGAAAGGAAGTAGACAAAATGAAAAAACGGATAGCCCTGCTGCTTGCATTGCTCATGACCCTGTCCCTCTGCGCCTGCGGCAGCTCCAGCCAAATGGCCAGCTCCACCGAGTCGGCGGCATACGATTCTGCGCCCATGGAACCGCCTCCCAATGCGTCGCGCGCCTCCGGCTTTTCCGCGATGGACAGCGTCGCGTCCGCCGGTGAATACGGCGAATATGACTCCGGCACTGATGGCGGCGACGTACCCGACGAGAACCCGGAGAAGATCATTTATTCCGCCGACGCGACCGTTGAGACAACCGAGTTTGACAAGACCCTCGAAGAGCTTGCCGCGCTCATCAAAGAATACGGCGGCTGGGTGCAGTCAAGCAGCATAAACGGCGCGAACTATTACAGCATCTCCCGCGGCAGCAGCTATAACCGCAGTGCAGATTACACCATCCGCATTCCGAGCGACAAGTTCCAGACCGTTATGGGCAGTCTCTCCACTCTCGGCAACGTCCCATACAGCTACACCTACACCGAGAACGTCAGCGCGCAGTACTATGACGTGCAGTCACGGCTCACCGCGTACAAGACCCAGGAAGCCCGCCTGCTCGAAATGATGGAAAAGGCGCAGACCATCGAGGACACGATAACGATAGAAGAGAAGCTGACGGAGCTTCAGTATAAGATAGACTCTCTCCAGTCGAGTCTCAACAACTGGGATCGGCAGGTGAATTACAGCACCATCTCCCTGAACGTTCAGGAGGTCGGCGAGTACACCGAGCAGCAGACTGTCACCATAAGCTACGGACAGCGGCTGCTGAACGCGTTCACGGATTCGCTTAAAGGCGCGGGGCGCTTCTTCAAGAACCTGCTGGTGTTCCTTGTCTCCGCTCTGCCGACGCTTGTGATCCTCGCGGTGCTGTTCTTTGCGCTGCGCCCGCTTTTCAGGAAGCTGAGCGCCAAGGCGAAGGCACGCCGGGAAGAGAAAAAGAGCACCGCGGCGAATAAAAACAAGGCAGATAAAGAGTAAATAAGCGATAAGCAGATGTGTCAAACAGCGCGTACAAAGAGCCGACATCTTTGACTGCGCTGAAAAACAGGGCTTTTATCCCCTCAGGCGCTGACGCGCCAGCTCCCCTTGAGAAACAAGGGGAGCCTTTTTATTGCTGTATCTATTAACTTTCTATTAAAATTATTTAAGCGTTTGAATTGACATAACACCGATTCGGTGGTAGAATAACACGAATGATATTTTAGGAGACCATGGGGAGGTTTCCGATAAATATTTCTGTTCGATTCGACGGGTGCGTTTTATGCCCCGTCTTGCATATGTGTGCGGGCGCTGCTCCGTGCATTGTAGATCAACAAAATATCCAGCAGCTAAACCCACCGCAAAATTCTTAAAGAATGGAGGTGTGTTTACTTACTATGCCGGTAATTCTATGGATCTTGATAGCCGCTGCGGCTTTGATAGCGGGATTCTTTATAGGCTTTGGCTACCGCAAAAAGGTTGCCGAACGCGAAATATCCAGTGCTGAAGAAGAAGCAAAGCGCATAATTAACGAATCTATAAAAAGTGCGGAGAGCAAGAAGAGAGAAGCTCTCCTTGAGGCAAAGGAAGAAATACACAAAAGCCGCTCGGAGTACGAGCGGGAGGTCAAGGAGCGCCGCGCCGAGCTGACCAAGCAGGAGCGCCGCTACCAGCAGAAGGAAGAAAATCTTGACAGGAAGCTGGACGCCGTCGAAAAGAAGAACGACGTTCTCAGCAGCAAGATCGCCGCTGTGGAAGCACAGCAGCAGGAAGTCGCTATGGTGAAGAAGAGCCAGCTCGAAATGCTTGAGAAGATCTCCGGCTTCACCATCGAAGAGGCCAAGAATTATCTGATCGCCAGCATCCGCGACGAGGTCACCCACGAGATGGCCGTCAAGGTCAAGGAGGTCGAGGCGCAGTATAAGGACGAGGCCGACGAGCGCGCAAGAGAGATCATTGCCACGGCCATCCAGCGCTGCGCCGCAGATCACGCAAGCGAGATCACCGTCTCCGTCGTACCCCTCCCCAACGACGAGATGAAAGGCCGCATAATCGGCCGTGAGGGCCGCAACATCCGCAGCATCGAAACGCTGACCGGCTGTGACCTTATCATTGACGATACCCCCGAAGCGATCACCGTTTCGAGCTTCGACCCCGTCCGCCGCGAGATCGCGCGGCTGGCGCTCGAAAAGCTCATTCAGGACGGCCGCATCCACCCGGCGCGTATCGAGGAAATGGTCGCCAAGGCGCAGAAGGAAGTCAACGCGACTATCAAGGCCGAGGGCGAGCGCGCCGCGTTCGAGACGAATATCCACGGCCTGCACCCCGAAATCATCAAGCTGCTCGGCCGCATGAAGTACCGCACCAGCTACGGTCAGAACGTGCTCAACCACTCCATCGAGGTCTCTCACCTCGCCGGTCTTATGGCCGCGGAGCTGGGCGTCGATGTGAACGTCGCAAAGCGCGCGGGTCTGCTGCACGATATCGGCAAGTCCATCGACCACGAGGTCGAGGGCAGCCACGTCACCATCGGCGTCGACATTGCGAGAAAGTACAAGGAATCCGAAGCCGTTATCCACGCCATCGAAGCCCACCACGGCGACGTTGAGGCGCACAGCGTTGAGGCCTGCCTCGTTCAGGCGGCGGACGCTATCTCTGCTTCCCGCCCCGGTGCGCGCCGCGAGAATATCGAGAACTACGTCAAGCGTCTTGAAAAGCTTGAGGAAGTCTCCAAGAGCTTCCCCGGCATTGCAAGCTCCTATGCCATTCAGGCCGGCCGCGAGATACGCATTATGGTCAAGCCCGAAGAGGTCAGCGAGGATCAGATGGTTCTGCTCGCAAGGGACATTGCAAAGAAGATCGAGGATGAGCTCACTTATCCCGGTCAGATCAAAGTCCACGTCCTCCGCGAAACGAAGGCTGTCGACTACGCGAAGTAAAAAATAAATCGTATAAAAAGGCTGCGTCCGTATGGATGCAGCCTTTTTTCGATCAAAGAACCTCAGCCGTCTGACCGATGTTTGCCAAAAATAAAGGCTCCCCTTGTTTCTCAAGGGGAGCTGGCGCGCAACGCCTGAGGGGATAAAGCCTGCGTTCATGCACAGCTGTTGATTCCCCTCAGATGCTGCCTGTATTACGGACGCAGAATTATTCCTTATCCTCGTCCTTATCGTCGCCGCCGAGGTCGAACTCCAGCTTTTCGCCGCAGTTGGGGCACTCGATGGAGCCTTCGGCGAGCGTGTCCTCATCGAAGCTGATCTCCTCGCCGCAGACGGGGCAGGTGGCGTCATATATCACGCCGTCATACTCAGGCTCGCCGTCGTCCTCTTCGTCCTCGTCATCGCTGATGCAGCGGCCGCAGCCGCAGCAGCCGGTGGGGTCATCGTCATCCTCATCGCCCCAGTCGTCGTACTCATCGTCGTCCTCAGGGAAATCAAGGTCACAGGTAAGCTCTTCGAGATAGTTCAGCTCGTCACAGACCTCATCGAGAGCCTCGTCATGCTCGTCATAGCATGCATGAAGGTCTTCTATTTCATGCGCCATGTCGGAGAGAAGCTCGTTGAGAGCGTTCCACAGCTTGCCTTCCTTGGAATCCGGAGCGATGCCCAGACCCTCGGTCAGCCCCTTCAGATATGCCGCCTTTTCCACTACTGTCATTTTGAAAACCTCCTTAGAAAAAATACGGGGAAAGACCGCTGATCTTCCCCCGCTTATAGACTTGAATCACGCTCTGGACAGATACTCGCCCGTGCGGGTGTCGATCTTGATCTTCTCGCCCGGCTCGATGAACAGAGGAACCTTGATCTCTGCACCGGTCTCGACGGTCGCGGGCTTGGTCGCGTTGGTCGCGGTGTTGCCTGCAAAGCCCGGATCGGTCTCGGTGACCTCAAGCTCCACGAAGAAGGGAGGCTCAACATTGAAGACCTTGCCCTTGTAGGAGTAGATGGTGCACTCCATGTTCTCTTTGACGAACTTGAAGTTGTCGCTCAGGACGCTTGCATCGACAGGCTCGAGCTCATAGGTTTCGGGGTTCATGAAATAGTACAGGTTGCCGTCATTGTAGCTGTACTCCATGGTCATGCGGTCGACAGTTGCGGCCTCGAACTTTGCGGTGGGGTTGAAGGATTCTTCACGGATAGCGCCGGTCATGATCTTCTTGTACTTGGTGCGGACAAAGGCAGCGCCTTTGCCGGGCTTGACGTGCTGGAACTCAATGACCTGGCATACATCGTTATCGTACTCAAAGGTAACGCCGTTTCTGAAATCGCCTGCGGTAATAGTTGCCATATATGGGAACCTCCCAAAATAAAATTTATTATTTATCTTTGATATTTTACAGTATCTCCGCGAATTTTGCAAGCATTATTTGATGCCGCGCAAATTTTCTGTGC
>CAKTPR010000042.1 GCA_934591725.1 uncultured Oscillospiraceae bacterium
CGCGAGGCCGCAAGAAAGGCCAAGGAGTCCGTCCGCCGCAAGACAGGGCTTGAGAGCGGGCAGATGCCCGACAAGCTCCAGGACTGCAACGAGCGCGACCCGTCGCTGTGCGAGATATACATCGTCGAGGGCGACAGCGCCGCGGGCTCCGCAATACAGGGGCGCGACTCGCGCTTCCAGGCGATACTTGCCATGTGGGGCAAAATGCTCAACGTCGAGAAGGCGAGAGCCGATAAGATATACGGCAATGACAAGCTCTACCCGCTCATCGTCGCGCTCGGTGCGGGGATAGGCGACGAGTTCAATATCGAAAAGCTCAGATATCACAAGATCATTATCATGGCCGATGCCGATGTTGACGGTTCACACATCCGCACGCTGCTGCTTACCTTCTTCTTCCGCTATATGCGCCCGCTTATCGAGCACGGCTATGTCTACTCTGCGGTGCCGCCGCTCTATAAGCTCTCGCGCGGCAAGACCCAGCGCGTGGCATACTCAGACGAGCAGCGCGACAGGATAAGCGCCGAGATGCGTGAGGATAACCCGAACGCCAAGGTTGATATCAGCCGCTTCAAGGGCCTCGGCGAAATGGATCCGCACGAGCTGTGGGAGACGACGATGGATCCGCAGACGCGCTCACTTCGCCGCATCACGCTCAACGACGCGATACACGCAGATCAGGTCTTTACCGTGCTCATGGGCGAGGACGTCGAGCCGCGCCGCGAGTGGATCGAGCAGAATGCAAAGTACGTGGTGAACCTCGACATATAAAACAATTCAGCAATAAGCCGGATACTAATACAGGGAACTACGGTTCCGAAACGGAGAATTTTTAATGGCACATAAGAGAGATTACAAACCTGAGGATATAGCGTTTCCGGATCAGGTCATAACCGAGTCGGAGCTGGTGAGCGAAATGCAGACCAGCTATATCGACTACGCCATGTCCGTTATCGTCGGCAGAGCGCTGCCGGATGTGCGCGACGGTCTCAAGCCCGTTCACAGGCGCATACTCTACGCAATGTACGAGGACGGCCTGACGAGCGACAAGCCCTTCAAAAAGTCCGCGACCTGCGTCGGCGACGTGCTCGGCCGCTACCATCCGCACGGCGACGCTTCGGTCTACGACGCGATGGTGAGACTTGCGCAGAACTTCTCCATGCGCTATATGCTCGTCGATGGGCACGGCAACTTCGGCTCCGTGGACGGCGATCCCCCCGCGGCCTACCGATACACCGAGGCAAGGCTCTCAAAGATATCCAATGAGATGCTGCGCGATATCGACAAGGAAACGGTCGACTGGGACCCGAACTTTGACGAGACGCGCAAGGAGCCGAGAGTGCTGCCGTCGCGCTTTCCGAACCTGCTGGTGAACGGCTCGTCCGGTATCGCCGTCGGCATGGCGACGAACATCCCGCCGCACAACCTCAAAGAGGTCATAAACGCCTGTGTCTGCGTACTGGAAAACCCGGAGGCGACGCTTGCCGACCTCATGCAGCACATCACCGGGCCGGACTTTCCGACGCGCGGTATCATCATGGGGCGCAGCGGGATACGTCAGGCCTACGCCACCGGGCGCGGCAAGGTCGTTGTGCGCGCGCGCACCGAGTTTGAGGAGCACGGGCAGGGGCGCACGAGGATAATCGTGACGGAGCTGCCGTATCAGGTCAATAAGCGCCAGCTCATAAAGAACATTGCAGATCAGGTACACGACAAGCGCCTTGAGGGCATATCCGACCTGCGCGACGAGACCGACCGCAACGGTATGCGCGTCGTCATTGAGCTCAAGCGCGATGCGAACCCGCAGGTCGTGCTGAACCGTCTCTTTGCGCAGACGGCGATGCAGACCACATTCTCGATAAACATGCTGGCGCTGGTGAATAACCAGACCCAGCCTAAGATACTCTCCCTGCGCCATATACTTGACGAGTACCTCACCTTCCAGGAGGAGATAATCGTCCGGCGCACGAGATACGATCTGCGCAAGGCCGAGGAGCGGGCGCATCTGCTGGAGGGCCTGCTGATAGCTCAGGACAATATCGACGAGGTAATCAGCATCATCCGCACCAGCTACGACAATGCAAAGCAGCGCCTTATGGAGCGCTTCAATCTCAGCGACGTTCAGGCTCAGGCGATATGCGATATGCGCCTTATCTCGCTGCAGGGTCTCAACCGTGAGAAGCTCGAAAACGAGTACAAGGAGCTTGAGGACAAGATACACTACTTCAAGGATCTGCTGGCAGACCCCGAGAAGATAAAGGGCGTACTCAAGGACGAGCTTATCGCCCTGCGCGATAAGTACGGCGACGACAGAGTCACCGAGATACAGGACGTCGCCGACGAGATAGACATCGAAGACCTCATCGAAGAGGAGCAGTGCGTCTACACCCTGACCCACGGCGGCTACATCAAGCGTATGCCGGTCAGCGAGTACCGCGCTCAGGGGCGCGGCGGCCGCGGCATCCGCGCGATGGCAACGAAGGATGAGGACTTTGTAGACACGGTGTTCACCGCCTCCACGCATGACTATATTCTGTTCTTCACCTCGAAGGGGCGCGTGTTCGTAAAGAAGGGCTACAACATCCCTGAGGCCGGACGCAGCGCGCGCGGCACGAACATCATCAACATTATCCAGACCGAGAACGGCGAGAAGATCAGCGCGATGATCCGCGGCCGCGGCAGGGATGACGACGGCTATCTTGTCTTTGTCACAAAGCGCGGTACGGTAAAGCGCATGGAACAGTCTGCGCTGAAGAACATCCGCTCGAATGGCCTGCGCGCGATAGTCCTCGACGAGGGCGATTCGCTCATATCCGTCCTCCAGACGACCGGCGAGGAGAATATATTCATCGCGACCTATAACGGCATGGCGGTCTGCTTCGATGAGAGCGAGCTGCGCCCCCTGGGAAGAAACGCAATGGGCGTGCGCGGCATAAGGCTCAGAGATGGCGATTATGTCGTCGGCGCGGGCAGCAGCCTGGCGGGCGAAGCGGTGCTTACGATAACCGAAAAGGGCTACGGCAAGCGCACTCTGCTCAGTGAGTACAGCATCCATGGCCGCGGCGGCATCGGCATCAAGAACTATCAGGTGACGGACAAGACCGGCGGCATTGCCGATGTGAAGATGGTGAACCCCGGCGAGGACATCCTTGTCATCAGCGACGACGGTACGATAATCCGCATGGCGGTAGACCATATCTCCGTGCTTGGCCGCTCGACCCAGGGCGTGCGCATCATGCGCCTTGCCGAGGGCAGCCGCGTGATATCCATTGAGCGCACCGAGAGAGAGCAGGGCGAGGATGAAGCGGAGGAAGCTGAAGCCGAGGAAATGCCTGAGGTAAACGACGAAGAATAAGCGACGGCGAACGTGTAAAGGAGAACCGGCGTGAATAAGGACAGAAAAAAGAAAAAACAGAATCCGCTCGGCGTCATTGCCGCGATAGTGATAGTCTTCCTTGCGGAGTTTGCGGATTCCGCCGATGGCATAGCGGCGCTGATATTCATCGCGGTCATTGTTGGTATCGCGGTGCTGCTGGTGAAAAAGCTGAAGCCGAAGGCAGCAGCCACGGCACGTGAGAGCACCGAGCAGCCGCGCAGCGAGGGCAGGCACATAAGCTTTGTGCCGGAAATTCATCTCCACTCCGACGGCAGCGAGTGCGTGAACACCCTGCGCGGCAGGGAGAAATACTACGCGCAGCTTGACAGCTTCCTGAAAAACGGCATCATCGACCGCGACGAATACAAGTTCATGCGCGAGAGATACGCGAAAATGGACATCCCGGATGATCTTTGACGGATGAAGACAGTTACAATTTACACCGATGGAGCTTGCAGCGGCAATCCAGGCCCCGGCGGGTGGGGGGCAATACTGCGCTATAACGGCGTTGAGAAGGAGCTTTCCGGCGGCGCTGCGCAGACGACAAACAACCGCATGGAGCTGACAGGCGTGATCTCCGCGCTCTCGGCGCTCAAGGAGAGCTGCGCTGTGGAGCTGTACTCGGATTCAAAATATGTCATTGACGCGCTTGAAAAGGGCTGGGCGCGCTCATGGCGCGCGCGCGGCTGGGTAAAGTCCGATAAAAAGCCCGCGCTCAACCCCGACCTCTGGGCGCAGCTGCTCGAGCTGTGCGAAAAGCACGAGATGCACTACCACTGGGTAAAGGGACACGCCGACAACGAATACAACAACCGCTGCGACGCGCTTGCCGTGGAGCAGAGGGACAGATATGCAAGCGGAGCAAAATGAAAAAGAACTATAACGACAAACCGATAAAGGTCTTTATATCCTACATCGCCGGGCAGAAGAAGCTCTTCGCGATAGACATGGTCTGCGCGGTGCTGGTATCGGTGATAGACCTTGTTTTCCCATACGTGTCAAGGCAGTCGATGAAGACGCTGCTGCCGCAGAACCTGTATAAGACCTTCTTTATCATCATGCTCATCATGGCGCTGGCCTATGTGCTCAAGGGCGTGCTGTACTATGTGATAACGGTCATCGGGCACAGGATGGGAGTGCTTGTCGAAGCGGATATGCGCAAGGACGTTTTCTCGCATATGCAGGATCTCTCGTGCAGCTTCTATGACAAGAACCGCACGGGCGCGCTGATAAGCCACATCACGAGCGACCTGTTCGAGGTGACGGAGCTTGCGCACCACGGCCCGGAAAACATACTGATCTGCGCGCTGACTATCCTCGGCGCACTGGCGGTGATGTTCACGATGGAGTGGCGGCTTGCGCTGGTGCTGACGGTAATTCTGCCGCTCGGCCTGTGGTTCACGCTGTCGCAGCGCGGGAGCATGAGGCGGGCAAATGTCGAGGTCAAGCGCAAGACGGCGGAGATATATTCCGCCATCGAGAGCAGCATCTCCGGCATCCGCACGGCGAAGGCCTTTGCCAATGAAGATCAGGAGAACAATAAATTCGACAAGGCAAATGACCTGTTCCGCGGCGCGAAGGTGAACTACTACAAGGCAATGGGCATGTACATGAGTGGCATGGAGTTTACGACAAGCATCATGCAGGTCGCGATAGTCGCTTTCGGTGGGCTGCTCATCATGCGCGGCGAAATGAATTACATAGACCTCATCACCTTTACGCTCTATGTCTCCACGTTCATATCCCCGGTGAAGCGCCTTGTGCAGTTTTCGGAGACCTATATGCAGGGAGCGGCGGGCTTTGAACGCTTCCTTGAGGTCATGCGCACGGAGCCGACGGTGAAGGATAACCCGGACGCAAAGGTCTTGGGCAGCGTCCGCGGCGAGATAGAATACAGGGACGTGTGCTTCGACTACGGAAACGGCGTACCGGTGCTTGAGAATGTAAGCTTCCGAATCGAGCCGGGACACAGCCTTGCGGTGGTCGGCCCTTCGGGCGGCGGCAAGACGACGCTGTGCCAGCTGCTGCCGCGCTTCTACGACGTGTGCTCCGGCAGCGTAAGGGTCGACGGGACGGATGTGCGCGATGTGACGCAGGCGAGCCTGAGAAAGAACATCGGCATGATACAGCAGGATGTGTTCATGTTCGCCGGGACGATACGCGAGAACATCCGCTACGGCCGGCCGGACGCGACGGACGAGGAGATCGTCGCCGCGGCGGTCAGAGCCGAGATACACAGCGAGATCATGGAGATGCCCGACGGCTACGATACCTATATCGGCGAGCGCGGAGTGATGCTCTCCGGCGGACAGAAGCAGCGCATATCCATCGCCCGCGTTTTCCTCAAGAACCCGAAGATACTCATACTCGACGAAGCGACGAGCGCGCTCGACACCGTAACGGAACAGAGGATACAGAATGCCTTCGACAAGCTCAGCGAGGGGCGCACGACGATAATCATCGCGCACCGGCTCTCGACCGTGCGCAATGCCGACAGGATAGCCGTCATCGAGGACGAGCATATCATCGAAATGGGCAGCCATGACGAGCTTATCGCGAAGAACGGAGCATACGCCGAGCTGTGCAGAGCACAGTCCTTGGATAAACATAGTGGGGGTAACGACAATGCTGAACATTAAAAAGGGCGGACACAGAGACCTTGAGCGCTATTTTACCCTGATCGAGATGGACTTTGACAGCGAGGAGCTGCTGCCGAAGATCGCGATCCACAAGGGCATGATGAACGGCTCGCTTGAGCTGCTGATCGCCTACGATGAGGACAGCGGCATGGACGCGGGCTACGCGCTCGTCGCGACGAAAAATCTCTACGGCTATGTGCTGCTGAAGTATCTGGCGGTCATGCCGTGGTGCCGCGGTCAGGGGCTGGGCATACAGATCATGCGCCTGATAAACAAGCGCTATGCCGACAAGCAGGGGATCATCGCGGAGCTGACGGAGTTTGAGGATCCGGATCCCGACAGGCTCAGAAAGCTGCGCAAGTTCTTCAACCGCTTCGGCTATGAGGAGATCGAGAGCGACTACACGATAAGCGGCGTAAAGGCGAATCTGCTTGTGAAGCAGATAAAGGGAAAGACCGACATAACGCCGGTGGCGCAGAGGATCATTCCGGATTTCTATTCACGCTTTCTCACCGTGTTCACGATGGAGAAAATGCTGGATATAAAACCGGTGAAGTGAAAACAGCAAACCTGCTTCTGTTTTGCACGGAAGCAGGTTTTGCGTTTTTGATGGGGAGACGCGGGGGCGCGCCGTGGACTGGGCATTGCGGCGTTTTTGATATGGCTCTTTCGCGGTGACCAACTGCCGGTCGCTCCGCGGGGTGACTTTCTCGACGTGGAGAAAGTCACCAAAGACACGCACAGGGAGAGGGTGTTTCGACTCCCCCTCTCCCTGTGAACCCTCACCCGCAACGACAGAAGTGGGATTGCGATCCCCCTTCTGGAACCCCCTGAGGTTGGTGCAATGCTTAACATTGCCGACAGACTTTTTTGCAAAAATAAACTTGGTACAAAAAACGACGCTGGTTAGCCGAAGCTTTGCCATCCTTGGAAGGAATCGAAGGGAAACCGCGCACGGTCTCTCTTCGGCGGTTCAAGGGTGGGGATTCAAAAGGGGCGGGGAAAACGCAATCCCCGCCCCTTTTGTGATTCTTTGCATACTTTCTGTTCATACAGAAAGTATGCCCACGGAGTGACCGGCAGTGAAACACTGCGAAAAGGCCACATAAGAAAACAAATGTCAAGGGTGCGGCCCTTAGTCAGTGTCGTCCTCCTGCGAAATGTAAATTTCCTCAGTCTTTTGCTGTGCGGCAATAAGAATTTTTGCAGCGAGCGAATCCGCATCGATGTGTTCGAGTGCGTCGGTTATGGCGTTAAACAGGGTCAGGTACATTTTCTTATACATAGTAAAGCTCCTCTGTACACAAATTATGATTGCAAACATGTACATTATATATCAACCTTGTTGCAATTACAATAGAGTACACAAGGGGGCGATAGTGTGGAAGGCTTTAAGATCGATACAAAAGACGAAAAAATCTCATCTATCAGCAGAACGATAAGAATGAAAACAGAGACCTTTGATAAGATAAATGAGATCAACATGAAAACAGGCGTGTCCTTCAACAAAATCGTCAATCAATGTATAGAATATGCGTTGAAGAATTACGAAGAGTGATTTGCCAGAGTGCCGAGGAAAAGTTTTTCCCCGGCACTTTTTCTCCTTTGACATTTCGGATAAGCAATGCTATCTTATCTGAGTCGAGTAAAGGATGAAACGGTTTCAAGAGGCATCGTACAAGTGAAAGCGCGGGGGAGAAGTCCTGTGGTAAATGATTATTTGATAGAGAAAAAGCCGATAAAGGCGCTGCTGCTTTTCGCGCTGCCCATGATAATCGGCAACTTCTTTCAGAAAACATACATAATGGCGGACTCCGCCATCGTCGGACGCTTCGTGAGCGAGGGCGCGCTTGCCGCGATAGGCGCTTGCGACGCTCTGACGAATATATTTATCTGCGTCGCGATCGGCGGCGGTATAGGCGCGTCGGTCATCGTCAGCCGTGACTTCGGCTCGAAGGAATATATCAAGATGCGCGAGGCCGTGAACACGGCGCTGCTCGCGTTTCTCGGCGTGAGTATACTGCTCGGCACGGTCGGTCTGCTTCTGAGCCGCAGCATCATGGCCGCGCTCCATACGCCTGAGAACGTGCTCGACATGGCGGATGAATACCTGAGGATATATTTCACAGGCCTGCCGTTTCTGTTCATGTATAACGTCATTTCCTCGATGTTCAACGCGCTGGGAAAGTCGCGCATCCCGCTCGGCTTTCTGATCTTCTCCTCGGTGTTCAACGTCTGGCTCGACCTGCTGCTGGTGCGGCGCTATAACATGGGTATCGCGGGCGTGGCATGGGCGACGCTTATCGCGCAGGGGATATCGGCGGCGCTGTCATTTGTCGTTCTGGTCGCGGAAATGAAGAAGTTCGGCAAAGAGAAGGTGCGGTTGTTCGACCCGGCGGGCTTTTCGGCAATGACGAATATCGCTCTGCCGTCCATATTGCAGCAGTCGACAGTGTCGATAGGAATGATGCTGGTACAGTCGGTCGTCAACAGCTTTGGCTCCGAGGCGCTGGCGGGCTTCTCGGCGGCGATGAGGATAGAGGGGATATGCTGCGTTCCGCTGGCGGGCGTTGCCAACGCGATGAGCTCATATACCGCGCAGAATATCGGGGCGGAAAAGCTCGAACGCGTGAAGGAGGGCTACCGCGCGGCAAACCTCTTCATCGCCGTGTGCGCGGTCATAACTGCGGCGATAACGGAAATGTTCACGACGGAGATAATTTCAATGTTCCTCGGCGAGGACGGCACAGCGACGGCGCTCGGCACGGGCTGCGGGTACCTGTCCTTCATAGGCTGGATGTACGGTGTGCTCGGAGCAAAGCTCGTGGTCGACGGACTCCTGCGCGGTGCTGGCGACACGAGGATGTTCACGATAGCAAACCTTGTGAACCTGTTCATCCGCGTCTTCGTCGCAAATGCGTTTGCCCCGCGCTTCGGGATAGCGCTGGTATGGTACGCGGTACCGGCAGGTTGGTTTGCAAACTGGCTGATCTCCTACATCCAGTACCGACGTGGAAAATGGCGGAGCATATACGTAAAGCACGCGGAATGACAGCAATTCCAAAATGTTAACTTAGTTTAACATTCCCGCTTTCCCGTTGAATTTACAGCGCCGGAATGCTATAATACCGGCGATATGGATATTCTTATAAACCAAATACTTGAACACAAGGAAGCCGCCGCCCTCCCCTCGCTGCTGGAGAGCGGAGGGCTTCCTGCGCTAGTTTCCGGGCTTTCGCCGGTACACAGGGCAAATCTCGCCGCAGCGCTTTACAACAAGCTCGACCGCCCGCTCTTTGTCCTTTGCCAGGACGATACGGCGGCCGAGAGCTTCGCGCGCGACCTGCATGCGATGCTCGGCATAGAGGCCGACACGCTCCTGATGCGCGAGTTTATATTCTACCCCGCCGAGGCCGCGTCGCGGCAGGCGGAGCAGCGGAGGATATCGACGCTCTATAAGCTCGCCAAGGGCGAGAGCCGCGTGTGCGCCGCATCCGTCTCGGGCTTTGTGCAGAGGACGCTGCCGCCGTCGGCGCTGCTTAAGGCCGCATTTGAAATAAAGGACGGCGGCACGTACCCGCCCGACGAGGTGGAGACGGCGCTCATAAGCTGCGGCTATTCGCGCACTGAGCAGGTCGAAGGCCCCGGCCAGTACGCGCGGCGCGGCGGCATCCTCGATTTCTTCTCGCCGCACGATACGGAGCCTGTGCGTATAGAGTTCTGGGGCGATGATATCGACTCGATGGCGCACTTCGAGATATCGAGCCAGCGCCGCACGGAGCACATGGACGAGTGCGTGATACTCCCGGCGACGGAGGCGCTGCCATCTCTTGCCGAGGGCGGCATACCGGCGCTGTGTGGGGAGATAGAAAAATTTGCGCTGAACTACTCCAAGCGCCGCAGCAGCGAGACGGCTTCGACCCTCGCGGCGAATATGCGTGCGGACGCGGAAAGGCTCAGCCAGGGCATACTGATATCGGACGCGGACAGATACCTGCCGATGATATACCCGATGGCCTGCGCGGCGGATTATATCCCGCCCGACGCTTTCGTGTTCCTCGACCAGCCGAACCACTGCGCCGAAAAGCTGCGCGACTATGAAAAGCAGCTCGGCGCGGACATCGCGGAGCTTCAGCGCCGCGGACTTATCGCCGCAGGAGCGGACAGCTTCAGGCTCGGAACGGATAAGTTTTTCAAGACCCTGCCTGAATGGCCGGTATACATGGCCGACTCCTTCACGACAGGCCGCTGCCCCGTCGCGCCGAAAACGCTCACGAGCATCTCGGCAAAGCAGCTGCCGTCCTATGGCGGCAACGCGCAGGCCGCGGCGGACGACGTTGAGGCGTACTTAAAGCAGGAGTACCGGGTCGTCGTCCTCGCAGGCGACGAGCGCCGCGCGAAGGTATTGCAGGAGCTGTTCGGAAAGAAAGACATACCCGCGCTCATATATACGGAGCTTAAAAAGCTGCCGGAGCCGGGGCACTGCTCGATCGCGATAGGCGCGATATCCGCGGGCATAGAGTACCCGGCGCTGCGGCTCACGATACTTACGGATTCGCAGCTGCTGCGCGGCCACGGCCGCAAGGCGGGCACGGTAAAGAAGCTGCCGCCGAACCGTCAGCGCGTCAATTCCTGCGCCGACCTCTCGATAGGCGACTATGTCGTCCATGAAAACCACGGTATCGGCAGGTTCGCCGGTATCATAAAGATGCAGGTGGACGGCTTTGAAAAGGACTATATAAAAATAAACTATGCGGGGACAGACACGCTGTATGTCCCCGCAACGCAGCTCGACCTTGTGTCAAAGTACACGGGCGGCGGCGAGGAGAAGCCCGTCAAGCTCTCGAAGATGGGCGGCAGCGATTGGGTCAAGACCCGCAGCCGCGCAAAGAGCGCCGCGAAGGACATGGCGAAGAAGCTCATCGCCCTTTATGCCGAGCGCCAGCGCCTGCCGGGACATGCCTTTGCGCCGGACAGCGAGTGGCAGCGCGAGTTCGAGGAGAACTTCGGCTACACGGAGACGGACGATCAGCTGCGCTGCACGGCGGAGATAAAGGGGGACATGGAGTCCTCCGTGCCGATGGACAGACTGCTGTGCGGGGACGTCGGCTTCGGCAAGACCGAGGTCGCCATGCGCGCGGTGATGAAATGTGTGCTCGACGGCAAACAGGCGGCGATACTCGTGCCGACGACCGTGCTTGCCCAGCAGCATTATCAGACGGCGCTGCAAAGGTTCTTCGGCTTTCCGGTGAATATCGGCGTACTGAGCCGCTTCCAGACCGGTGCGCAGACGACGAGGCTGCTCGCAGACCTCGCTTCGGGAAAGTGCGACCTTGTCATCGGCACGCACAAGCTCCTGCGCAAGGACGTGAAGTTCAAGGATCTCGGCCTGCTCGTTGTGGACGAGGAGCAGCGCTTCGGTGTGACGCACAAGGAGCACATCAAGGAGATGAGCCGCGGGGTCGATGTGCTGACGCTCTCCGCGACGCCGATACCGCGCACGCTGAACATGGCAATGAGCGGCATACGCGATATGTCCACCATCGAGGAGCCGCCTGAGGACAGGCTCCCGGTGCAGACCTTTGTCATGGAGCACGACTGGGGCGTCATCGCCGACGCGATACGCCGCGAGATACAGCGCGGCGGGCAGGTCTATTACCTGCACAACCGCGTTGAGGATATCGAGCGCACGACGAAAAGGCTGCATGAGCTGCTCGACGATGTGACTATCGCCGTCGCCCACGGGCAGATGGATAAGGCTATGCTCTCGAACGTGATGGAGCGCGTAGTCTCCGGTGAGGTGCAGGTGCTCGTCTGCACGACAATCATCGAGACGGGCATAGATATCCCGAACGTGAACACGCTTATAATTGAGGACGCAGACAAGCTCGGCCTTGCCCAGCTTCACCAGATCCGCGGCCGTGTTGGCCGCTCGACCCGCAGCGCCTCGGCCTATCTGACCTTCCGGCGCGACAAGGTACTCACGGAGGTCGCGGAGAAGCGCCTCAACGCAATACGCGATTTTGCGCAGTTCGGCTCCGGTATCAAGATCGCCATGCGCGACCTTGAGATACGCGGCGCGGGAAATCTCCTCGGCGCGGAGCAGTCGGGGCACATGATAGACGTCGGTTACGATATGTACATGAAGCTTCTGAGCGAAGCGGTGCTCGAAGCGCGCGGCATCGAGGTGCCGGCGCGCGCGGAGTGCTCCGCTGACCTCGCCGTCGCGGCGAACATACCGGACAGGTATATCTCCTCACCGGAGCAGCGCATGGATATCTACCGGCGCATAGCGCTCATCCGCACCGAAGAGGAGGCGGACGACCTGACCGACGAGCTCATCGACCGCTTCGGCGAGACGCCGCCGGGCGTCAATGCACTTATCCACGTGGCGCTGCTGCGCGGCGAGGCGGGACGCGCCGGGATAACCGACATCTCCCAGAAGCAGGGGACGCTGCGCTTTACCTTGAGCGACTTTGACATGGAGAAGGTATCGGCGCTTTACGCAAGGGAGGAGTACAAGAACCGCCTGCGCGTGGAGGCCGGGTCGAAGCCCTGCATTAGTCTGAAGATAAAGAACAAGAACCGCGTTATCGACGAAGCGCGCAGCTTCGCCGCCGATTGGGCGGCCACCGCCGAACAAAGCACTTGACAAAACACGGGGCAGGTTTATTATTAGAACAGCACCGAAATAATAACGATACGGAGAATAATATGAAAAAACTGATAGCACTGATAATTGTAGTGTGCCTGGCCTTCTCGTTTGCGGCCGGCTGCGGCAGCGTTGACAGCACTGACGAGGGATCACCCGCCGAGGCAACAGAGACCCCCGCGCAGGAGACCGCCGCGGCTGTTGAGACCCCGGCGCTTGACTATGACGCGCTGCGCGCTCTCCATGCCGACGATGAGGTCGTCGCCACGGTGAATGGCCGCGAGATCACATGGGGCGAGTATTACGGCTGGCTCTACATGAACGCGAGACAGATAGAGAACTATTTCACCCAGATGGCAATGTACTACGGCATGAGCGCAAATTGGAGCGACAGCATGGATGATTCGGGCACGACCTTTGCGCAGTACGCTGTGCAGAGCGCGGAAAACACGCTCAGGCAGTTTGCCGCGATAGACGCATTCACGGATAAAAACGGGATAAAGCTTGACGGGACGGCGCTGGCGGAGCGGCTTGCTGAGCAGAAGAAGTCCGACACTGCGAGCATCTGCGGCGAGGACGGAACTGAGGAGGATCTTGTCGAGAAGCTCAGCGAGATGAACCTGACGATGGATGCCTACGAGCTTATGACGC
This sequence comes from uncultured Oscillospiraceae bacterium, assembly GCA_934591725.1. Taxonomy (GTDB): domain Bacteria; phylum Bacillota; class Clostridia; order Oscillospirales; family Oscillospiraceae; genus Limivicinus. The sequence continues at coordinate 13,319 of CAKTPR010000042.1, forward strand.
TCTCAAACATCAAGTATCAGGAGAACTTCAAGGCGCTCTATGGCGAGGACTCCGAGCTTGTTTCCGATGAGGATGCGCTCAGCTACCTCAAGGAAAACGGCTACATGTCCGCAAACCACATCCTCATCATGACGAAGGATCCGTCCACCGGCGAGGAACTGAGCGATTCGGACAAGGCGGACAAGAAGGCCAAGGCCGATGAGATATACAAGGAGCTTGCCGCGATAACCGACCAGAGCGAGCTTATGAAGCGCTTTGCCGAACTCAAGGAGGAATACTGCGAGGACACCGGCAAGACCACCTTCCCCGACGGCTACACCTTCACTGAGGGAAAAATGGTGCCGGAGTTTGAGAACGCAGTAAAGGCGCTGGGCGATTACGAGGTTTCGGAGCCGGTGCAGTCCGACTACGGCTACCATATCATTCTCCGGCTGCCGGATGATCCTGACAGCGTTATCGACTATACCTCCCAGAACACCCCGATGACCGCGAGAAAGTACTGGGCGAACGCCGATTACGCGGAGCGCATGGAGACTGTCCTCGGCGAGACGAAGCTTGAGTACGTCCCCGGCTTTGCGCAGGTGGAGCTTGCAGACTTCATAAAGTAAAAAACACCTACCTATATATAATAATGCACCGCCTGAGAGCTTCGCGCTTTCAGGCGGTGCTGCTTATATGCTCTTTCTCATGCGGCCTGCGGCGTACACGAGCGGGAGGAGCACAAAGAAGATGGCAAAGCTTACATAGGGGACGATCGTCGCCGACCAGAAATCGAGCGAGGCGGGAGTCGGCGCGATGAACAGAGACGCTGCGACGCACACGGCGCAGCAGAGCCAGATCACCCAGCGCCCGCCGGAGAAGTCGGTCAGACGCTCGCCGTTATATGACGGGTCTCTCCCGAAGATGAGCCGCAGACAGTACTGCGCGGAGAAGAGTACGGCGGAGACGAGCAGAAAATCCGGAAATATCCAGAGCATCACGACGAGGGCTTCGACACGCTCCACGGTCTTGAAGAACACGAGGTTGCGCACCAGCGCGAAGAAGGGCTTCGTCAGGCGCACGCACAGCTCCGCGCCGAAGGAGCCGACGATTATCACGCTGAGCATCGTCAGCAGCAGGCAGGAGCCGACGAGCCAGCGCGAAAACGCGCCGAATCGCCCGGCGCTGCCGTCGGTGCAGCCGCCCTCAAGCATACATATATAAAATACGGCGCTCGTGACAACGTCGACAGCGATGACCGAGCCGCGCATGACGGGCATAACGTCATGCACCGTGACCGGCAGGAGGTCGGAGAAATCGAGCGAGAACAGCGAGAAGAACGCCACCAGAAACAAAACGCCCATAAGTACGGGCTTCACGATGCGCGCGAAGCGCACCATCGTGCGAGGCTTTTTCAGCACCGCGGCAAGCGCGATGAGCCCCATCGTGACCGAAAACGCGGCGGGGCCGCTGCTGGGGTAGATGGTGACGATGAATCTGTCAGCACCGGAGCGCAGCACAAAGCCGCCGTATATCAGAAACCACAGGCTCAGCACGGCGAGGGTGATCTTTCCGGCGATGGGGCCGAGCGTGTGAAGGATGAGCTCGGGCAGCCCTTCGCCGCTTTGCCGATGGGACATGAAGCCGCTCATGAAATACAGCCACGCGAGAAGGAGCGGGACGGCGGCCGCCGCGCACAGCCAGCTTGCGCGCCCGGCCATGATGACGCTCTGCGACGGGAAAAGACGCAGGGCGGGCGAGAGCATGATGACCGTGCCGAGGGCGAGCTGCTGCCGCCGGTTGAATCTGTTGTCGGAGTTCATATCAGTCCCTCCATTAAAAATCCCTCACGTCGTTGGTGTGCGTGAGCTGTCCGCTTACGCTGATCTGAAGCTCGAGAGAGGGGAGAAGGTCGGGGAAGCTCTGCGGCAGCATGCGGAAGGCCGATGGATCGTCGCGCTCGACCGTCTGGGCGAGACAGAGAAAATCCGAGCGCAGCTCGCGCGAGGTGAGCATGACGCGGCTCACGTAGTCGGATATCAGAGCTTCGAGCTGCGCCGTGATGTGATCGGTGTATTCCGCACTGCGCGTGTCGGAGCTGCCGCTGACCTCGACGATCGAGGCGCGCACGTCGACAGCGATGTTCAGCCCGGTCAGCTCGCCCGTGCCGGACCAGACGGGAGTAACTTCGCTGCTGCCTGAATCTATTTCAAGCACGACGAGGGAGCCGTGCCTGTCACGCACGGTGACGTTCGTGAGCCCGACCTTGTTTGTGAGAAAGCCGACTGCGATAGCCTCGTCGCGGTCGAGAAACTTGCAGAGCTTACCGTCGCGGATGACCGCGTAGCCGTAGACGACGGCTGTCAGCTTGCTGCCGCCTTCATCCTGCGCGGCGGAACCTTCGTCTTCTGAGGAGGACGGACTGTCGCCGGCCGGTGCGCCGCTGTCGCTTTCGAGCGGCTCGGCCAGCTCCACCGCACATATCAGGGAGCTGCCGCAGCGGTCGAGATTGCGCACCGTCTCGGCCGCGGTATAGAGACTGCTGTTGCCGAGGCGGCCGACGCTCATCTCAACGGAGTCCATGATCTCGACAATGCCGCGGCTCCCGTCGCCGACCTTGAGCACCGCGTCCTGCGCCGTGCTGCCCTTGACAACGAAGAGCGGGATATCAAGGCGCATTATCGGAGAGCGGCAGATATAGGACAGATAGTCGTCTATTCCGCTCTCGGCGGCTTTTTCGCCGATGAGCACATGGCTGATGTGGGAACAGAAAAGAATATCCTCAAAGGAATAGTTATAGATATGCTCAATCGCCGTGGTTATCGAGTCGCCGGTACCGTAGAGCCGCTTGGGCACGTCGCCGGTGCTCTCGTCCGACGCAGAGCACAGCGACAGCAGCACGCCCCCGCCCTGCTTATCAAGCCCCATGTCCTGAATGACGAGCAGCTGCTCTATCTCTTTGAAGTTTGAATAGACGCTTGTGCAGCCCGTTAGCGTGAATACGGACGCAAGCGCAAGGATAACGCAGATCGCTTTTTTCATTTCTGCCGCCTTTTATCCGGAGTTTTGAGGTGCGGGTCGCGGAACTTGTTGAGCGGTTTCGGACTTCGCAGCAGGAGCCGCCGGAGCGGGGATGGCTCGCCGTCGCTTAGTGGCGCGGTATAGTCCACACCAAAGCTGTCGATGTCCGCAAGGTGCAGCGTCAGCAGGCACAGCGCCGCGCCCACGCCGAAGAAGCCTGCGAGTATCGACGCAATGACGAGCGCGAAGCGCAGCAGCCGTATCGCCGAGCCAAAGTCCTGACTCGGCAGGGTGTAGCCCGCGATGCCGGAGACCGCGACGACGATTATCGCGATCGGCGAAACGACCTGCGCCTCGACCGCCGACTGGCCGACTATCAGCGCGCCGATGATGGACACCGTGTCGCCTATCGGATTAGGCAGGCGTAAGCCCGCCTCCTGAAGCAGCTCAAAGGAAATGAGCATTCCCATGATCTCAAGCGCCGTGGAGAACGGAACGTTCTGCTTCGCTTCGATGATCGACAGCAGCAGCGGCGTTGGGATCATCTCCTGATGATACATCGCGATCGCCACATAGAGCGCCGGGAGAAAGATGCTGAGGAAGAGCGCAAAGTAGCGCAGCACGGTAAGCACCGTTGCGACGAGATAGTTATTGCTCGCGTCGCCAGTCACCTTCATGAACTCCGCGAGCGTCACCGGCAGGGCAAGGCCGATAGGCAGCCCGTCGATGAGTATGCCGACGCGGCCGTCCATCAGGTACATCGCGAAGCGGTCGGGGCGCTCGGTGTGCAGCAGCTGCGGAAAGGGTGAGCGCGGCGCGTCTACGATATATTCTTCGAGCGTGCCCGTTGCGAGGAGCGCGTCGACGTCGAGCGCGTCAAGCCGGGAAGCAAGCTCGCGGACAGTGTCGGGCGAGGCGACGCCGTCAACGAACATGATGGCAAGCTTTGTGTGCGATTTGCGGCCGATGCTGCTCTCGATGACCTTGAGCTTTGGCGAACATATCCGCTTGCGGACGAGCGCGGTGTTGGTGCGCAGAGTTTCGACGAAGGAGTCCTTCGCGCCCTTGATGGATTTCTCAAGCGTCGGCTCGGATACGGAGCGGGTGTTGCTTGTCTTGACCTCGAAGCAGACCGCTTGAGCCGCGCCGTCGAATATAAGCGCGCAGAAGCCGTGCGTGAGATCATCGACAACGTCATCGAGCGTGTCGCGCCGCTTGGCGGAGTGACTGTACACCGCGCCGGACATCACCTGCGCGATGCAGTCCTGCTCTGTCTGGACACCGGCGGAGCGCAGAAGCTCCGTGAACGGACGGATGATCCCCTCGGTGACTTCGCTGCCGGAGACAATGCCGTCGAGCCAGCAGGCAGTGATCTTAATCACACCGCGCAGGCCGAAGCTGAGCTCTCGCGCTTCAAAGTCCCCGCAGTCGGAAAAGATGGCTTTGAGAGAGTCGGAGGACAGTATTGATTTGTATTCTGGTAAAGAGTGCCGATGAGGAGACTCGGCCTTTAATGAGCGTGAAGTATACATATTGGGTATTATAACCGGTTCTGAGCACAATATTTAGACGGCGAAAGAAAACAGAAAAAAGATTGCAGAAATTGGAAAAAAAGTGTTGACATAAGACGTTTCCGGTGCTATATTAGTCAAGCGCCCAAGAGAGCGGCAGACAACTTGAGAATGAGAACTTAAAAAATTCCAAAAGAATTTGAAAAAAGTTCTTGACAAAGCTGAAAAGCTGAGTTATAATAAACAAGCTGTCGTCGAGAACGGCGGGAGCGAGATGTACCTTGAAAATTGAACAATGTAAGAAAAAGCTTATGCT
>CAKTPR010000043.1 GCA_934591725.1 uncultured Oscillospiraceae bacterium
ACGCTGACCTACTGCGATTTTCCCAGTGAGCATTGGACGCGCATCCGTACCAACAACGTGATCGAGCGGCTGAACCGGGAGATCCGCCGGCGCACGCGCGTGGTGGGCACCCAGTGGGGCAACAAGAAATACATGAACATGAAGCACTTGGAGACGGCTCTGGACGACGCCTTCATTGCCGGCTGACTTCATTCAGCCGGAGCCTGCAAACAATTTTGCGCATAATTCTTGACAGTACCAAACTAAAAGTTGGGGTGTCTGGGTAAACCCGGGCACTCCAACTTTTAGTTTACAACATAAAATTAGAACCTCTACATCCGTAGAGGTTCTAATTTTATGGCGGAGATGGAGAGATTCGAACTCTCGAAGAGCTTTTGACCCTTACACGATTTCCAATCGTGCGCGCTCGACCAACTACGCGACATCTCCGTGTTTGCTCAAGAAAACAAATTATCAACTTGTCAGCTTGAACATTATAATTCATATGTGCCGCAAAGTCAAGGAATATTTTTCAATTCTTCGGGAAAGATTATTTTTGAACAATGATCCCCGAAAAAAGACAGCGGAGGAAAACGCCGTGAAGATGACAAACGACGAGTATAAGGAATTTGCCGTGCAGCACGCGCCGCGCTCAAGGGCTGGACGGAACATACTGCGCGCCTTTGTGAGCGGCGGGGCGATATGCGCCGTCGGTCAGGCGCTGACGAATATGTACCTTTCTCTCGGCATGGAGATGGACAGCGCCTGCGCGGCCTGCTCCGTGACGCTCATCTTCATCGGCGCGCTTTTGACCGGGCTCGGCATATATGACGATATGGCGCGCTTTTCCGGCGCTGGCACTCTTGTGCCGATAACGGGCTTTGCAAACTCCGTTGTTGCCCCGGCGATAGAGTATAAGACCGAGGGCATGATCCTCGGCACTGCCGCCAAAATGTTCATCATCTCCGGCCCAGTCATCGTATACGGGATAAGCTCCGGCGCCATCTACGGCATACTGCTGCTGATATTCGGGGCGGCATAAGAAGCGTTGAAGGAGAAAACCATGGGAAAACACTCAAAGAAGAAAACGAACCGCGCCGGTCAGGCGGAAGTCCTGACCGGTCATGACGAAAAAGCGGAAAGGGAAAGCCCGGATCGCCGCCTGTGGGAGCGCGAGTCTGACCGCCCCAACGGCACAAGCGGAAATTACAGCTGAAATACAGGCGCGCTGCACATACGCAGCGCGCCTGTAAATTTCAATCCGTCCCGCAGGGACACCATATCCGCATCCAAAGGATGCGATTTCATCCAAGCGCAGCTTGGATTTCATCTGACACAGTCAGATTTCATCCGATCTCTGATCGGATTTTAATTTTATTGCGATCCGTATTTCTTCTCCGCAAGCTCCTTGCTGCATGAGACGAGGCGGCGGATGCTGCGGTCGTTTGCGCTGCGCTCGTTTATGAGTATGCCGAGCGAACGGTGGCAGCGCGGTTCGAGCGGCAGGGTCTTGATGTTGAACTGCATGTCCTTTGTCACGAGCCTTGACAGGACGCTCACGCCGAGTCCGTGCTCGACCATCGACGCAATGGACGCATCGTCAAGATTCGTGCGCAGAATGTTCGGCGCGACCTTCAGCCCGTTTGCCGTGAAGATCGGCAGAATATCCAGCTCAAAGCCGAGGGAGGGCATGAGAAAGTCCGTCCCCTCGAAAAGCTTGACCGGGTACGCGTCGCCCTCAAAATCGCAGTCGGCGGGCAGGATGGCGACAAGCTCATCATCCATCAGCGGTATCCATGTAAGCCCCTGGCACAGCTCCGGCTGATAGCTCACCATTGCGCAGTCAAGCTCCTCATTCCTTACCGCCGTGGCCATTTCGTTCATGTCGTTGACCGTGAGCGAGACCTGAGTGTCCGGGCAGAGCAGCCTGAACGCGGAGAGAATGTCCGGGATCCAGTGGCGCGCGATACTCGAAAAAGAGCCGAGCCGCAGCGTCGAGCCGGTCTTGAGCCGCAGCTGATCCGCCTCGCGTTCGAGCGCCGCGGCGGCCTCGGCAAAGCCCTTGAGCTTCGGCAGCAGCTCCTGCCCGGTGGGGGAGAGCCGCACTCCGCCCTTGCTGCGTATCAGCAGCGATACGCCGAGCTCATCCTCAAGGGAATTCATCATGTGCGTGAGCCCGGACTGGGTGTAGCCAAGCTCCGCGGCGGCAGCGGTGAGACTGCCGCGGTCTATCGCGGTAAGAAGTGCGGTTACTTTTTTGCTGTCCATCTGTAATTCACTGTCCTTATGCGGTATCTATGAGAAAAACTGATTACATATATAATAATATGGGATTTTACGAATTGCAAGTGAAATGTTATTATCTGTAAAAAACCTTGCACTACAACGAAAAAGTTAGTATAATTTGAAATAGAAGAGTAAAAAACAGCTATATTGTGCAGAAAAGTCCCGGAAATATTACCGGGACATCCGGAAGCAAAACCGGAATATACTTTGCAGACAGCAGATATGCGGGCAGCACATCCCCTGCATATATCTGTCGGTTTGCCCTGCGGGTGATTCTGCAGGGCAAATTATTTTGTGCAGATATGAGAAAGTGTACAGAAATTAGAGTTAAGACCGCGTTAAGCAGATAGAACAGATTTAGACAATTTTGTGAAAAATGAATAGAAACACCCAAAAACCCCTGACAAAAAATTTACTAATCTTGCAAAATGCATATAAGTAGAAGTATAATCGCATTAAGAAAACTGGCAATAGAGCGCAGACGCAGTGTGCTGTACCCTCTTGCTAAAAATTCATTCATGTAGTAAAATGAAATTGCTAAAACTTTAACTTAAATATAGCGGGGGATTATCCGGTGCAGAGAGTCTTGATCCACATACACGGTATTGTTCAGGGGGTCGGCTTCCGGCCGTTTATCCATAAGCTTGTCAAGGAGCGCGGACTGAGGGGCTATATAAAAAACACCTCCTCCGGGGTCGAGCTTGAGCTGGAAGGGGAGCATGAAGAGCTTTCCGGCTTCATTGAGGATATCCCGCGCCGCGCGCCGAAGCTTGCCGTTATCGAAGCGATGGAGACGGAGTATCTCCCGAATCTGGCAGGCTACGAAGATTTCAGGATTCTGAGCAGCAAAACGGAAGCGTTCCGCAATACGCTCATTTCCCCGGATATATGTATCTGTGATGACTGCCTGCGCGAGCTGAGAACGCCCGGCGACAGGCGCTACCGCTATCCTTTTATAAACTGCACAAACTGCGGCCCAAGGTTTACTATTATAAAGGACGTACCATATGACCGGGCAAAGACCTCGATGAGCGCCTTTCCCATGTGCCCGGACTGTGACCGGGAGTATCACGATATCGAGGATCGGCGCTACCATGCCCAGCCGGACTGCTGCCCGGACTGCGGCCCGCAGGTCTTCTTTCTGGAAGCTGACGGGAAGCCCGTGGAGGGCGACGCGATAGAGCTTGCCCGGCAGAGCATCAGAGCCGGGAAAATCATCGCCGTCAAGGGTCTTGGCGGGATACATCTTGCCTGCCGCTGTGACGACGCTTCCATCGTCCGTGAGCTGCGCCGCCGCAAGCAGCGCGATGAAAAACCCTTTGCGGTCATGTGCCGCGATGCAGAATGCGCGAGAGAAATTTGCCTCGTCTCTGAGGACGAGGAGAGGATACTTGACGGCTTCCGCCGTCCCATCGTCCTGCTGCGAAAGAAGCGGCAGGGGCTGGAGCATATCAGTGAGAACGGCTTTATCGGCGTTATGCTGCCGTATACCCCGCTGCACTATCTGCTCTTCGGCGACGATATAGATATGCTCATCATGACGAGCGCCAATCTTTCCGACACTCCCATGATGTACCGCAACGACGAAGCGGTCGAGAAGCTGCACGGCATTGCCGACGGTTTCCTGCTGCACAACAGGGATATCCAGACCCGCTGTGATGATTCGCTGTGCTGGGTGCTCGGCGGCGCGGAATATTTTTCCCGCCGTTCAAGGGGCTATGTGCCTTTCCCCATAACCGTCGGGGAGGAGCTTCCGCCGCTGCTTGCCTGCGGTGCGGAGCAGAAGGTGAGCTTCTGCCTGTCAAAGGGGAGCTATGTTTTTCCAAGCCAGCATATCGGTGATCTGAAGAATTTTGAGACGCTGGAAAATTATACCGGACAGATAAAACATTTTCAGCGCCTGTTTGATATAAGACCGCAGGCTGTGGTCTGCGATCTGCACCCGGACTATATGTCCACGGAATATGCTTCCTCGATAGCCGAGGAAGAAAGCCTGCCGCTTATAAAGGTGCAGCACCATCATGCGCACATGGCTGCCTGCATGGCCGATAATGGTCAGAATGGGTCAGTGATCGGCCTTGTGTGGGACGGTACCGGACTCGGCACGGACGGCACGATATGGGGCGCGGAGTGCCTCATCGGGGACTATTCCGGCTTTGAGCGCTTCGGCAGCATAAGACCCATTCCCCTCATTGGCGGGGACAGGGCAGTCAAGGAGACTGACCGTGTAGCTTTTGCACTGCTCGACGCGTCTAACTGCGACACCGGGAGCATTGAAAAGGCGGAAGCCTATAAGGCAGTGCTGGCATCAAAGCTGAATTGTCCCGTCTCATCAGGCATGGGACGGCTGTTTGACGGCGTCGCCGCGATCCTTGGGATAAAGACGCTGTGCAGCTATGAGGGGCAGGGGGCTGTTCTGCTCGAAGCCGCCGCTGCGGAGGACGGAGAAGTCTACCCATTTGCCCTTGAGGGGGAGCCGCTGCGCTATGACTGGCGCGGGACGATCCGCGCGGTATGCGCCGATATAAAGGCTGGAGTCGACACCGGACGCATGGCCGCCCGATTCATGAACACGCTTATCGAAATGGCGGTGTGTCAGTGCCGCGCTGCGAGGGATGCGAGCGGGATAGACGTCGTCGCACTTTCAGGCGGCAGCTTCCAGAATATGTATATAATGTCGCGCCTGCCGGGAAGACTGGAAAAAGAAGGCTTCCGCGTGCTGAGGCACAGGCGCGTTTCGACGAATGACGAGGGGCTTTCGCTCGGCCAGCTTATGATAGCCGCCGCGAAGCTTGGAAAATAAGGAGAAAAAGACATGTGTTTGGCAGTACCGCTGAAGCTTGTTGAAATACACGGAAACTCAGCCATAGGCGAAGCGCTCGGAATGACGCGCGAAATCCGAGTCGACTTCATCCCGGAGCCGAAGGTGGGGGACTATGTGATGGTTCATGCCGGGTTCGCGATAGACCGGCTGGATGAGCAGCAGGCGCAGGAGGATATCGACGCGTGGAAAGAGGTGCAGGATGCCCTCGGCTGATATGCACGCAGGTGAGATCATCTCCGCGATAGAGCGTCTGGACTTGGGCGAGATACGACTCATTGAGGTATGCGGGACGCATACGATGTCCATCGCAAAGTCCGGCCTGCGCTCGATGCTCCCGAAAAATATAAAGCTCCTGTCGGGCCCCGGCTGCCCGGTCTGCGTCACGCCCCCGGAGGTCATCGACGCGGTGCTGGAGCTTGCAATGGAGAAGGACGTTATCATCACCACCTACGGCGATATGCTGCGCGTTCCCGGCAGCACTCCGGGCGACAGCCTGCAGCGCCGCCGCGCCATGGGCGCGAGGGTGCAGATGGTCTACTCCACAGTGGACGCTGTGCAGCTTGCCAAGGAGAACCCGGATAAGCAGGTGGTGTTTCTCGGCGTCGGCTTTGAGACTACCGCGCCGGGGACAGCTGCCGCAGCGCTGACGGCGGCGGAGCAGAGAGTGGAAAATTTCTCTCTCTGGTCGATGCTCAAGACCGTGGAGCCTGCGCTGCGCGCGCTCATGGCGATGCCGGATTTCAATATCGACGGTTTTATCTGTCCGGGTCACGTGGCCACGATAATCGGCGTGAAGGGCTTTCGATTTCTCCCGGAGGAATATTCGATGCCGGCAGTCATTGCAGGTTTTGAACCGGAGGACATTCTCCGCGCGGTGTACAGGCTCGCAAAGCAGATCGCCGAGAAGAGCCCGAAGATAGAGAACGAGTACCGCAGGGCTGTCACCGAAAACGGCAACCCCCTTGCGCAGAACATGATGAACACCTGCCTGCGCCGCCGTGCCGATAACTGGCGCGGCCTTGGGCTCATCCCGGACAGCGGACTTGAACCGGCCGCCGTGCTTGAAATGCTCGACGCGGAAAAGCGCTTCGGCATAAAATATGCGGAAAAGCTGAAGCCGACTGCCTGCCGCTGCGGGGACGTTATCTGCGGGCGCATTGCCCCGGAGCAGTGCCCGATGTTCGGCGGACGCTGCACACCGGAGGATCCTGTGGGGCCGTGCATGGTCTCCTCGGAGGGAGCCTGCGCCGCGGCGTATAAATACGCGGGGGTGTGAAACTTATGGACGAGATAATTACACTGGATTACGGCAGCGGCGGAAAAAAGACCGCCCGCCTGATAGAAAAGCTTATAGTCCCGGCGCTGTCAAACCCGGCACTGGACGCACTGGGCGACGGCGCGATAGTAGACGGCGCAGAGAAGCTCGCCTTCTCGACAGACAGCTTCGTCGTCGATCCGATATTTTTCCCCGGCGGGGATATCGGCAAGCTCTCCGTCTGCGGCACGGTGAACGACCTTGCGATGTGCGGCGCTGTGCCGAAGTACCTTAGCTGCTCTTTTATTATAGAAGAGGGACTGCCGGTAGAGGACTTGGAAAGAATAGTCGAGTCCATCAGATGCACGGCGGAGAGAGCCGGTGTGCAGGTCGTGACGGGGGACACAAAGGTCGTCGAGCGCGGCAGGGGAGATAAGATATATATCAACACCGCAGGTATCGGTTTTGTGAAATACCCCGGTTTAAGCCCGAAGAAGCTCCGGGACGGGGACGCCGTCATAGTCTCCGGCATGGTCGGCGACCACGGAACGGCCATCATGCTCGCGCGCAGCGGGATGATGCAGGGCGAGATAACTTCCGACTGCGCGCCGCTGAACGGCCTGTGCGAAGCTATCCTCGGCACCGGTGCCGAAGTCCGCGTCCTGCGCGACCCGACGCGCGGCGGAGTCGCCACAACGCTCAATGAGTTCATTGAGGGAACGGCGCTCGGAATAGAGCTGTACGAGGATAAGATACCGGTTCGGGATCAGGTTCGCTCGGCCTGCGATATGCTCGGCCTTGATCCGCTCTACTGCGCGAATGAGGGCAAGCTCCTTGCCGTCGCCGCGGCGGATGACGCGGAGCGGGTGCTGAGTGCGATGCGCGAAACGGAAGAGGGGCGGGACGCTGCAATCATCGGCAGAGTCAGCGCCGGATATCCCGGAAAGCTCGTCATGGATACGGCCTTCGGGGGGAAGCGCATCCTCCAGAAGCTCACGGGAGCACAGCTTCCGAGAATTTGCTGAAAATAAAAAATTAAAATAAAAGGAAAATCAGAGAGGTGAAACGGATGCAGGAGTACAAAAAGACCGTGATCACAAAGGATCAGGTCGTACCCATAGCGGAAAAAATGCGCAAGGCCGGCAACGCCCTTGTGATGATCCACGGCTTCATCGACAACGATGGGCAGATGGACGTCTCATGGGACTATGCCGTAGACCCGGCGATCGAGTCCTATCACGTGATAGGCGAGACGGTGCTTCCGTCGATCGGCGAGATCTACGACACGGCTGCGACCTGGCCTGAGCGCGAGCTCAACGAGCTGTTCGCGATAGAGTTCGAGGGACTTGACGTGTCGCAGCGGCTCTTCCTGCCGGAGGACATGCTCGAAACGCAGGGCAAGGGTCAGATAATGGTCATGCCGCTTTCGGAGCTTCGGCAGAAAAACATTGAGGAGGGAACGAAATGAGCTACATTGTCCCCATCGGCCCGTACCATCCAGCGCTTGAGGAGCCGATACACGCAAAGCTCTATACCGAGGGCGAGGTCATCAAGGACGCGGAGGTCTTTGTCGGCTATAACCACCGCGGCATAGAGAAGCTCGCCACCGAGCGCAACGCCATCCAGACTCTCGTTCTGGTCGAGCGCGTCTGCGGCATCTGCTCCCACTCCCATGCCCTGACCTACGCCATGTGCGTGGAGAACATCAACGGCATTGAGGTACCGAAGCGCGGCCAGTATATCCGCGTCATCACCGCGGAGCTGGAGAGGCTGCACTCGCACTTCCTGTGGCTCGGCATCGCCTGCCATATCATCGGGCATGACAGCATGTTCATGCACATCTGGGACGAGCGCGAGCTTGTCATGGATCTGCTGGAGAAGATGACCGGCAACCGCGTGAACTACGCCATGGTGACCGTCGGCGGCGCAAGGCGCGATATAGACGATGAGCTTCGCCGCGAGCTGCTTGAAGCCTGCGGTAAGCTCAAGGCTCCGCTCGACCGTATCACCGAGATCGCCCTGACGGATAAGACCATCGCGATGCGCACCAAGGGCGTCGGCGTACTTCCGAAGGAGGACGCGATACGCATGGGTGCCGTCGGCCCCCACGCGAGAGCATCCGGGGTCAAGGTCGACGTCCGCAAGGATGCACCCTATTCCTCCTACGAAGATTTCGACTTCGATGTGCCTGTCGTTGAGAGCGGCGACGTGTTCGCCCGCGTGGTCGTGCGCGCGCTTGAATGCTATGAGAGCATCAAGATCATCCGTCAGGCACTGGAGAACCTGCCCGCAACGCCCATCAATCTCGGCAGCAAGCTCATCAAGATACAGCCGGGTCAGGCGGTCTGCCGCCATGAGGCGCCGCGCGGCCAGCTCAGCCACATGGTCGTGGGCGACGGTTCGTTCAACAACCACCGCGTCAGCATCCACGTGCCGAGCTATAAGAACACGCCGACCGTTCCGTTCATGCTCCGCGGCAACACCGTTGCGGACGCGGGACTCATCATTGCGAGCATAGACCCCTGCTTCAGCTGCCTCGACAGATAAGATGCACGAGCTTGCACTGACAGAGGGGATAATCAGCATAGTCGAGTCCGAAAAGAAAAAGCACGGCTTCGGGAGAGTCAGCGAGATAAGCCTGAAGCTCGGCGAATACTCCGGTGTGATACCGGAGTGCATGGAGGAATTTTTCCCGATCGCCTCAAAGGGGACGGCGGCTGCCGGGGCAAAGCTGATCTTTGAAAAAGTGCCGGCGCGGTTCGAGTGCCGCGGGTGCGATTGGCGCGGCGGACTTGAAAAGGGGAGCTTTGCCTGCCCGGAGTGCGGCGGAGAAAACCTCAGAATGACCGCGGGACGCGAGTTCTATGTTGAAAACATCAAAGTCGAATAGACAACGGATAGATAATAAACTTCAAAGGAAGGAGAGATGATCTCTTGCAGAAAACACGGTTTACATCGGTGCTGTCCACCTTCATCGTCTGCTACGTGTTCTGGATTCTTCTCACATGGTCACTGTCTCCGGAGGAGCTTGCGGCGGGAGCCGTCGTCTGCTTTTTCGTAGCGCTGTTCTCAGCAAAATACTTTATACATGAAAACGCCGGTTGGCTTTTCAGACCGGACAAGTTCTTTGCCCTGCTGGCCTATTTTGTGGTTTTCCTCGGCCTGCTCATCAAGTCAAACCTCAATGTTGCAAAGTGCTGCTACAAGGGCTGCAAGGACGTTTACCCCGGCATTGTGAAGATCCCGACGAAGCTCAAGGGGGACTACGCGCAGGCGATGCTCGCAAACAGCATCACCCTCACGCCGGGCACGATAACCCTCGATATCATCGAGGAGAACGGCGAGACGGCTTACTATGTACACTGCCTCGACGTGTCCCAGTACGAGGACAAGAACTTCTATTACACGGACGACGACGGCAAGGAAAAGCCGCTGCCGCTCCACAGGAGCCGCGAGGAAGCCGGAGAGGACATCAAAGGCACGATGGAAAAATGGATCAGGAGGATCTGGGAATGATTGACATTTTGATTTTTGCCGTCATTTATGCGCTGCTTGCCGCGGGAAACCTGATCAGACTTGTGAAGGGCCCGACGGGTGCGGACAGAATGGTCGCGGCGGACAGCATGGATATTCTTGTCGCCTGCGCAATGGTGCTCTTCTCCATATACAGCGGAAGAGGCATATACCTTGACATAGCCATCATCACGGCGATGCTCGGCATACTCAACACCATGCTCGTCGGCCGTTATCTTGATACGGGAAGGTGGCACAAGAAATGATACTGCGTATTATCATAGACGTACTTATAGCGGTGAGCCTGTACTTCGCCATTGCCGGGACGATCGGCATCAACAAAATGCCGGACACCTTCTCCCGTATGCAGGCGAGCACGCTAATCACCACCCTCGGCGTTCTCGGCGCAAACATCGGCGCTATACTCTATGCCATATTCATCATGCACAACGGTGCGGCTGCGGTGAAGATCGCGGTCATCGCGGCGCTCGTCATCGCGGTGAACCCCATCGGCGCGCACGCCATCGCGAAGGGCGCTTACCGCTCAGGCGTCAGACCGGAGCGCAAGATGGAAATGGACGATTTCAGGAGGGACTTCGATGAGTGAACTTGTTGTTATCTTAAATGCCCTCATACTTTTAGGCGTAGTTGTCTCCGCGATACTCGCGGTGCGCTGTGAAAAGCTGCTCTCATCCGTTATCGCCCTCGGCGTCACCGGCATATTCGCCGCGGCGGAGTTCCTGCTGCTGCACGCGCCCGACGTTGCGATATCCGAAGCGGCGGTCGGCGCGGCGCTGACTCCCCTTATCTTCATCGTGACGCTCAAGAAGCTCAAGGGAGGGGACGACAAATGAAGAAATTCCTCACTATCGTCTGCCTTGCGGCGTTCCTCGTTGCGGGAATATTTGCCGCGGTTGAAATGGCGCAGCTGCCGCGTACATACGACGGAGCCAACGCCAAGGTATCTCCCTATGAGCTGATGCAGGACCCCGAAGCCTATGACGATTCCGAGGCCGACGGCGCGGCCGCCGCGATAGTCCAGCAGAACCTTGCAAAGACCCACGCCGTGAACGACGTCACCTCCATAGTCTTCGACTTCAGAGGCTACGACACGATGGGCGAGTCTTTCATAATGATACTCACGGTTTCCTCCGTTATCATTCTGCTGAGAAAGACCAAGGCCGAAAAAGAAAAAATGAAGGAGGAGCGAGATGGAAAGATACGCAGATAACGTCACCATCAAGCGCGTTATAACCCGCTGCGGCTGTGACAGGATCATTCCGCTTTGCCTCGTATATATCTTTTATATTATGCTCCATGGCCACCTGACCCCGGGCGGCGGCTTCCAGGGCGGCATACTCACGGTCGCCGTCGTGCTGCTCATCTACCTTGCCCACGGCTATGAAGAGGCCAAGCGCGCCCTGCACCCGAACCTTACCCATAAGCTCGAAGGCGTCGCGCTGATGCTGTACGTTGTCCTCGCATTCGTCGGCGTCGTCCTCGGCGCGAGCTTCTGCCAGAACGTGTTCTATTACCACGGCGATATAGGCGCGCTCTTCAGCAGCGGCACGGTGTTCTGGATGGGCGAGACTGTCGCGTTCGACGTGTTCACCGCGGCTGTGACGCTCTCCATCGGTATGCTCAGCGTTCTGTATCCTCAGGATATAGACAACCTGAAGTGAGGTGGCAAGTATGATTACGATGAACTATATTGCTTCGTTCTTCCTGATATTTCTGGGATTATACTGCATTGTTGTAAAGCACAACGCGGTCAAGACCGTCATCGGTATGTGCGTCATGGACTACGGTGTGAACATCTTCCTCATCTCCGTCGGATATGTGCCGGGCGGTACAGCGCCCATTTTCACGCAGGGCGAGATAACCGCGGCAAGCTACTTTGTCGACCCAATACCGCAGGCGCTGACCCTCACGAGCATAGTTATCGGCGCGTGCGTCACCGCAATGAGCCTTGCGATAGTCATGCGTCTCGACGAACAGTACAAGACTCTTGACACCAGAGAGATAAGGAGGCTGCACGGATGATCCTTGATTACCATCACCTCCCGATCTGCGCGATAATGCTGCTGTTCTTCGGCGCGTTCTTTATCACGACCTTCGGCACACGCGGCGGCGTGAGAAGGATAGTGTCAATGATCGCGTCCGCTCTGAGCCTTGCCTGCCTTATCGCGCTCATAAAGCCGGTAATGATAGACGGAGAGATAATCTCCTACTGGCTCGGCAACCGCAGCATCGCCGGCGGCTATGCGATAGGCATCGCGATAGAGGTCGATGCACTGAGCCTGTTCTTCGGACTGCTCGTCGGTATCGCGGCCTTTGCCGCATGTGTCTACAGTCTTGATTATGTGACGCATGACGCGCATCAGGTGCAGTATTACACGCTGCTGCTCATGACCTCCGGCGGCGTCCTCGGCATGGTGCTGACGGGCGATATCTTCAACATGTATATCATGGTGGAGATACTCACCATCGGCGCGGTTGGCCTGACGGCTTACCGCAGCAAGAGCGAGGGCGCGCTTGAGGCGGCGTTCAAGTACCTTGTCGTCGGCTCCATCGGCTCGGCATTCATTCTCACGGCGATAGTGATGCTCTATGCCGAGGCGCACACGCTGAACCTCGCGCAGCTGGCAGCACTCCTGCCGGGTATGCTCGGCTCTGCCAGAATGAAGATAGCCTTTGCGCTGCTGCTCGCGGGCTTCTCGACAAAGGCCTTCATCGTGCCGTTCCATCCGCTCGCGGCGGATGCCCACGGCGCGGCTCCCGCGTCCGTATCGCTGCTCATATCGGGCGTGCTTACAAAGTCCGGCCTTTACGCGATCATCCGCCTGTGCTACTTCCTGTTCCAGGTCATGGACAAGGGGACGATGCAGTTCCTGCTCGTTTTCCTCGGCTGCGTGAGTATGCTGGTGTGCGTGACCATGGCGCTTGCGCAGCATGACTTCAAGCGTCTGCTCGCGTTCCACAGCATTTCCCAGATAGGCTACGTGCTCACGGCGGTAGGCCTTGCCACGGCGCTCGGTCTCTCGGCGGGTCTTTACCACGCAATGAACCACACCATTTTCAAGGGGCTGCTGTTCCTTGCCGCCGGTGCTGTCATGCACCAGACCGGCACGGGCGACCTCAACCGTCTCGGCGGGCTTGCAAGAAAGATGCCGCACACGACGGTGATGTTCCTCATAGGCGCGTTTTCCATAAGCGGCCTGCCGCCCTTCAACGGCTTCGCATCGAAGTGGATGATCTATCAGGCGATATACCAGAAGGCCGTCGAGAGCGGGAACTTCCTGTTCGTGTTCGCACTCATCGCGGCGCTCGTGACCTCGGTGCTGACGCTCGCGTCCTTCGTCAAGGTCAGCCAGAGCGTGTTCTTCGGTCAGCTCTCCGTCGAGTTTGAAAACACCGAGGAAGCGCCGATAGGCATGCGCATCGCAATGGGGCTGCTTGCGGCTCTCTGCGTTGTCACCGGTCTTTTCCCGAACCTTGTCACCGCCTTCATTACCGAGCCCGCGGCGACGGCTGCGCTCAGTGCAGGTAAGTACATAAGCGCGATGGGCTTTGACAGCACGCTCGCCGCGCCCGCGGTAAGCTTCGTGAGCATGGGTGTGTGGGCTCCGGTCAACTGGCTGCTCCTGCTGTGCATCACACTGCTTGCGATAACCATCGCGGCTGTCTCCTCCCGCTATGACGGGGCAAAGACTGCCGAGAGCGTGACCGACACCAAGTACCAGCTCTTCTACGGCGGCGAAAAGAACGTGTATTCTCAGGTCGGCGGCGAGGATCTCTTCTGGGGTCTCAAGCACAACTGGCGTCACTATTTCGATTTCATGCACAGGCTGCACAGCGGCGTTGTCAACGATTACGCGCTGTGGGCGGTCGTAGACGTGACGGTCATCATGGCCTTCATGCTGATAGCGCTTTAAGGGGGTGGGAAATATGATGAAAGATATTATCGTCACGGCTCTGTATAATCTGGGCTATGTCCTCATTTTCCCCGGCTTCCTGTTCTGCTTCTTCGCGGGGCTGCTGCTGTGCGGCATTGACCGCAAGCTCGTGGCCAAGATGCAGAAGCGCGTCGGCCCGCCGGTGCTTCAGCCGTTTTATGATTTCTTCAAGCTCTGCGGCAAGGAGTGCATCGTTCCCGCCGCGGCGTCGAGGACGATGTTCCTCATGGCTCCGCTGGTCGGGCTTGCAGCGCTCGTCGTGATCCAGCTGTTTATCCCGGTGTTCACCTTTACTGCGTTTTCGCAGGTCGCGGATATCATCGTCATCCTCTATCTGCTGCTCATCCCGGCCATGTCCGCCATGCTCGGCGGCGCGGCCAGCGGCTCTCCCTACGCAGGCGTCGGCCTCAGCCGCGAGATGGTCACGATCATCTCCTGCGAGCTGCCGCTGGTGCTGGTGCTGCTGTCAGTGGCAAAGACCGTGGGCGACGCGATGGGCACGGGACTGTGCTTCTCGCTGACGGATATCGCCCTGTATCAGGCGGCAAACGGCAGCCTGATCCTCAAGGCGAGCATGATCCCGGCAGCTGCCGCGATGCTGCTCATAATCCCCGGCGAAACGGGCAACCATCCCTTCGACGCGGCCGAGGCCGAGACGGAGATATGCGAAGGTATGCTCGCCGAATACAGCGGCGCGCCCCTCGGAGTATATAAGCTCAACCACGCCATCAAGATGCTCACGCTTACGAGCCTGTTCGTCGCGTTGTTTCTCGGCGGCATCGGCGGCGGGATTGAAAAGCTCGTCGCGCTCATCGGGCTCACCGGCGGCGCTGCTGCGGGCATGACGATGCTGCTGGGTATAGTTATACTCCTGCTGCTTTGCATCGTGCTGACGGCAGTGAGCATATCCTTCGTCCACGCCATCACCGCAAGGCTCAAGATAGAGCAGATATTCAAATACTACTGGACAGTCGTCTCCGGCCTTGCGCTCATTAGCCTTGTGCTGGCATGGTACGGTATGTAAGGAGGTGCGGGAATGTTTAAGAAACTTATCGAGGAGAGCACCGGCAAATCCCCGTGGCTTTTCCACATCAACGCCGGTTCCTGCAACGGCTGCGATATTGAGCTTGTCTCCGTGCTGACCCCGCGCTACGACGCGGAGCGCCTTGGCTTCAAGCTGACCGGCACCCCGCGCCATGCCGATATCGTCGTGGTGACCGGGCCTGTCACAAAGCAGTCCCTGCCGCGCGTGCTGAGCGCGATCTCTCAGGTCCCCGAGCCGCGCTGCATAGTCACGATGGGCTCATGCCCGCAGTCGGGCAACGTCTTTAAGGGCAGCTATTCCGTAGCCGGGCCGCTGAGCAAGTACGTCCATGTCGATGTCGACGTGGCCGGCTGCGCGCCCAAGCCCGAGGCCGTCATCGACGGGCTCGCGCTGGCGGCAAAAATACTTCAGGAGAAGAGGGGGAAAATGTAATGGATTTCCCGTTTGCGAGAGAAGCGATATCGAAGCTCTTCAGTAAATCCAGCTGCAATATGTACCCCGCCGTGCCGAGCGAGGCCGCGCAGAATTACCGCGGGCGCATCGCTTACCGCGCCGATAAGTGCATCGGCTGCGGTATGTGCGAGCGCGTCTGCGCCGGCGGCGCGATCACCCGGACGGTAGAAAAGGGCGAGGACGGCCAGGGCGATAAGGTCACGCTGACCTTTGACCTCGGCTCCTGCACCTTCTGCGCGACCTGCGCCGATTTCTGCAGCCGCCACGCCATAACGCTCACCCGCGACTATCACATGATCGCGACGAAGGAAGAGGATCTGCTCGTGACAGGCAGCTTTATAAAGGCTCCACCGAAGAAGCCCGCCGCACCCGCGGCGGAGAAGAGCGCGGAAGCGTCCTCCGTCAAGCCGCGCGGCGACGGCAAGCCTGCCTGCGATGAGAGCAGATGCGTTCACTGCACGCTCTGCGCGAAGAAGTGCCCCGCGGACGCGCTGACCGTGGACAGAGCTGCCAAGACCTGGACGCTTGATGAGGACAAGTGCATCGGCTGCGGCACCTGCGCCGAGGCCTGCCCGAAGAACGCAATAGTTATCTGAAAATTTTCTCATATCCCGCGGTGCGAAAAAGGCGTACCGCGGGATAATTATGCAGTTTGTGCTGTTCCCGGATATGACGGAGCAAAATAAATAATAAATTTGTGGGAAAAATAAGTAAATCGGTTACCGAAAAAAATGAGATTGCGGTCGTGCGGAAAAGTATGTATAATAATAAGCGGCAGCCCTGCGGCCGCCGAACGATCGTAAGTATAAGGAGCATATAACATGGACAAGGCAAAGGAAAAACAGCTTATGCTGACTGCTGCCAAGGCGCGTATGCTTTGCGTTGAAGCGGTATATTCCGCGGCGTCCGGGCATCCGGGCGGTTCGCTCTCCTGCATCGATGCGCTGACGGAGCTGTATTTTGACGAAATGAATATTGACCCCGCTGCCCCCGCGTGGGCGGACAGGGACAGGTTCGTGCTCTCCAAGGGGCACTGCTCCCCGGCACTTTACTCCATACTCGCGCTCAGGGGCTATTTCCCCACGGAGGAGATAAAGCTCTTCCGCTCGATAAAGGCGCACTATTCCGGACACCCGGATATGCGTCACGTCCCCGGCGTGGATATGTCGACCGGCTCTCTCGGCCAGGGGCTGAGTGCCGCCGTCGGCATGGCTCTCGCCGCGAGGCTCTCCGGCAAAAGCTACCGCACCTACGCCATCTGCGGCGACGGTGAGATCGAAGAAGGCCAGATCTGGGAGGCCGCGATGTCCGCGGCGAAGTGGAAGCTCGATAACCTCTGCGCGTTCGTAGATGTGAACGGACTTCAGATAGACGGCGCGACGGCTGACGTTATGCCCGCCGAACCGCTGGACAAGAAGTTTGAAGCATTCAACTGGAACGTCATCTCCGTCGACGGGCATGACTTTTCACAGCTTGCCGATGCGCTGGCGAAGGCCAAAGAGACAAAGGGCAAGCCGACGATAATCCTCATGCACACCGTGAAGGGCAAGGGTGTGTCCTTCATGGAAAATCAGGCCGGGTGGCACGGCAAGGCTCCGAACGCCGAGCAGTACGCACAGGCAATGAGCGAGCTTGAAGCCCGCATCAAAGAACTGGAGGTGCTCTGATATGGCAGGAAAGATAGCAACACGCAATGCCTACGGCGAGGCTCTTGCTGAACTTGCCGACAAGTACCCCAAGCTCGTTGTGCTGGACGCCGACCTTGCGGGCGCGACGATGTCGAAATTCTTCGCCGCGGCGCATCCTGAGAGATTCTTTGACTGCGGCATTGCCGAAGCCAACATGACCGATATCGCCGCCGGGCTTTCGACCTGCGGCTACAAGCCCTTTACGAATACCTTTGCTATATTTGCGGCGGGGCGCGCGTACGAGCAGGTCAGAAACTCTATCGCGTATCCGCACCTCAACTGCACCGTAGTCGGCTCCCACGGCGGCGTCTCCGTCGGCGAGGACGGCGCGACCCATCAGTGCATCGAGGACTTCGCGCTCATGCGCGCACTGCCCGGCATGCTGGTCTGCTGCCCCTGCGACGGCCATGAGATGCGCCTTGCGGTAGAAGCGCTCATCAACTATAACGGCCCGGCGTATCTGCGTCTTGCAAGACCCGCGACCGAGATCATCACCGACGAGATCGAGGGCTACAGCTTTGAGCTCGGCAAGGGTGCCGTTCTCCGTGACGGCAAGGACGTCACGATAATCGCGACCGGCATCATGGTGCCGCAGGCGATGAAGGCTGCGGAGGCTCTGGAGACCGACGGCATTTCCGCCCGCGTTATCGATATGCACACCATCAAGCCCCTTGACGCGGAGCTTGTCGTGAAGGCTGCGAAGGAGACAGGCTGCATCGTCACCGTGGAGGAGCACTCCGTTATCGGCGGACTTGGCGGCGCCGTGTGCGAGCTTCTGAGCGAGGTCTGCCCCACGCCGGTGCTGCGTCTCGGCGTGAACGATGAGTTCGGCCGCAGCGGCAAGGCGACTGAGGTGCTCGATTACTTC